>SBHD01000131.1 GCA_006226345.1 Bacteroidota bacterium | reverse complement strand
TATATCATACTTTTTCATAAAACCTCAATCTTACCTGCCAGGCCCCCGGCTATCCTGTCGCATTCACTTTCTGGCATACAGCAATATCCTCTAACAATCAAATCCGGATTTCGTTGCTGACGTTGTTCATCTTGGTTTTCAGAAGTGAGAATAGCCGGGAAATGAGCGGGTCGGGAAAAAGTCGCTAAAATCTGCGACTTTTGTCCAGACTACCTGCCTTGTCCTGTCACTACCTAAATGTTGAAATCATGAACATCCGAAACCTGCTAACCTATTTGCCCGGGGCCATCCTTGGGCTTGCCTTTCTTTCCGGCTGTACCACTTCAACCAGTCTTACCGTATTACAGCCCGCACAATTCAAAGTGCCGGACCATATCTCGAAAATTGCTGTTGTCGATCGCAGCAAACCTTCAAACGGCTGGCTTAATGTGCTGGAGGGGTTATTCACCGGCGAGGCGATCGGGCAGGACCGGCAAAGCCGGCAGGAGGCCGTCCGGGGTCTGACCGATGCACTCCAGCGAACCCCGCGTTTCCGGGTGCTCAGCACCGGGATTGAAATGACCGGCAGCAAAGCAGGTGGCGGATTGCCGCCGCCCTTGCCCTGGCAGGAGGTCGAACGAGTCTGCGCGGATTATGGTGCAGATGCCGTTGTGGCCATCGAGTCCTTTGATTCAGACAATATGACCACAACCAATCGCCGGGAGAATAAAAAGAAGAATAAGGACGGCAGCACCACTATCACTATTGACTACCTGGCCGAAATGCGCACCAGTGTACGCATGGGCTGGCGTTTTTACGATCCCGCTTCAAAGATCATTTTTGATGAAGTTGTTACCGACGATTTCCTCCGCAACGATGCCAGCGCCGACACGGAACGCCGCGCCGTTGCGAACCTGCCATCCCAGGTATCCGTCACCCGGAAGGTTGCCTTTCTGGTGGGCGGAGAATATGGTATGCGGATAGCCCCTGTATACATCCAGGTCCGACGGGAATATTACACCAAGGCGAAAGGATTTAAAACACAGATGAAACAGGCCGCCCGGTTTGCGCAGGGCAGCAACTGGGACCGTGCCGCCGGGATCTGGAAAAAGATAGAAGCTATCGCGCAAGACAACCCAAAGGCGGCCGGCAGGGCTGCCTATAACATGGCCGTATTTGCAGAAGTGAACGGCAACCTGGAAATTGCACTGGAGTGGGCGGAAAAAGCCTGGACCTCCTATGGCAATAAAAAGGCCCGCATATACATTGATGTCCTGCGGCAACGGCAAAATGACGCTCGCAAGGCCGAATATCAAATGAATAAAAAGGTCTGATGCTATCCGAGAACGATATCAAGCGGGCATTTATCCCTTTCCTGAAGGAATTCTACAAGTTCAGGTATGAATACCGGGCCGATACCGTTAAAACGGAATTGGACAATGTCAGTGCCGGCGGACTGATCGCCGACGGCATGCTGTCGTTCCGGAAAGCGGATGGGACTATATTCGTATGTACCTATGAAGCCACGTCGGTCGGAAAAGCAGAGGAGGTTAAGTTTACACTCAATACGCTTTATTTCACCTGGGACTGCCTGGCTTTTGGTGCCGTGGCTGCTACAATTGCCTATGCTGTAGCCTTTGCATTCCGGTTTCCCTGGCTGGTCAGTTTGCAGTGGACCGGCAACCTGGGTTTTGCTTTGGGTATGGGGCTAATTGGATTCCTGTTTTGGTATTTCACCATGCAGGGATGGAAAAAATACCGGTATATCTATGCTGTTGAACAGTTTAAACAATATTTTGCACATGAGCAATGGATCGCGCTAGGGGAAGACGTTTTCCCGTCTAAAACCGACCCCTACCTGACGGAGCTGCGCAGCCAATGTATTTACAATGGGTTTGGACTGGCACTTGTTTCCTATAAAAGTGAAGTCAGGGTATTAAATGCACCATCCAGGCTGGGTATTTACGGAAAGGACCGTGCTATGGCACACTGGGTAACCAAACGGTCCTGGTATCAGGCCATGTCACAAAATGTAACCACCCTGTCCAACTACCGGTCAGCCCTTCCCGGAGACTGGACTCAGGCATGGAACAAGGTCTGGCGTCCGTTTCGGTATCTTTTCCTTGATCAGGTGAGTAAAAGCCTGAGCAAAGCAGTCAGTCAGCCCCTGAGTCGCCGGAATACTGCCTTCGACCGGTATATGCGGGGGCAAAGTGTTCAAAAGTGGGTGTTTTTTCTTGCCCTGGCTGCTATTATTCCTATGGCATATGAAGTGCTGACGGTTCGGGATGACGACGTGCGGGAGGTCATCGAAAGGCCGGAGACCAATCCGGAAGACCAATATGGTTATCTATATGAAGGAGAATCGTCTGCACGCCGTGACCCAAGAGGTATCCCCAAACAATATCCGGATCCGGTCAGTCCGCCGCCGGAAGAAATTCCTACCATCAACCTCTCCGGAAGGGATGACCAGGAGGAGATACCAACAATCAACCTGTCCGGCGATGAGGAGCCGGAGCCCGTCTCCACCGGAGTGGCAGTGCCGGAGTCCTCATCCGATCCATGTGTAGCAATCCGCCGGCTAAAAGGCTGGATCATCCAGGACAACTCATTCTCCAGCCTGGCCTTTGCCAGGGAGCGCGCCAATGCATTACGGCGGAAAGGTATTGAGTGCACTATTATACCTAAAAATTGTCTTGGGGAAGGCGCCGGCTACATCTTGCAGCTGGGCGGCACTGTAGCAGGGGAACAGGACGCGATTAACAAAGCCGAAAATTATACCAGGGCCATGGAGCGGTACGGGTTGCTGCAAGGCACTCTATTGGTCAGGCGGATCAATTCATAAACTGGCTGACTGGCAAAACAGATGCAGCGTACTTCAAACCGGGTTGTCCGAATTCTTGCATTGGCACTTTTGGCGCAAGTCGCCATGTCCTGGGCATTATGGTACCCGTGGGCGGATCGTACTTTTCCGTTGTTGCCGGTATGGAGAGAAGCGGCAGCACCGATAGTTACCTGGGATTGGATTTTGCCTTTTGTGCTGGTATTGCCGGGCATTCTTCTGCTGGTACTGTTTCCCGGTCTGCGTTGGCTCATCGGAGCAGTTTCAGTATTATCAGTGCTTTTGGTAGTGCAAGATCAGAACCGCCTGCAACCCTGGCTGTACTTTTATCTGTTGGTGTTCCTGATTCATCTGGGAAGTGCCGGTGACAATCATGCCAGGCTCCGGCATTGGCAATGGTTACTGGCGGCAGTGTATGCCTGGGGCGGATTCAACAAACTTACCCCTTATTTTGCAGTAGACAATTTTCCCTGGTTCTGCGAGGCGTTTTCCTGGACAAAACCCATGGGGCAGTTACCGGCTTTGGGCTATGCTACGGCACTGGCAGAGCTGCTATTTGCGCCTGGTTTGCTCTGGAGCCGCTCCAGGGCATATTTTCGTTGGATCGTGCCAGGGTTTCACTTGTTCATCGTGGTAGCGCTTAGTCCAGTGGGCTTAAACTGGAATATGGTCGTGATCCCCTGGAATATTGCCATGGGAGCTATGGTATGGTATCTGTTTGATCCTCAATTGAAGCCGGAAAGGGCTTCCTCGGGCAACTCCTCCCGGATTGTTTTGTGGGCTGTTCAGGGGCTGGCCTGGATTATGCCCTTATTCAATGTTTTTCATATCTGGGATGAGGCGCTTTCCTGGAAAATGTATAGCAATACACAGGCAGAAGCCAGCTACTTCAGTCTGGAAGTTCCCTGTGCCAGAATGGACCGGGTCTGGAACAAATATGCCTATGACGACAAACATAAGCTCCTGCTCAGTGACTGGACAATGGAGGAACTGAATGTGCCGGTTTACGACAGCAAACGAACACATCAGCAAATCGCGCGTTATCTTTGCAAGTGCCGGGACTTTCCAGGTTCGGGCGGATTACTTCGTTTGCAGGTAGAGCGATGGAATCGCAATGCCGAATCCTGGGAAGAGATCCCATGTACTATCTTGCTTGAAAAGTAACAATCCCCCCGGCGCAACACATGAAAAAATCGTTATTGTGGCAATTAACTCCCAGGTCGGGAGGGCCGAGTTCCTTTCTTTTCGGAACCATGCACGTGCGTGATTTGCGTGCTTTCGAATGGTTTGAGTTGGCCAAGGTGTACCTGGAAAAATGCCCCGTTTTTGCCACTGAATTTGAATTTTCCGAGACCGACCATCAGGCAGTGGCAGCTGTAATGCAGCCGGCGGACCAATTACCACTGGATCAGGCCCTGAAAGCAGGGGTCTGGAAGAATATGCAGTTTTATTGTAAAAAGAAGTTGGGCGTTCCGGCTGAAAACCTGCGGCACCTCCACCCTATGGCAGTCAGCTTGGCCCTGACCAATGCATTGCTGGCAGGAGAGGCTGCTTATTCTCTGGATGAAACCTTGTGGGAATATGCCCGGTCCAAGGGGAAAAGAACAGCAGGGGTAGAAACATTTGAAGAGCAGTTACAAACGTTGAAACGGATCCCGTACAAACAGCACCTGAAAAGCTTGACCTGGCTGCTGAAGAACTATGGACGCCAAAAAAAACGCCTGAAAAAGATGATGCGCTGGTATCGTTCAGGCAACATTCAGCGGCTCTACCAGTCGGCCCGAAAGGATGCGCGTGGAATGCGCCGGGCGATGCTTTTTGACCGGAACCGGTTGATGGTTCAGCGCTTTACGGAGATTGCCCGGCAGGAAAGCCTGTTTTGTGCAGTTGGCGCCGGCCACCTAGCCGGTGAAAAGGGCATGCTCCGGTTGCTCCGGAAAAACGGATTTAAAGTCAAGGCAATTCCGGGTCCTAAGCACCGGAAGTGACCTTGCCGGCATACTACAAGAAAACACTATGCAATACCTGCTCGAATTGGCCTATTTCCCGCCAGTCCCATGGATGGCTGCAGCCTGGCACAGTTCGATCCTGCACCTGGAATCCGCTGAGCACTTTCAGAAAAGCAGTTACCGGAACCGGTGTCACATCGCAGGCCCGAATGGTCTGCAACGGTTAAGTATTCCACTTGAAAAGGGAAAACACCAACAATCACCAATCCGGGAGGTCCGTATTGCATACCGGGAAAACTGGCAGGTCAACCATTGGCGCAGCATTTTGACTGCATACGGGAATGCGCCTTTCTTTGATCACTTCATAGCAGATCTGGAGCCTTTCTTCAGGCGGAAATACCGGTTTCTATTTGACCTCAACCTGGATATTCTGCACTACCTGCTTGGCAGACTTGGCTGGAAGGGCACATTGCAGTTGACCGAAACGTACCGCTTTGCCTTAGAGGCCGATACTATTGTGGATCTGCGAAACAGTATCACCCCAAAGCCTGCTACCCCACTCCTTTGGTACAGGGCCCTGCCCTATCCGCAGGTATTTACCGAACGGCATGGATTCATACCAGACTTGTCCGTTCTTGACCTGCTTATGTGTTGCGGCAAACAAACCGTAGCCATATTGCAAGAGTCCTTAATTTTACCAGACACTGAGACCAATTAATATTCTGACGTCACAAGATCAATATGATGTTAAACCAGCACACACAGGCATTGCGGGTAAAAGTTGAAGATGCGGTAAAGGACCTGCATAATCTGACGCAAGAGATCGGGCACAAGGAACTGGCAACCACGGTAGGTGAGTTACGCAACCGGATGTCCGAACCGTATATGTTTGTCATTGTCGGTGAAGTCAAAGCAGGTAAGAGCAGTTTTGTCAATGCACTACTGGAAGCCGGAAGGGAAATATGCCCGGTGGCGCCGCAACCGATGACGGACACCATTCAGCAAATTCTATACGG
Organism: Bacteroidota bacterium; assembly: GCA_006226345.1. Classification (GTDB taxonomy): domain Bacteria; phylum Bacteroidota; class Bacteroidia; order Chitinophagales; family Saprospiraceae; genus M3007. Next base: position 31,030 of record SBHD01000131.1, on the reverse strand, counting down.
GGCAGAAGAAGAAACAGTGCCGGTAAATCCATATTTGAAAAAGGTTTTTCTTCCGGTGGATATCCTGCGTGACATTGCCATCGTCGATACCCCCGGTACTAATTCCATCGTAGAGCGCCACCAGGAGATCACCGAAGGGTTTATTCCCGCGAGCGACCTCGTCATATTCGTTTTTGAAGCCAAAAACCCATACCGGCAGTCTGCCTGGGACTTTTTTGAATTCATTCACCAGGACTGGCACAAGAAGATCATCTTTGTTTTGCAACAAAAAGACCTGCTCAACGAAGAGGACCTGGCTGTAAATGAGCGTGGATTATTCGACTATGCCCAAAAGAAAGGCATGCAGGATCCCCTGATCTTTGCTACCAGCGCAAAGGCAGAATTGGAGGGTCGGTTTGACGAAAGTGGATTTTCACCAGTTCGGGATTATATCCGGACACATGTGACCGGAGGACGTGGCGCCGCATTGAAATTGCAAAACAACCTGGACACCTCAAAAGGCCTGCTGGATCGTATCAGGCAAGATCTGGACACCCGAAATGCACAGTTTAAGGCAGACCGGGGTTTCCGGGAAGATGTACAACAAACACTCGACCATCAGGAGGCTAAGTCCAACCATCAAAGCAGTATACTGATCGAGAATCTGCTCCATGGATACGACCGGATCACCCGTCAGGTGGGGCAGGAACTGGAAGGAGGACTCTCTTTCCCGGCCATGCTCCGCAGGTCGATAATGGGGATATTCAGTAAGCAGTCTTCCATTAAGGACTGGCTGGATGAGTTGGCAAAAAAACTGGAAACAAACCTTAATGCCGAACTGCGTGCAAAACTTAGTGATGGTGTCGTAGACCTGGCTGACAGCATCCAGCAAATGGCAAAAATGATCGATTTGAAGATCAAGGGAAGTACCACTACTGTCGTGAAGAGTGACTCCTATATTTTTGAAGACATATCAGACAAACGGGCGGCCGTTTTAAAGGATCTCCAGGAAGCATTTGGCCGTTTTATGTCCCGCTCGGAAAATTTCACCGATACGCGGTTGTTTCCGGAAAATGCAAACGTATCTCCCAACATTGCTGCAGGAAGCGGTGTTGCCGTGATCGGAATTATTTTAGCTGCTGTTACCAAAGTTGCTGTATTTGATATCACCGGCGGGGTCTTGACAGGGGTCGGGCTATTGTTTGCCGGAATATCTGCTGGCCTTCAACGACGTAAGATCGTTAAAGGGTATTACGACGAGATCGCACAGGGCCGTAGCCGCATGGAAGAGACCCTGCGCGACAAACTATTTACCTATGTGCGTACAATAAAAAGCCGCATCAACGACAATTTTGGAGATTTAGATGCCCTGTTGGCCAACGAGGAAAAGCAAATCGCGCATTTTGACTCCCGATATCTGGAACTGGTAGAGCGCTTTGGCCATCTTTACAAGGACCTGAAAATCAATTAATAAAAAGGTCTGGAATTTAAACGCCCTATCCCTCGGACATTTCCAGAACACTATCTGGCCGCAACCTGCCTGGAAGAATTACCGTTTTGTCGGTATACCTCGCTCTCTTGATTTTGGTCTACCTTTGTAGTGCAACGTATGGATCATTCCATTGTGACAGTCCTTGTCGAGTCGCCCTCCTTTTATTCCCGACATACATCAGGTTTTAATCAACCTGTCACTTGTAATTTTGATTTGCCATGGGCTTGTCTAAAGCCCTTCCGCATAAAGATGTAATCGGTTTTTGGGATAGCCCTCTATCCGCGTAATGCTGGATGGGGGCTCTTTTTTTTCCAAAAAACAGATTTAAAAATGGCGTTGATGTGCAAAACATCAACGCCATTTTGTTTTTAGGCCTGGTTATTTCAGATAAGTCTCCAGCCAACGGAAAAACTCCCGTTGCCACATCAAACTGTTTTGTGGCGTCGACATCCAGTGCCCTTCATCCGGAAAACTTACCAGCCGGGACGGGATACCCTGTAACTGGGCAGCCTGAAAGGCTTGCATACCTTCCGAGAACGGGACACGAAAGTCCAATTCATTATGCATGACCAATATGGGTGTATCCCAATTTTGGACGTACAAATGCGGACTGAATTTAGTCCAGGAGGCATCTGTCGGGTGTTCCCAATACGGTCCGCCCAAATCGTAATTGGCAAACCATAGTTCCTCCGTTGTGCCATACCAGCTGGTTGTATTGAACATTCCACAGTGTGAGATAAAGGTTTTGAACCGCTTGTTGTGGTTACCTGCCAGCCAGAAAACCGAATAGCCGCCAAAACTGGCGCCAACTGCCCCTACCCGGGAGGCATCAATAAAAGGTTCCTTTACCAGGGCATCCGTTGCCGCCAGCAGGTCCTGCATAGGCTGTCCGCCCCAATCACCGCTTATGGCCGCATTCCAGGCCTGTCCTTCCGGACCGCCCGGCATACCACGACGACAGGGGGCGATGATCACGTACCCCTGCGCTGCCATTAGCTGCAGGTTCCACCGGTAGGAAAAAAACTGGCTTAGTGCCGATTGTGGGCCGCCCTGGCAATACAGCAAGGCCGGATATTGTTTTCCGGCTTCATAGTCGGGCGGCAGTACCACCCAAACATTCATGTTCTTTCCATCCGTTGTTTTCACATTACGCCGTTCCACCTTTGACTGGGCGACAGAGGCCCATGGGTCGGCAGTGGCAGAAGTGATCTGTTCTGCTTTGCCTGAAGTGGGATCTACGAGGTACAATTCAGCCGGATACGTCATGGACACCCGGGTTGCAACGATTTGATCACCTGCAGTCATAAAGTTGTTGTAATCATGCTGTCCGGTAGTGATCTGGCGGATCTTCCGGTCAGAAAGGTTGACCCGGAAAATCTGATAGGTAAAATCCGTTGCACTTAAGAAGTATAGCCCGCTGCCGTCTTCCGCCCATTGCGGATGTACAACCTCGGAATTCCATCCTGCAGACAGTTCGGTCCGGTCATTGGTCCGGGTATCCAGCAACATCAGGCGTGGGCGATCGGCCTCATATCCGGCAGTTTCCATACTCGTCCAGGCCAGGTAGCGGCCATCAGGGGAAAATACGGGATCCAGATCATAGCCCACCATTCCTTCTGTTACGTTGAGTGTTTTCGAAGTGGCCAGATCATACAGGTAGAGATCGGAGTTCGTGCTCCGTGTTTCCGCCGTACCCTTCAGCTTGCGGCAGGTATATACAATGAATTTGCTATCCGGGCTCCAGGAGATCTGCTCCATGCCGCCCATTGGGCGCAGGGGGGAGTCATAGGGCTCGTTCATAATGTTTACCGGGCTGCCCACTGCCTTGCCGTCTGCATAGCGGATATAAAACACATTACTGTATTGATAGTCATGCCAGGACTTCCAATGCCGGTAAAATAGTTGGTCCGAGATGCGGCCGGTTGCAGACGGAAGGTCCGGATACCGTTCGGTCGGAGTTTGATCGAACTTGACGTCCTGAATGAACAGGATATGTTTTCCATCCGGGGCGTACTTAAAACCGTTCAGTTCGAACTCCGTCACCTGGGAGGTCGTGTTCGTTTGAAGCGAAACTTCATGCAGCTTACCGCCCTGGATAAAACCTATACGGTCTCCTGCAGGGTTAAATGCCGCATCGCTAGCCGAACTACTGGCATCTGTCAGGGGGCGGCTCTCCTTTGTTTTAAGGTTGATCAGGTAGAGAACACGCTTGCTGTTGTTGTGCTCCGCACTGTATTTGCGTACACCGTAAACGGCCATGGAACCGTCCGGCGAAACACAATCCAGCGAGACCCGTCCTACCTTCCAAAGTAGCTCGGGCGTGAGAAGTTGTTTCTGGGCAGTCAAACTAGAGATCTGGCTCATATAAAGCAGAGTGAAAAGAAAGAGTAACGGGCGCATAGAGAATTTCAATATTTTTGGCGGTGATGAATGACAACAGGCAAAAATAAGGGCATATGAAAAAATATCTGATGGAAGGTATCGGAACCTTCATTTTAGTGCTTGCTGTAATTTTAGCAATTGTATATCCTCCAGAGACCGGTATGCCATTAGTATATGGTACAGTATTGGCCGGGGTCATATATGCTGGTAAAACGGTTTCCGGTAGTCATTTCAATCCGGCATTTTCACTTGCGTCGCTGATGCGTGCCTCCCTGGAACGGTGGGACTTCCCTTATTACTGGATCGCACAACTCTCCGGCAGCATCCTGGGGGCATTATTAGCGGCGTTCCTGATCCGGTGTAATGGCACTGCAGTAGACCTCCCTCCCCTTTCATTTGATCCGCTTTGTGCGCTTTTTGCAGAAACATTGGGGAGTTTTATGCTCACGCTGGTTTTCCTGCATACATCCGTACCAGCCGGTACTGAAACTGACCATGCCGGATTGGCAGTTGGATCGATGGCGGTTGGGGCTGCCTACGCGTTCCAGCGTATCACACTGGCAATGTTCAATCCCGCTCTGGTCCTGGGCCTGGCGATTGCCGGTCTGATAGCCTGGGGGGAGATCTGGGCACCGATGATCGGCGCTTTTATCGGCGCAGCAGCAGCAGTATCTGTGTACCGCAGTTCGAAACCAGAGGGAGAGTAATCTTCCTGAACATCTGCCTGGTTGTATTGGTGTAAAACAATCACAATTTCCTGATTATGCGAATTATTGGAAATATTAACCACCCTGAGCTAAAGATCACTATTTTCAAAATGGACAACCGGGTTTCGGTAAAATTTGAGAATCCCGGGTACGAACTCAGTTTCAAAATGGGCACTGATGAACGGTTTGATGATCCGGAAAAGGTCAGGAAGTGGGTGGATGAAAAACTTCTGTCTGATGTCATGGCTGTTTTTGCCGCACTTCACCAAACCCGGTTAACAGCCAATGTCCGGGCATTCCCGGAAGCGCACCCGGAGACGTTCGAGGAAATCATCTGACCCGTTTATTCTGGCAACCCGGCGCATAACTTGCCAGCACCAGCCATAAAAGTATTTCGACATACTCAAACTGCGAACTCGTTTAAGCTTTTTGTATCATTGCACCCGCAATAGGGCATAACTTACTAAACACGCGCTGCTGTTATATATGAAAAATTTGTTCTTTACCCTGATCCTTCTGGCGCCCCTGTTCCTGGCGGGTCAGAATACACAATCGGTTCGCCCCCTTTTTGAAAAAAAGACCCTGGGGGAAATTCGCCTGACCCTTCCCGGTAAAACCTGGAATGCCTCGCTCGACTCGATGCGGCTTTATGGGGAAGGAATGCTACTCGGAAGTGTGGAGATCGATGGTGTCGCTTATGATAGTATTGGTGTGCGTTTTCGCGGAAACAACTCCTATCAATTGGGCAGCAAACGGAACCCCTTCCACATCAAGCTCAATTTTACTCATCCGGACCAAAATCACCAGGGGTACAAGTCCCTGAAACTCTCCTCCGCTCTTCGTGACCCCAGTCTGGTACGCGAAGTCCTGTTTCACGAGATCGCAAACGAGTACATGCCATCTCCGCAGGCCGGATACATCAAGTTATTTGTAAATAATGAATATGTCGGCATTTTCGTCAACCTGGAGAATATCGGGGATCAGTTTTTGCAAAACCACTTTGGTTCCAGCGATAATGCGCTTTTCAAGGCCGGGGTTGCTTACCCACCAAGTATAGAGGCAGAAAATTGCAAACAGAATATCTTCGGATCTCTCGAATATGAAGAAAATGTGGACTGTTATCTTCAAAACTTCGAAATGAAATCGGAACACGGCTGGCTTCAACTCAGGGAGCTGACTCGTGTACTGAACCGCGAAACAGGTAATATCGAACAGATCCTCGACGTCGACCGCGCCTTGTGGATGCTTGCATTGAATAATGTTATGGTCAATTTGAATAGTTACACTGGCAAACCGAGTGTAAACTACTATTTGTACCAGGATGATCACGGACGCTTTCAACCCGTTCACTGGGACCTCAACCTGAGTTTCGGAAGCTTCAAGAACACCGGCAGTGGCAGTGACCTAGATCTGCGTGAACTGCAGCGGCTTGACCCACTCCTCCATGCTGACAATCCGCTAAAACCACTGATCAGCGGATTGCTTAAAGACCCCTTGTATCGGAAGATCTACCTGTCGCATCTGCGCCAGATCAATGATGACTATTTCGTCAACGGTGACTATGAAACACGGGCAAAAGAACTTCAGGCAATGATCGTTGTCCCATTCAATGACGATCCGAACAAAGAATACACGCTGGAGGATTTCCAGAACAGTCTTAAAGAGACTATTGGACGTAAAAGCAAGATCCCTGGCATTGCAGAGCTCATGTCCAAGCGCACGCGTTTCCTGAAAACACACCCCGAACTGACCGCGCTGCCGTCCACCGTCAGCGATATTACGGTACAGGGCCGCGGCAAGTATGAAAAAGAGCTGGTCAACTCATTCAATATCGTTGCAAAAGCGGATCGCTTCCCGAAAAAACTGGTCATCTACTACCGCTTCTCTCCCAACCAGTCTTACCAGTCTGCGATTATGCAGGAGGAAGCCTCGGCAAACCTGCCTTCCGGTGTTAAGATGTTTGGTATAAGTATTGATGCCCCGGGAGCAGACGCTGTATTGGATTACTATATCCTCTCTGAAAATGCAGGCACGGTTGCCTTTGCTCCAAGAGATTACATGAACAAGCCATATGAGGTGAAACTCAGTGATCTGAACAAGTGATTACTTTATTAACAATGAAATAAAACCACCGGGTGAACGTTTTGCCGCCCGGTGGTTTTGTGCGTTACGCATTCCGGGTAAATGCACATTGGTGCCTATCTGGACAAACTATCCGAAATAATTATACTTTATGATTACCAACTCCCCCTTCCCGCTTCTTCGACTAAACAACCTGAAAATCATCCTTACACTAGCGCTTGGGCTTCTTACCGGCTCTACAACCTTCGCTCAGGGATTTTACGGCCCGGGAATTCAGGAAGTCCGGCTGGAAATCAAAGCGCGGGATTGGGACGGCCAACTGGATTCTCTCAAAAATGTGAACCCGGATGGGCGGCTTTTGGGTACAGCCTGGGTTAATGGCACCCGTTATGACAGTGTAGGGATACGGTACAAAGGAAACAGCTCATATTTCCGAACCCGGAAAATGACGATCCGGAAACTGCCGATGAATGTCAAGCTGAACTACCGGATCAAAACCCAGAAAATGGAAGACGGCCAGGAAACGATCAAGCTCTCTAATGCCTTCCTGGACCCTAGTTTTATCCGGGACCCGCTGTCCTACCTGATCATCCGTCGGTATATGCCAGCACCCTTGTGCAATTTTACCAAATTGTACGTTAACGATGTTTTTTATGGTGTTTACATCAATACCGAATCGATCGACGAGAACTTTCTGGAAAAACATTTTGAATCTACGGCCGGTTATTTGGTCAAATGCGATCCGGACAACTGGAAACGAGTGCGTAGCCAAAGCGGATGTCCTAAAGGAGAAAATGCATCGCTCCTTTATCTGAATGACAGCCCCGGTTGTTATGACGCCTTTTACGAAGTAGATGACCCGGCAAGCTGGAAGCCCTTGCTGCACCTGATGAAGGTGCTAAACAAAAACCCGGAAAATATTGAAAGCGTGCTTGATGTCGACCAGACACTCTGGATGCACGCACTCAATAATGTAATGGTCAACCTCGACAGTTATACGGGGGCGCTCTCCCACAACTATTATCTCTGGATCGATTCCACCGGTGTAGGTCATCCGTTGATCTGGGACCTGAATATGTCTTTTGGCGGTTGGCGCCGGGACTATAGTTTCACCGAGATGAAAGACAACGAATTGATAGAGTTCAGCCCGATGTCCGGTTATAATGTGGTCAAAAGGCCACTTATCTCCAAACTGCTGGTCAATCCGTTGTACCGGAAGATATACATTGCCCACATTCGGACCATCGCCAAGGATTTCTTCGAAACCGCAAAGTGGTTGGAGCAGGCCGAGGCGATGATAAAGGGAATTGACCCCTGGGTAAAAAAAGACAGCCTGAAGCTTTACTCGTACGAAGACTTTCAGAACGGGTTGGACAAAACAATGGTACATGGTCCGGACAAGGTGATCGGCTTAAGGCAATTAATGGAGCCACGCACACAATACCTGCTTAATCATCCTGCTGTCACCAGGCCGCAACCGGAGATTAGCACGGTCAAACATCAGGTTGCAGGAGATCAGGTGCTGATCACCGCTGCTATATCGAATACGGAAAAAGCCTGGCTGTTTTACCGGAACCACAAAATGTTTGCCTTTACCCGGGTGGCCATGAATGACAACGGCGAAAACGGGGATGCAAAAGCAGGCGATGGCATTTTCAGCATGAAAGTGCCGGCTGCTGCAGCCCGCCATTACTACATTGTTGGTGAAAATGCCTCTGCGGCGGCCTTGTATCCGGAGCGGGCTTCTATGGAATACCTGGAAGTAAAGTAAAACTGATTACCCCCCGGGCACACTTCTAATCCTGCTCTGGTCGGTTGTTCAGAACAATCGTACAGCCAGCCAGAGCAGGCCGATTATTATTGCCAGGCCAAAGCCCTGGATCATCTGTCGCCTCATTCCGGAATGGCCGCGAATTATCGAAACCAGTGCTTTAAAAACCGTGTTGGAAAGTGCGGCCACGATGATCATGTTCGCACTATACGCCACTGCGTCAGTTTGTTGGGCCCACTTTGCGGTACTGATTGTTATCGCATCCATGTCAGCTAGACCTGAAATAATACCGGAAAAGTATGAGCCGGATTCTCCAAACCACTCCCTGGAATAGTACATGAAGTACGATACACCTATGTACAGCACACCAAACCAAAGCGCGTTTTTGATATCCAACGGATGCCCAAGTGGCAAAGCCGTCGTCTCTGTACGCCTGGACTCCTCTCGCCGGGTATAAAACCAGATAAACAACAAACTGGCGACCAGCATTAACCCACATGGAAGAAGAAGCTCCACTGCAACGGCTTTGCTGAACAAACTGGTTAGCAGAGGCAGCCGGATATACAAAATGGAAGAAGAAAGCAGGATGCCTGACCCTAATGAGCGGCTCAGTACAGGCAGTTCACGGCTGCGGGAACCAAATACCCATGCAATCATTGTGCTTGAGAAAAGTCCACCCAATAATGCAGTGAGGAAGATCCCGCGTTCGGAACCTGTGAATTTCAACATCAGGTATCCGGCAAAACTGATCGTTGAGATCAGGATAATGATCCAGCCTAACTCCCGGTAATGCATCAGGTCCTCCGGGCCAAAGTGCCGGTCCGGAAGCAAAAGCAGGAGTAGGATGGCCAATACAAAAAAACGAATAAAAGCAGTCAGTTCCGACTCGGTGATCTGTTTGATAAACCACTGGAACTCATCCTTCAGGGAAAGCAGTACCGTTGCCACAACAGCGACAGCCAGTGCTTCTCCAGGATGGCCAACTGATACCAGAACACCAAGGGCAAATGCCAGCAGAATAGCTAATTCAGAGGTCAGCCCCAAACTGCCTGCATTGGCCTGTACATAATAAGCGACAGCCACCATGAAGGCAAACCCAAGCGAAATAGCTGGAAGCAGCCAGGGGAAATAATGGTCAGAAATGAATCCTACGACAAAGCCCAGTATCGTTATTAACGGGTGGGTGCGAAGGCCGGCAAAATGCAGGGTTTTTGCCTGTTGCTGGTGCTCCCGTTCCAAACCCAGGATCAAGCCGATCCCTGCAGATACCAACAAGCCCTGTAAAAATGGCGGTAAGAAATTAAGCCAGGCCGTGTCCATAGACGAAGGTGCTAAATGGACCTGCAATATAGGGGCTAGTACCTGAGCATGCAATGATCCGGATTAGTATCAGGCCAGTTCTACGATCGTAACGCCATCACCGCCGGATTCCTGCTCCGGATGGTATACACGTGCAATATTCCCGCCGTATTCCTTTAATTTCTGGCGTACTACTTTCCGCAATATCCCCACCCCTTTGCCATGCAGGATCCGAAGGGCGGCCGCATTGGATAGCAAGGCATTATCCACAAATTTTTCCAGCACACGCAAAGCCTCTTCCTTGCTCATGCCACGGATATCAATCTTCGATTCAAAAGCGGCAGCCTGTTGAATATCCGTATTCGCCACATAAGCCGTTTGTTGCAATGGAGTTGCCACCGGTAACAGATCGCGGACATTTGCAGAAACAGTCAGCCCGCCCATCGTTACCTGGGCTTTCTTGCCCTTTATGTCCTCGATTCGGCCAGTAGCCCCTCCGGCGCGGAGCCGTACATAATCCCCTACCTGCAACGGACGACTAGATGCTGCAGGCTTGGCTTTTTCTTCCAGTTTGACGACCTCCTCGTGAATGTTATCTACCTGCTGGGCCTTTTCTGTGCGTTCCTGTCGCAGTTCCTTTGCTACCTGTTGCATGCGCTCCAGGTTTTTCTCTTCCCGAAGCTGACGCATGAGTTTATCTATTTCCCGGCTTGTATTGGCACTCAGGCGGAGTTCAAACTCTTTCTGGTCCAGCTTGAGCTTTTTTCGCCCGACCTCCAGATCATGGTGCATGCTGTCATAGGTCTTGATCAGGCGTTCGAGGGATTTCTCCTTTTCCTGCACTGCCTGCAGGTGCTCTTCCAGTTCCTGCTTTTCCCGTTGCAACTCGATCAGGATGTCATCCACAGCCGTTTCACTCCCTGTGCGGCTACGGGCGTGATCAATAATATGCCTTGGCAATCCACTTTTGGCAGCAATCTCAAAGGCATAGCTGCTGCCCGGACGTCCTACCTTGAGTTCATAGGTCGGCGAAAGTGTATCCTTGTCGAAATGCATACTACCGTTCAATACCCCCTGATTTCGGAACGCAAAAACTTTCAGGTTCGAATAGTGTGTAGTAACTACCGCAAATACTCCTTTCCGGTATAATCCACGCAGCACAGCCTCTGCAATAGCACCACCCGGTTTGGGATCTGTACCGCTGCCCATTTCATCGATCAGCACCAGCGTTTGCGGAGAGGCATTTTTTAAAAAGACCTGGGCATTTTGCAACCTGGAAGAATAGGTACTCAGGTCATCATCAAGGCTTTGCTGATCCCCGATATCAGCAAAGACCTGTTCAAAAACACCAAATTCACTCAGTTCATGCACCGGCACCAGCAAACCACTTTGTACCATCAGCTGAAGCAAGCCGACGGATTTCATGGCAACTGATTTGCCTCCTGCATTGGGGCCCGAAAGTACCAGGATGTGGTTTTCCGCATTCAGACGCAGTTCAAACGGGACGGTTTTTCGTTTGATCGCTTTGTTCTTCAGGTACAGTAATGGGTGGTATCCTTTTCGGATACCGATAAGGGGCTTGTTTTTCAGTACCGGCATTTCTGCCCGCATGCTCATTGCCAGTCGCGCTTTGGCCTGAATGACATCCAGCCGGGTGAGGACCTCCTGAAAAGCGGCAAGGGTATGTCCATATGGCCGAATGGTAGCACTGAGCGTACGCAGGATGCGGAACACCTCGCGGCGCACTTCGCTTTCCAGATCAAAAATATCATTATTGATCTCCACCACGGGCTCCGGCTCAATAAACACCGTCCGACCGGTATCGCTTTCATCATGGATAATCCCCTTGATCTTCCGCTTGTGTTCAACCGGTACCGATAATACCCGGCGGCCATTTCGAAAACTTTCCGGCGAATCGGAAAGCCACCCTTTTGCCCTTGACTCCTGGATGATCTGTCGGAACCGGATATCCAGCTCGCGTACCTTATGCTGGATCTCCCGGTTGATACGGACCAGTTCAGGGGAGGCGTCCGGTCGAATTTCGCCTTGTTCGTCAAAAACAGCTGAGATAGCGCTGATCAACGCCTCATCAAAGGACAGGTCCCGGATGATATTGTAGAGGTTGGGATAGATCTCTTTTTTTACACCGCTGAAAAACTTGAAGATATCCCGCATATTCAGCAGGATCTGCAAAATCTGTTGGAAGCCTTCTGCAGACAAGGTGTAATCGGCAATTTCCAACATGCGCAGGTCAGGCGTCAGGTCGCCATACGACTCCAATGGCAGCCGGTCATTTTTTTCCAGGGTCAGTTTAAATTCCCTGGCCTCCCGCAGCCGGACATCGATATCCTTGTAAGCAGTTGAAGGTTTTAATGAACGCAGGCGTTCGCCTGCCAATGGGCTGATGGCCTCCTGCTCCAGCAGTTCCAGAATCTTGTCGAATTCCAGTTTTTGGAATACGTCCCGAGGTTCAAATTTCATAATCATCAATCGCAACAGCGCAAAAGTACCGCTCCCCTAACAAATCTGGGGCGTGGAAGTTCCTTCAATCCGGTTTTTATAGCATTTGATGCAAAAAATGATGTCCTGGATGTTTCTGGTCGGGCTACAACCCATTATTCGAATATCCGATCCTGACCAGGTAGTGCTATATATACCCGCTTCATTTTCAGCGCATCATTTCGATTTTTCGCTGAAGGAAATGCGGTCTGCCAATAAATGACATTTTCAACTAAAAAACTGAGAACACAGCCCGAATTCCTACTTTTGCATCTACTAGTTCACATCAAATGCTTTATCCTAATGATTAAAAAACTACTTTTTGCTGCTTGCCTGGTAGCGATGGGCGCTACTGTGTTTTCCCAGGGGACTCTTATCTGGGAAGAAAATTTTGACGGCGGGACCAGCCTGTCTGCTATTGGTTGGTCACAAGCCTCGAATGCTACAGACGGTGGTTGGCGTATCGGCACCACGTCCTTCCTGTCTTCGACGTACTTCCCTATTCCGGCCCGTCCGGGCAACATTATCGGCACCAACGATGATGCTTGCAATTGTAACAAAAGCAATGAACGGTTGATTTCACCAACCTTTGATTTCTCTACCGCGCCAAGCGAGATCCGGTTGTTGTTTGACGTATACTTTATTCGCGGTACTTACCAGGGTGTTACGGAAAGCCTGCAGTTGTTTGGTTCTACAGACGATGGCGCAACCTGGACGCTGATCGAAACTTTCACGGGAGCCGGCGGTTGGCGTAGCCCATACCTGGTAGACATTTCTGCTTACTCCGGTCAGTCGACTGTTAAGTTCTCTTTTCTTTATAACGACGGCGGCCAGTGGGAATGGGGTGCCATGCTGGACAATGTCCGGATTGTTGAACCGGACAACGTGATCAAAGCCAAGCTGAACACTGTTGCCGCAGGCAAATATGTGGATGCTGTTCCGCGCGTTTACACTGGTTATTCCAAACTGCTGGTAGGAGATGAAGTTAGTATTGCAGGTACCGTTTCCAATGCCGGGTTCCCGACCATTACGTCGTATGATGTAACGTTGACCCGTGGTCTGGAAACATACACGGAGACTATTTCCAATCAAAACATCAATCTGGGTTCCACCGGGTCCTTCTCGTTCTCCATTCCGGTGAATATGGGCGCTAACGACTTTGAGGTGACCATCTCGAAGATCAATGGCACTGATGATGATGACATGGCCGATAATTCCGGCACAGCCAGCATTGAAGGTGTAGAAGCACAGCCGAACCGCAAGGTAGTTGTGGAAGAAGGCACCGGTACCTGGTGCACCTGGTGCCCGCGTGGTGCTGTTGCCATGGACTACATTGCTGACAAATATCCGGATGTCGCTATTCCAATCGCGGTACACAACAGCACCTCCGATCCGATGCGTGTTGCAGCCTATGACATTGGTATCAGCGGCCTGATCGGTGGCTATCCGGGTGGCCTTGTTGAGCGGGAGGATGACATTGATCCGCTGCTCGGCAGCCCGAACTTTGAGGCAGCCCTGATCGAACACCTGACCTGGCCTGCACAGATCATCGTAACGCAGAATGTGGACCTCAATCCGACGTTGCGTAAAGTTGACGTTACCTCGTCCCTCCAGTTCCTGGAAGAGATGAACGGTGACTTCCGCATTGCAGTAGTCTTCACGGAAGAAGGCGTGAGCGGCACAGCCAGCGGCTATGCTCAAGTAAATGCTTATTCCGGTGGCGGCAATGGTCCGATGGGCGGTTTTGAGAACCTGCCCTCACCGGTACCGGCCTCGCAAATGGTTTACAACCACGTTGCCCGTGCCCTAGTAGGTGGATTCACCGGAAAAGCCGGTAGCGTACCGGCCAACAACCCGGCAGGCTCTGTTATGTCGTATACGAGCTCGTATATTGTTCCCAGTGCTTACAACATCGACAATATGCATGCCGTCACGATGGTGATCGATAACGCTACAGGCCGGATCATCAACTCGGAAGTAACGCCGATCCCGTTTGTTTCGACCGCTGCGCCGACATTGGCTGTGGACGAGATCAAAGTTTCTATTGCACCGAACCCGGTTCAGGAAATGGCAACAGTCACGCTGCAGGTTGAAGAGACGACCGACGTGCAAATTCGTCTGATCGATGCCTTCGGCCGCGTTGTTTCGGAACAGAACCATGCAAATATCAGTGGCAAACAATTCCTGCCGCTGCAGGCCGGCAACCTGGCTAACGGAATGTACACATTGGTAGCAACTGCCAATGGCAAAATGGTATCCAAGCCGTTTGTCGTTCAACACTAATATTGTCGGAAATTCCACCGACTTTAGCGGCGGCGGGCAAGATCATGCCCGCCGCCGCTTTTTTATTGGTCGTTTGAAAACCCTGTTTGTATGAAGTTTTACATCATCGCCGGAGAGGCCTCCGGAGATCTCCATGGCGCAAACCTGATCAAGGCACTCCGGTCCGGGCGTTCCGAATCTGTCTGCAGGATATGGGGAGGCGATCGCATGGAGGCAGCAGGTGGTATACTGGTCAAACACTACCGCGATCTGGCTTTTATGGGTTTTTGGGAGGTTTTAAAAAACCTGCGCACGATCATGGGGAATCTCCGGTTCTGCAAATCCGATATTGTGGATTTCAGGCCTGACGCTTTGATATTGATCGATTACCCTGGTTTCAACCTTCGCATTGCTAAATGGGCCAAACAACAGGGGATCCCGGTTATCTATTATATCTCACCGCAGATCTGGGCCTGGCATTCCTCCCGGGTACATGCTATTCGAAGGGATGTAGATAAAATGCTGGTCATCCTTCCATTTGAAACAGCCTTTTACGAGAAATACGGAATGCGGGTCGACTTTGTAGGGCATCCATTGCTGGATGCCTTACAGCAGCAGTCTGGAACACTGGAAAAGACAGGAGTAGCGGATGACCGAAAGGTGATTGCACTGTTGCCTGGCAGTCGCAAACAAGAGGTGCAGCGTATCCTCCCCATCATGCTGTCTGTCACCCCGCTTTTCCCGGAGTATCGCTTCGTAGTTGCCGCTTCCGGATCGCTGCCCAACACATTTTACCAACCATATTTAGCGCCTTTCCCTGAGGTTTCAATAGTGGAAGGACAGACCTACAACCTGTTGCGCAGCGCCACAGCAGCCTTGGTAAAATCAGGCACCTCTACCTTGGAGACTGCCTTGATAGGTACGCCCCAGGTAGTGTGTTATGCAGGCAACGCCATTTCCTATGCCATTGCCCGCCGTGTGGTAAATGTCCGGTATATTTCTCTCGTCAACCTTATCCTGGATCGTCCTTTAGTCCGGGAACTTATCCAGCAGGAGTTAAACACCCGAAACCTGCAGGCTGCCCTGGCCGATATCCTACTTCCTGAACGGGCAGCTGAAATAGAATCCGGCTATGCTGAATTGCGCCACAAACTGGGCGATGGAGGGGCTTCTGACAGGGCTGCGCGACTTATCCTGGACTTCCTGAAAGAAAAAGCCTGACCCGGTAATCCGGGTCAGGCTTTTTTCTGGGTGTTGCCACCCACTGGCATTTTAAAAAGTCATTATTTCTGTACGACAAACTTCTTCGTCAGTGTGCCTTCTGCCGTAGCAATACGGGCCAAGTAGGTACCGGAAGCCACTTGCAGCTGGTACGAGAGGTTCTCCTGCGTAAGGCCTTCACGATCCTGAACAATGATCACACGGCCGGTAAGATCGGCGATCGTGATCGTTGCATCCGTCGGCTGATCGAAGCTAACAGCAAGGTTCAGCGTTTCGCTAACCGGGTTCGGGAAGATCTTCATCGTGTTATCCGGAAGCGGCGTGTTGTCTGTCGTGCTCACCAGGCTGATCGCCATACGAAGCATAGCGTTGACATCACCACCAAAACCACCAGTGTACCACTGATCGCTGTACGTCATGGTCGACGGGAACAGGTAGTTCACATTGTCATTGAAAGCATGGAACGCTACATTGCTCAGGCCGGCATAACCGACAGCCAGGATATACCGTGCGCCATTTTCCAGCAATACTCCAGGGGAGCTGGTGTTGAAATCGAGGATCTCCACTGTTTGCATTTCATAGTTGCCAACAGTATCCGGAGCATCATATGTGCCGACACCCAACCATTCCAGGTCACCGTTGAGGAAGTCTGCATCCTGGAAGTTGTAATCCGGTCCGCTCAGTACGACATTGTCGCCTACACGGAAAAGGAAGATCGTAGCTTCCACATCGGCAGTCGGCAATTCACTGGCATTCGTAGCGAATGCAAACTGAGCGAGCGTTGCACGATACGAATCCATGCTGCCGGCACTCATGGTATACAGGTTGCCCACGTACCAGTCACCACCGCCCGACGGGCGATAGCCTTGCTCCGGACCGTCTTCCTTGGAGAACAGATTGTTCGTCACATAGAACGTGCTTTCAACTGCATTGTTGAACGGACGCAGGTCTACAGAGTCAGCCGAAACTGTGTACTTTATGCGATACTCGCCAATAGGCAATTCGGGAGCAAACTGATTCGGTGTTTCAAAAGCAGAGTCAACTACACCTGCAGCAAGCGCGGGGATCACCACACTGTCTTGCCAGATTACGTCGTCAGCATCTGTGGTTACATATGCTTTTAACTTGATGTTCGTCTGCGTTTCTGTACCCTGATTCGAGAGGTAGGCAAAAAAGCCAAACGTATCCGTACCGATCTGGGATTCGGGTGTTGCCATGCTGGATGCGGGATAGAAAAATTCACCGATGGCAACGTCGTGACGCGGTGTCGGGTTGGCGTCGTAAATTGCGATATCATCCAGGCTCCACTGATACTCATAGTTGCCTGTCCACTGCCACTGGAGATAAACCGTAGCGCTCCCGGCAGCAGCTGCCGAGATATCCAGGATCGGGGTTTCCGGGTTGGCAGACCAGCGGATGCTGGTGGTCAGGCCCGGGAAGATGGTGTAGTCCGTCCAGTTCATCTTATCCGTGCTCACACGGAGGATCGCACCAGATTCTGCATTGACCGTGTATACACCAATGTGGGTCTGGAAAGTGACAAACACCTCGGATTTACCAGAACAGTCAATGGCATCTGTAGTCAGTTCCGAAACGTGGTTAGCCGGAATATTACCGTATTCGTCAGAGTCTACCGTTACAAAGCCATTGGTGGCCGTAGTAGCGGCAAATGGTTCCTGTTCGTTCAATCCATCGTCCCAGATACTCGGGCAACCAACCTGGTTGTTGCCGGCAGCCGGATCATTACACCAGGTCCAGACAGCACCTTGACCAGATGCGTCTACATTGGTCCAACCGGCAGGAATACCACCGGCAAAATCTTCACTCCAAAACGGGGTTTGTGCCTGTACGGCGCTGCCAAGCAGCAAAAAGGCCAGTACAGCGAGTGATTGGGTAAGCAATTGCTTCATCTGTAGATTTATTTAGTTGAAAAAAATAGACAATAGAGTGTCAAAGATACCTTCAGGATTATCAGCAGGCTGTAAAAATGCTATCAATCGTCCAATATTGGCTGCATTTATATAAAATAAGCCATTGAATGAACAAAATCAGGACTGCTTTTTCATCTCCTTCGCCCAGGTGTCGCGCAGGGTAACCGTCCTGTTGAACACAGTTTTTTCAGCAGTAGCCTCCGGATCAACCACAAAATATCCCAGCCGGGTGAACTGATAACGCTCCCCTTCACTGGTTTCGGTAAGTGCCGGCTCAATTTTAGCCTGGCTGATCACTTCCAGGGAGTCCGCATTTATAACTTGCTTGAAATCCTCCTCAGCGGCCGGATCTTCCACCGTAAATAATCGGTCGTACAACCGCACTTCTGCATCCCGGGCATGCGCAGCCGACAACCAGTGGATGACACCTTTCACCTTCAATCCGCTAGTATCCTGGCCCGAACGGCTTTCCGGCACATAGGTGCAGTGGATCTCCTTAATCGAACCGCCGGCATCCTTCACCACATCCGTACACTGAATAATGAAGGCTGATTTTAAGCGAACCATGCCTCCGGGAGAAAGGCGGAAATATTTTGGCGGAGGGTTTTCCATAAAATCATCCTGCTCAATATACAATTCCCGGGAAAAGGGTAACTGTCGCGTACCCGCATCCGGATCTTCCGGATTGTTCTCCGTTTCCAGCCATTCCACCTTGCCATCCGGATAGTTGGTAATCACTACTTTCAGGGGATTCAGCACTGCAAAGCGCCGGAGCGCACGCTTATTCAGATCTTCCCGGATGCAAAACTCGAGGAGGCTCACATCAATAATATTGTCCCGTTTGGCAACACCAACCCGGCGTGCAAACTCGCGTAGGCTTTCGGGTGTATAACCCCGGCGGCGCAGTCCCCGAATGGTCGGCATCCGCGGATCATCCCAGCCCCGCACATTTCCTTCCCTGACCAGCTGCAACAATTTCCGTTTACTCATTACGGTATAATTGAGGTTGAGCCGGGCAAATTCATATTGTTTGGAAGGAAAGATGCCCAATTGGGTGATCAGCCAGTCGTACAACTCCCGGTGCGGGACAAATTCCAGCGTACAGATAGAATGTGTGATATGCTCAATACTGTCGCTTTGCCCATGTGCCCAATCGTACATCGGGTATACACACCAGGTATCGCCGGTACGGTGATGGTGTGCGTGCTTGATCCGGTACAAATAGGGATCCCGCATATGCATATTCGGAGAAGCGAGGTCGATCTTCGCGCGCAATACACAGTGGCCATCCGGGAACTCCCCGTTTTTCATCCGCTCGAAAATGGCCAGATTCTCTTCCGGGGCAGTGTCCCGATACTTTGTAGGCGTACCCGGAACAGTTGGAGTGCCTTTAGACTTTGCAATCTCTTCCGGAGTGGAAAAGTCCACATATGCCTTGCCGTCCCGGATCAGTTGGAGCGACCAATCATATAATTGTTGGAAGTAATCTGACGTAAACAGAATCTGGTCCGGTTCGAAACCCAGCCAGCGAATATCATCGATGATACTATCGACATATTCCTGCTCTTCTGCTGTGGGGTTCGTATCGTCGAAGCGCAGGTTGCATTTGCCATTATATTTTTCGGCCAGGCCGAAATTCAGGCAAATGCTTTTAGCGTGACCAATATGCAAATATCCATTCGGTTCTGGCGGAAACCGGGTTTGGATAACGGAATGGCGGCCTTCCCGGAGATCCGCCTCGATAATCTCTTCAATAAAATTCAGGGATTCTTTTTCCCCGGACAAATCGTTTTCTGTGCGCATAAATGGAAATGGGTTAAGCAGCCGCAAAGATACCGACTATCTTAACAAGGGTACACAGAAGTTTGAGTTATTCCACCCAATTCTGCGGTCAGATTGAAAATCGTTGCTCTAAAGAAGCAAATAAAGCCCGGAACCTAAAAGAGTCCGACGACCTTGCCCTGCTCGTCAATATCAATCTTTTCCGCGGAGGGCACTTTGGGGAGTCCGGGCATTGTCATGATCGCTCCACAGATCATCACCACAAACTCCGCCCCGGACGCCAGACGTACCTCGCGGATATTGACCACATGGCCTGAGGGGGCCCCGAGTTTCTTGGGGTCCGTTGAAAAGGAATACTGGGTTTTCGCCACACAAACCGGATAATGGCCATAGCCCTGTTCTTCCAGGTTCTTGATCTGGCGTTTAACCGAAGCATCAGCAGAAATATCGGCGGCACCGTAGATCTTGGTGGCAACAGCTTTCATTTTATCCCAAAGGGACATCTCGTCCGAATAGGCAAACTGAAAATTGTTTTCACTATCGTCGATCGTTTTAACTACCGCATGTGCCAGGTCCTCTGCACCCTTGCCTCCATCGGCCCAGTGCTTTGAAACCACGACTGAAACACCATACGGAGCCAACTTCTGTTTTAAGAGATCGATCTCTGCTTCCGTATCGAAGGTGAAATGGTTTATCCCGACCACACAGGGCAGTCCAAACGTCTCCCGGATGTTCTTTACATGCCGTTCAATATTCACAATGCCTTTTTCCAGGGCATCCAGGTTTTCCTGGTTGAGTTCGGCCAGATCGGCACCGCCATGGTATTTCAACGCACGAAGTGTTGCCACCAACACGACAGCATCCGGCCGGAGGCCTGCCTTGCGGCACTTGATATCCAGAAATTTTTCCGCTCCCAGATCCGCACCAAAGCCAGCCTCCGTCACAACATAATCAGCCAGTTTCAGAGCGCTTTTGGTAGCAATAACAGAATTACAACCATGTGCGATATTGGCAAACGGACCGCCATGGATAAAGGCAGGCGTATGCTCCAGTGTCTGTACCAGGTTGGGCTTGATCGCATCCTTCAGCAGCACTGTCATTGCTCCATGTGCGTTAAGATCCCGGGCACGAACCGGTTTCCTTGTCCGGGTATACCCGACAACAATATTGCCCAGCCGTTCTTTGAGATCAGTCAGGGAAGTGGCCAGACAAAAAATGGCCATCACTTCGGACGCTACAACAATGTCAAAACCATCCTGCCGCGGGTATCCATTGGAAATACCGCCAAGCGAAACCACAATATCCCGCAAGGCGCGGTCATTCATATCAACAACCCGTTTCCAAGTCACCCGGCGAACATCAATGTCCAGGGCATTCCCTTGATGGATGTGGTTGTCCACCATTGCAGCAAGCAGGTTGTTGGCTAGGCCAATAGCGCCGAAATCGCCGGTAAAATGCAGGTTGATATCTTCCATTGGGATCACCTGTGCGTGACCTCCGCCGGCTGCACCGCCTTTCATTCCGAAAACCGGGCCCAGGCTAGGCTCACGCAGACAAATGAGCGTCTTTTTCCCGATACGGTTCAAGGCATCTCCAAGACCGACAGTTGTAGTAGTCTTGCCTTCTCCGGCCGGCGTAGGGCTGACCGCAGTCACTAAAATAAGTTTGCTGGATGTGCGTGCCGGCAGCTTGTCCAGGTATTCCAATGACACTTTAGCCTTATAATGGCCAAATGGCTCCAGCGCATCATCAGGTATTCCAAGTGTATCAGCGGCGAGGGGAACAATTCGTTTGGGGGTCGCTTGTTGGGCGATTTCAATGTCCGAGAGCATAATTTGATTTTATTTTGATTAGGCGGGGCGAATATAAGGCCTCATCGGACTTGCCCGAACGAATCACCGGATTTTTTGGCTCCTCTTTTACATCTTTTGCGGCATTTCAATTCCCAGGAGCCCCATGCCGGAACGCAGGACCTGACCCACTGCGCGACTCAGCTCCAGCCGGAATGCCCGTGCTTCCGGATCGGCAGCGTTAAAAACGGAAAGATCATGCCAGAAACGGTGAAAACTTTTCGCCAGGTTGTAACAATAGTTCGCCAGATGAGAGGGATCGTATTCAGCAGCTGCAGTCTGAATAATGCCCGGATATTCATATAGCCCTTTTAGTAATTCCTTCTCCTGGGGCTGAAAATCGGTATAGGCCTTTGCCGGAGTAAGATCTACGCCTTCCTGCTCTACC
Organism: Bacteroidota bacterium; assembly: GCA_006226345.1. Taxonomy (GTDB): domain Bacteria; phylum Bacteroidota; class Bacteroidia; order Chitinophagales; family Saprospiraceae; genus M3007. The sequence continues at coordinate 9,385 of SBHD01000131.1, read as the reverse complement.
CGTTGCATCAATCCATTGATCCGAACACCCGAATACTGAATATACGGCCCGGTTTGGCCCTGCAGATCGACGGACTCTTCCGGATTAAAGATCATCTTCCGCTTCGGGTTGACCTTGATCATGAAAAATTTCAGTGCGCCCAATCCAATCTGCCGGAAAATATCTTCTCTTTCCGGGGCGGTCACACCTTCCAGTGCGCCATATTCTTCGGCCTGTCCACGCGCAATACTAATGACCTCCTCAATCAGGTCATCGGCATCTACAACCGTGCCTTCACGGGTTTTCATCCGGCCGGTCGGCAATTCCACCAGGCCATAAGACAAGTGGTGCAGGCCATTGGCATAAGGCTCTCCCAGCCGGCGGAGCACCTCAAATAAGACAGCAAAGTGGTAATTCTGCTCATCGGCGACGACATAGATCATTTGTTCGCATCCAAAATCCTTGTACCGCATTCTGGCGGTGCCCAGATCTTGCGTGATGTAGACCGATGTGCCGTCTGCACGAAGTACCACCTTTTCGTCATATCCGGCATCCGACAGGTCTACCCAAACAGACCCGTCCTCCTTCCGGTAAAACACCTTTTTCTTCAGCCCGTCTTCAACAATATCCTTTCCCAGCAAATAGGTGTCGCTTTCAAAGTACAATTTGTCAAAATCAACTCCCATTTTGGCATAGGTAGCGTCAAAGCCTGCATATACCCAACTATTCAGTTGTTTCCAGAGCGCTATAGTATCCGGATCGCCGGCTTCCCAACGCAGCAGCATATCCCGCACTTCGGCGCCCAGACCGGATTGTTCGTTGAACCACTTGTTTTTGTATGCCTTAAAAAAAGCCTCCTCGGACTGATCCTGTTGCTGGCGGCCGGCATAGGCTGCAAGCGCTGCTTCCGACTTTTGCCAATCGGCGTATTCATCCTTGGTTTTTTGCTCAAACAGTACATAGTAATCGCCAACCAGGTGATCGCCTTTTTTTCCGGAAGATTCCGGCGTTTCACCATTCCCGAATTTTTGCCAGGCCAGCATACTTTTACAAATGGCCACACCCCGGTCGTTGACCACCTGAACCTTAATGACGTCATACCCTACCGCATCCAGGATCTGGCTGCACGACCAGCCAAGCAGACAATTCCGGACATGGCCCAGGTGCAGGGGTTTGTTGGTATTGGGGGAAGAGTATTCCACCATCACCTTTTCACCTTTCCTGGCCTGCCGACCAAATTCAGGTGTACTTGCTTCTTCCAGTAAAAACCGCTGCCAGAAGTCTGCTGTTAATTCAAGGTTCAGAAACCCCTTGATCACGTTATACTGATGCACTTCCGGAACCCGCTCCTGCAGATAAGCGCCAATTTCCGCGCCTACCACATCCGGCGCTTTTCTGGCCAGCTTCACCATTGGGAACACAACAATGGTAAAATCACCGGTAAACTCGGCAGGTGTAGTGTTAACCTGGATCGTTTCCGCCTCTACAGCAGCGCCATACAAGGTTTCGACGGCCTGTGAAACCGCTTGCTGCAGGGTATTAATTATTGTCATATCTGTACATTTGAGCGCGCAAAGGTATCGCTTACCTCGCACGCGGAAAACAATTTGCCGTTTGTACGTTTAAATATTTACACGGTGCAGCGTTTTTAAAACGTTCGAACCGGGACAGATTCAGTCAAATTCAACGCCATACTTAAAAGCACTGTTTGTGACGAAGCGTATACAGCATATCCATACGCAAACCAGGACACCGGCTGGTATTCAGGAACGGCAAGATGCCCTGGTTCGGGAAGAACCACTTGAAATCCGGATCGCACACGGATCCGGAGAGCGGCGACGGCACTTCTCCGTCGCCGTTACCATGCGCACGCCGGGAGAAGATGAGGATCTCGCTATGGGCTTCCTGTTTACAGAAGGGATCGTGATGGACCATAGCCAGGTACTGGCATTCAAATGGTTAGCAGAAAACACCATTTTGGTCGAAATCGTTCCGCACATACCGGTGGATGAAGAACGGCTGAAGCGACACTTGTTTACCTCATCCAGTTGTGGTGTGTGTGGCAAGGCTGCGCTGGAAAATGTTCAGACTGTCAATTGCTATTATCCATCCGCAAACTTTCCGGTGGTTACTCCGGAAATAGTCTATGGCCTGCCAGAAACCCTACGGCAAGCCCAAAAGACCTTTGATACCACTGGTGGCTTACATGCTGCGGGGCTCTTCACAGCGGAAGGCAGGTTAAGCATTTTACGGGAAGACGTCGGCAGACATAATGCTGTAGACAAGGTGATAGGCGCCGCCTTGCGCAACGCCTGCCCCCTACCCTTCCGCGATCAGATGATCCTGGTCAGCGGACGCGCCGGTTTTGAACTGGTCCAGAAAGCCGCCATGGCAGGTATACCAGTACTCGCTGCTGTTGGTGCTCCATCCAGCCTGGCGCTCGAACTGGCTGTAGAATCCGGCATGACTCTAATTGGCTTTTTACGCGGCGAACAATTCAATATCTATACCGGTGGCGAACGGATCCGGTCGGCATAACAGGACGGCCCGGACATCCTTATCATAAGGGATGTCCGGGATTTCCTGATTTGCCAAAGCGTTGTTTGTCAGACAGATAGTGCCCGGGTTAAAAGCCGTATGTAAACGCCAGACGATACTGCCACGGTTGCTCATACGAGTTTATATCGTTACCGACATAGAAGTCGTACATCACTGCAATCTCCTGGCCGACGCCTCCCGCACCGTTTGAAAAATTGTAGCCTATCCCCAGATATTGAGCCGGCCTTGTACGGGTATCCTTGCCCAACTGCCCCAGGTTATCCTGGTAGACATATTGATCAGATAACGTCCCCAATTCTCCCTGGATGAAAAGTCCGCGAAAAACCCGCACGCGGGCAAAGAGACTCAACTCCACATCGAACAGGTTAAACGTCTGAACACCCGGATACTTTTGTGAAGTATATAGTAAAGACAAGCGCGGACCGGCAGACAAAGGTCCGACAATCTTGTACCCGACCATGGGCGAAACCCCGAATGCAAAAAGGCTGTAACCTGCACCGCCGGAGAATCCGAGCGTAACCCCGCCCCCATACCAGAGCCGGTCCTTAAATGACGGGGCGTCTTTCTTGTCCGGCAGGTTAAATCCGGCAACCGGTGCCGAATACTGCAACCGGTTTTGGGCAATCAGGTGGGCAGAGGTACACAGGGTAAGTCCTGTAAGCAGTAAAAAGGACACAATACTCAAGCGAAAATGCTGCATAGGAATAATTGAGTTTTTCTGAGAAAAAGTAGTTTAACGTTAACAGCGTCAGGTTTTTGACGAAATTATCAATTTTACAAATAGCGAAAACGAATCTTGCCAACATGCGCTACTTTCGCCCATTAAATTCTGGGCGAATTGCTATTTTTTTTAAATTTTTGCCGTAAATAAACGGCGTTCTTTCAATTCCGCTGCCTGAATGCGGTATGTAATCTGTTCTTTGAATAAATTGTCATGTGCCGAAAACCTTAGGGGAACTAAATGAAGTAAGTAAGCAACCCTCCAACTGAATTTCTCGTGCTATCTGTTTTAAATTGAAATCAAACCAAGCCAGTATTATGCTCAACTACGTACCTCTGCTTAAAAGGCTTACTCTGTTTCTGTTAGTTGTTTTATTGTCCCTGTCGGTGCAGGCACAAAATTTTAAGGGCACCCTTCAGCAAGCGGAAACACCCGAGGCGCTGAAAAGTATTTTGACCTCCTGGGAAATTTATCGCTTTAATCCGCTTGAAATTCAACAATATATTAAACAAACCGAGGAATCTTCTGCTGTAACGCTCACGCTCGGCTCCCATCATTGGACGCTTGCCCTCGAACACAGCACTGTTTTGGCACCGGGATATTCCCTCCGGGTATCGACCGACAAAGGAGTAGAAAACCGGGGCCGATCAAAAGATATAGCATTCAAAGGGTATGAGCTGGGCTCTGGTGGCCTGGTACGCCTGACCATGGACAAAAACTTTATCCATGGTTTTATCCAGGGCTCTGACGAAACATATTTTATTGAGCCACTTTGGTATCATCAAAAAGACGCCGAGCGCGACCTGTTTCTGGTTTATCCGGAAAGTGCCGTGATCAAAGACCAGGATGCCGCCTGTGAAGAGGTGGTCGGCTCGGAGGATCTTTCCCATCTGAAAGAAATCATGGAAGGGAAATTTGAAGATCCGGAGTTTTCGGCGTGTTACGAACTTGAAATTGCGATTGCATCGGACAAGTCCATGTTTGACAAGTATGGCTCCGTCGGTGCAGTTGAAGCACATAACGTGGCCGTCATTAATGATGTGGAAGGCCTGTACACCGGCAACTTTGTCCATGACATTACCTTTGTCATCGTAACCCAGTTTGTCGTTACCGGCGCTGATCCATGGACCAACTCGAATGATGCAGGTGTCCTCCTGGCCTCGTTCCGAAGCTGGGGAAATGGTGGTGGTTTTGGTGTTCCGTTTGACAACGGTGAACTCTGGACAAACCGCGACTTCAACGGGTCCACTGTTGGCATCGCTTACCTGGGCGGCCTTTGTAATAGTAATAAATACCACTGTCTGCAGGACTTTACCAGTAATTCGCTTTTCCTGCGGGGCATGACAGCACATGAGATCGGCCATAATTTCACGGCAACACACGATACCGGTGGCGGTGTTTGCCCGCCTAACTTTGTCATGTGTCCTTTTGTAAACAGCAGCCCCGACTGGAGCAGCCAGTCCCAGTCACAAATGAATGCGTACATGACCCAGAAAATTGCCAGCGGTTGCCTGGAGCAATGTGGCGGCAATCCCCCTTTGGTGGCAGATTTCGACTGGTCGCCGGACCCGCCCTGCCAAAATGAGTCGGTACAGTTCAATGATATGTCCTCCGGCAATATCAGTGCCTGGAACTGGACCTTCCAGGCTGGCTCCCCGCCGACATCCAATCAGCAAAATCCAACCGTCACCTGGGCAGCGTCCGGCACTTTCGACATCACCCTGACCCTCAGTGGTCCTGGCGGACCGGTTTCGCTAACCAAACAGATCACCGTCCAGCCGGAGCCTACGGCCAACTTTACCTACACATACGATGATCTGACGTATAACTTCACCAGCACCTCCCAGAATGCGATATCGTACAACTGGGACTTTGGTGATGGTTTTGGTTATAGCAATGAACAAAATCCGGTATATACCTACCCGGAAGCCGGCATTTACCAGGTTACGCTCATTGTAGAAAACGATTGTGGCGCTTCGACCAAAACACTATTGGTCAATACTATTCCTACTGCTGCCTTCAGCGCTGATCCAACAACCGGCTGTGCCACCATGACGGTGCAGTTTACCAATGAGTCTTCTGCCAATGCCAATACCTATTTGTGGCAATTTCCAGGCGGACAGCCCTCGACGTCTAACCTTTCCGATCCGGTTGTTGTGTATACAAACTCCGGCACCTTCAACGTCTCGCTTACTGCCTATAATGGTGCAGGCTCCAATTCCGTTACGTACAATGGTTATATCACGGTCCAGAACATTCCTTCTGCGAATTTCAGTGCGGATATTGACAGCCTTACGGTACAGTTTACCAATAACTCTTTTGGCGCAACATCTACACTTTGGGAATTTGGGGATGGCGACACCAGCCATGTACAAAACCCGACACATACCTATGCGCAAGGTGGTGTTTATGTGGTTACCCTAACGTCTACCAATGATTGTGGCAGCACGGTGGCCACCGATACGCTTACACTGATATCCCTGCCTGTTGCCGGATTTACATCAGATACGACAGAAGGATGTGCACCGCTGACGGTAGAATTTACCAATACCTCCGGCGGGAATCCTACCAGCTTCGAGTGGTCCTTCCCCGGAGGTTCTCCGGATAATTCTACAGATCAGAACCCGACGGTTACGTACAATGATCCGGGCACCTATACCGTAACCCTCATCGCGTTCAATAACCAGGGCTCCGATACGATCACACTCAACAACTACGTAACAGTAAACACCACTCCTGCGGCAGGCTTCAGCAGTGCCGTAAACCTGGATACAGTGGCATTTACCAATAACTCGGCCGGTGCCACATCCTACAACTGGAACTTTGGCGATGGCAATTCGAGCGCTGACAGCGATCCGGTCCATATATATGCGGAGGATGGAGTATACACGGTGACCTTGATCGCCATCAATGCCTGTGGAAACGACACCACTACTCAGACTGTTACGATCGTAACGGTGCCAATTGCCGGCTTCACCGCTTCACCGACAAATGGTTGCGGGCCGCTGACCGTACAGTTTACCAATGCTTCTTCGGCAAATGCAGTCAACTTTGAATGGTCGTTCCCGGGAGGAACGCCGTCCAGCAGCACACAGGAGAATCCGGAAGTTATCTACGATACCTCCGGCACATACTCCGTGACGTTGATCGTCAGTAATGCTGCCGGTAGCAACACTGCAACACAGACTAACTATATTACCGTAAATCCTGATCCCACGGCCGGGTTCACCAGTTCAACCAACGGGTTCACGGCAATGTTCACCAATACATCGAATAACAGCACGTCGTACAACTGGGACTTCGGTGATGGTAATTCCAGTTCGGATACCAACCCGGAACACACCTATGACGAGGACGGCGTTTACACGGTAACACTGATTGCTATTAACGATTGTGATAACGATACGGTCACCCAAACTGTAACGATTGTTACGGCACCAACAGCCGGCTTCACTGCCTCGCCCACGATTGGTTGCGGCCCGCTGACCGTACAATTTACCAACGCCTCTTCGGCGAATGCCGTGAATTTCGCCTGGTCATTCCCGGGTGGAACGCCTTCCAGCAGTACGGAGGAGAATCCGGAAGTAGTGTATTCAACGCCCGGAACCTATACCGTAACGCTTGCTGTCAGTAATGCTGCCGGTAGCGATACGATTACGCAGACGAGTTACATCACGGTTGATCCAGGTCCAACAGCCGGATTTACCAGTTCGACCAACGGATTTACAGCAACATTCACCAACGCCTCCAGCAACAGTGATTCCTACAGCTGGGACTTCGGCGACGGCAACTCCAGCTCGGATCCAAATCCGGAACACACATACAGTGCCGACGGGGTGTATACGGTAACCTTGATTGCAACCAATGACTGCGGTAATGATACTACTTCGCAGACCGTTACGATCATAACGCCACCTACGGCTGGATTCAGTGCTTCACCAACGAGTGGTTGCGGCCCGCTGACGGTTCAGTTCATGAATGAATCTTCGGCAAATGCCGTGAATTTTCAGTGGTCATTCCCGGGAGGTACGCCTTCCAGCAGTACGCAAGAAAACCCAACGGTAACCTATGACGTTCCGGGTACCTATACGGTCACACTGACCGTTTCCAATGCTGCAGGAAGCAATTCATCTACCCAGACCAATTATATTACAGTGAATCCGGAACCGACTGCCGGGTTTACCAGCAGCACGAATGGGTCAACCACTGCATTTACGAATACATCATCAAATGCCACTTCCTATTCCTGGGATTTTGGTGATGGGAATTCCAGCTCGGAGTCTGACCCTGAGCATACCTATACGGAAGATGGCACCTATACAGTCGTGTTAACTGCCACCAATGATTGCGGCACTTCAACCTTTACCCAAAATGTGGTCATCATCACCTCGCCTATGGCGGGCTTCACTGCAAACACCACAAGCGGCTGCGGTCCATTGACGGTGCAGTTCCAGGATTTGTCCTCCGGCAATACGACCAGCTGGGAGTGGACATTTGAGGGTGGCACACCGGCAACCTCCAACGAACAGAATCCGGTAGTGGTCTTTGATACGCCTGGTGTGTACGACGTAACACTTGTGGCCTCGAATGCGGCCGGTAGTACCACGTTTACACAGGAGGATTTCATTACAGTACTCCCCTTGCCGACACCAGGTTTCAATGCTGTTATTAACGTTGGCGTGGTTAGCTTCAGTAATACATCCCAGAATGCTACCAGCTACTTGTGGAACTTCGGCGATGGCAGCACCAGTAGTATGGCAAATCCGGTACATACCTACACGGAAGACGGTACCTACACGGTCACGCTTACAGCAACCAATAATTGTGGTTCAGAAACGATCACGCAGGAAATTACAGTTATTCTGCCGCCCGTTGCAGCATTTTCACCCAGCGCAAACGAGGGTTGTGCCCCCCTGGAAGTTCAGTTCACAAATGAATCCAGTGCCAATGCGACCAGTTTTGAATGGACCTTTGAAGGTGGCTTGCCAGCCAGTTCGATGGAAGCAGAGCCTACTGTAGTATTTGAGAACCCGGGGGTATATACTGTTACCTTGGTTGCAACCAATAGCGTTGGTAGTAATACGACCACTGGCACGATCACGGTTTTGGGTCCGCCCGCTGCGGCGTTTACAGCGCAAACGGCAGGTTTGTCAGTAATACTGACAAACAACTCCAATAACGCCGATACCTATCTCTGGAAGTTCGGCGATGGCAATACCAGCACTGTAAAAAACCCGACGCATACCTATGATGCCGTTGGTACCTATACAATTACACTGGAAGCGACCAATGCCTGCGGCACTACTATATTCAGCCAGGAAGTGGAGATCCAGGGCTCTGCGCCGATCGCCGCGTTCTCGGTTAGTGAACAGAAGGGATGCGTGCCATTAACGGTTCAGTTTACCGATCAGTCCGCAGGGAATCCGACTGCCTGGAACTGGACATTCCCCGGCGGCAACCCGGCAACATCTACGGATCAGAACCCGACAGTTACGTATGGCAGCCCTGGCACATATGCGGTGACCTTGGAGGTTACAAACGCTTTCGGCAATAACGAACTGACATTGAACGACTACATTGAAGTGTTGGCGCTCCCGACAGCCGGGTTCGCCTTCGCTGCAGATCAGCTGACCGTCACATTTACCAACAATTCGCAAAACGGCACTAATTATTCCTGGAACTTTGGCGACGGCAATACCAGCACAGAACAGAATCCGACGCACACATATACCGCGCCGGGCACCTACACGGTTGAGCTTACCGTGATCAACAACTGCGGGGCCAGTACCCTGCAGCAAATGGTCACGCTGGTTTCTGCTACCGGCCAGGCAGACTGGGTGGAGGAGTTCCGGCTTTATCCCAACCCGAACACCGGTATTTTCACGGTGGAAATGACCGGTGATGCGCGGCAGGAGGTAGAATTTGTTTTCTACAACCTGCTTGGACAGGTTGCCGAGCGCTCGGCAGCTGACTTTGGCACCGGTACGCTGACCCGTCAGTTTGATTACAGCCAGTATCCTGCTGGTGTCTACACGCTGGAGATCCGGTCCGGCCGTAGTGCTATGCAGGTCAAAGTGGCGATCCAGCGATAATCCTTTACCACTTGGCAAGCCTGCGGGGCCGCAA
>SBHD01000336.1 GCA_006226345.1 Bacteroidota bacterium | reverse complement strand
AACCATCCAACCATCCAACCATCCAACCACTACTTCACCTCTACCTTCTTGATCACATCGCCCACCTGAAGTTGCTGGACCACATCCATACCCTGGACCACTTTTCCAAAAAGCGTATAGCGGCCGTCGAGGTGCGGGGTCGGGGAGTGTGTAATAAAAAACTGCACCCCTTCTGTATCCGGTCCGGAAGATGCCATACCCAGATAGCCTTCATCCTGATACCAGGCCAGACCGATCTCCGTGCGAATGGTATAATCCAGAGAGCCATAGCCATCACCCCGGGGACAGCCGCCCTGCACCACGAAATTGGGCACCACCCGGTGAAACAGCTTTCCGTTGTAATAACCACTTTGGGCAAGTTTGATAAAGTTTGCCACAGAGCCCGGTGCCCAGACCGGATACAATTGAAGGCTGATATTCCCCCTGGCCGTCTGCAGCACCACCCGGGTGGTTTGCGTAAGTTTGTCGAGCACTTCCCAGTCGATCGGGTGGTTATAGGCCGGGTTTTCCGTTTTGGGCGCCGGCGACCCTTCCAGACAGGCAACAGCCTTTTTCAAAGTCGTATAGGTTTCAAGGTCACGAGGCAATTTCAGCTTTTTCATTGCCTCCTGAAACAGGTTGGTGTCGCTGGTGTCTGCCAGCCGGTTGTACTCCAGTTCCTGGGCACAAAACCCTTCTGCCGCTGCTGCCATTATGCCGGGATCTTCCGACTCTATGCCTTCCCGGAGGTAATTGAACAGCTCCCGCCGGACGCGGCTGCTGTTGGCTCCGAAGACCCGGTAGAAGTCCGGAAGATCACAAATACCAGCCAGCACCTCCATAGCAGCTGTTTGAACCACAATACTGGTATCGCCCATGCCTTTATCCTGTATCCAGCGATATTGCCAGCCATATTCGCTGAGTGCGCGCAAACAGGCTGCCCGTTCATACGGGTTATCGGACTTCAGGAAGAAATCCCGCAGTTTGTAATTGATATACTCCTTCTTGTCCTGCACAATAGTACCGGAAAGCCATTTATAGGAGGCCCGGTACAATGCAATGCGGGTAGCCCAGGGCAAATTCGGGTTATCCCGGGCAATCCGCCAGTAATAATCGCCATCCTGCCTGTTCCCATGATCCACAAAAAACGTGGCAGCGGTGTAGGCAATATGCGGGTTAATATCCTGCACAAAAGGCATGATCAATGCGCGTACGGTATCGGCATCGAACCCGGCAAGTGCATTTATCAGATCACACTTGACCCGCCAGTCAGGTTCTGAATTGATCACCTTTGACAGGATGCCAAAAGCCGGGGTCGTTTTGGATTTCCCCAGGGCACGGGCCAGCGCCATCCGGACATCCGGGTCGGCTGACCGCACAAATGCTGCTGCTAGCAAAACAGCCTGTGCACTATCCGGTGTAATATTGGCTGTGCGCGCCAGGTAGTGGGCTGCCATCAAACGGGCCGATTCCGGGATATCTTTGTTCGCCACATAATCCACCATCAGCGCAGTCCCCTTCGGATTGCTTATCCCACGCAGTCCATAACGGTAAATTGCCCGGCATTGCCCTTCCAGCAACAGCGTGTCGGAAGGATAATAAGTGCTTATGGAAACGATATGTTCCAGATTGGCCGCACTTCCACACTTTCCTATGGCCTCCAATACGATCGCATTAAAACGCTGATGCATAGACATGGAATCATCCTGCCGGAAGGCATCTACCAGGGGTTCCTCCGCCCGCTGCGACCCGATCTGGCCCAGGGCAAAGGCAGCAGCAATACGCACCTCCTCCACCGTGTCTTTCAAACGGAGCACCAATGGTTCAACCGCACTGGAATCCCGTACCGATGCGAACGATAACGCAGCCAGATACCGCATGGTAGCCGCCGAATGCGACAGGTACCGGACCAGGCTGTCAGTGCGCCCCTCATCGCGCAGATCATACAGGTGTTTTACTCCGGCATCTCGCAAGTCGAGGTTAATCATCTGATTCGCCGGAATATGTTCCTCCGGCGGAACACAGGAAAAAAGGCCGGTCAGACCTAAAAGCAGGGCTAGTATGTATGAATGGAAGCGCATATCGGCTTTTTTCTGGCAAAAGTAATAACAAAAATCCGAGCAGTATCGCGGCACCTGCAGCCCTATGCTACCGGCGCTCTATGGCCGAACCGCTGATCAGGTTCCCGAAGAAAAGTGCGTTAGCAAACAACCGGTTGGTCCCATACCAGAACGCCCTGAAGTTTGGGTTGCCGGAAAAGCAGATGATCCGCCCGGAACCGGTACCTCCTACTACGATCGCCGCTGCACCAGGTGCCAGACCGGACTGATCGGGATGCAAATAGCCGGAAAGCAGTGGACTATCCGTAAAGACAGCCGGTGTGGCATATGGATTCCGGGCTGTTTCAATAAAGATCGTGTCACGCTGGAACATCGCCAGCCGCGAACGGGTGTAACCATAACACAACGGGTGCGTAAGATCCAGTTCCAACTCAAAAATAGCCCCCGACAACCGACGGGCACTCCGGTCTTCATCCAGGGTGCCGTAGGGCCGGCGGCCCGGCTCGCCGGATGCCGGCTGATTACGTAGCCGAAGCCCCATAAGCCCGGCATTCCGCAGCCACCGCAGGCTCGCGCCTGTTGCGACCAACGTGCCGCCCCCCGCTACAAACTCCCGGAGTCTTTCCTGCGACAGTTCATTAAAATTGCCATCTGCCAGAATGACCACGTTATATTTAGAAATATCCAGGCGACCAAACCGCTCAGCCTCCACTAACAACGGGGTCAGTCCATACCGGGTATCCAGCAGGTGCCATACCTCACCCACTGAATTTGCACCGCCGTTACCGGTAACCAGTACCACTTTGGGAGGACGCAAGGTGACAAAATTGTTACTGCCCAGGTCCGGCCCCCCGGGAGTCAGGCCGTTCGATACCAGGTGCACCTGCACGTCCCGGGCACCGCTGTTCAACAGACAGGCCTGTATGGCGGCCCCGTCCAGCGCCTGCCGTTCCAGTGGAATGACCAGGCTGCCCGCAGCAAAATCCAGACCGGAAGTCCTGAATGGCTGGGTCGCAACCTGTACCCGTACCTTGGCGCGATGAAGGGCTTCAAGCAGCCGGGGCAGGTCATAGCCACGGCTGTCTACCACATAGGCATACGCTTTCGGACCAGGCACAGGTATTACGGGCACCTCCAGTGCCGGCACCTGTGACAGGGGCTGCCCCGCCCAGTCCTGCTGGTACGTACGCCGGTCCACGGCAGTCCAGTTCAGGCCAAAGGCATCCGGCAGTGTCCAGGCCGAAATATCATAAAAAATGCTGTCGGCAAAATCGGTCCGGCGCTCGAATATGGCCTTTACCAGCCGGTAATTGGGTTGCTCGGCCGGCACCACCCAGGCCTGGCCTTTACGAAACGTACGACCACCGGTCTGCACATCCCGGACAAGCGGGGCAACCTGTATCCGGTGGCGCAGTAAAAGCTCCAGGAAGCCATGCACCGGGCGACCGTTCAGGCTGTCGCCGAATACATACCCCCTGGCCGGGTCCTTCCCGGCTTCCGTCAGCGCCGATTGATAAAACTCCCGCAAATAGGTATTGAGTTCAACCCGCAGATCACCCAGGGCAGTCAGGGTAGACAAGGAACTGAGCACGTGGTTCCGGATGGTATACGGAAAGGTCAGCAGGCCGTTTGCGGTTTCCTGTGCGCTGCCGCGGCTGCTGGCCTGCTCGAAGAGGATACCGACACAGCCGGTGCCATCCGGATAGGTGGACCCTTTCCCGTAGTAAAAATCATCATAGTTCTCGCCCGAGAAAAACAACACTTTTTTCTCCGACAGGAAACGCGCGTGGTATTCACCGATTTTAGCTGTCAGTTCCTGGTTGCGGGCCGGTGTGATCGGATGGACCCGGCTCGGCACACCCGGCTGAAAGAAAAACGTGGAATTGGTGCCCATCTCATGGTGATCGGTCAGAACGTTGGGAAGCCAGTCCTGAAAGATCCGGACCCGGCCGACCGATTCAGGTTGTTGTGCCACCAGCCAGTCGCGATTCAGATCGAACCAGTAATGGTTGGTCCGGCCGCCCGGCCAGGGTTCGTTGAATTCGTCATGTGCAGGATCGGGCATCAAAGCCTGGCTGCGGCGGCTGTTGACCCATCCGGCAAAACGCTGCAGCCCGTCCGGGTTAAAGCAGGGGTCGAGCAGGATCACCGTATTTTTCAGCAGCTGTTCCACTTCCGGTGAACGCCCCGCCGCGAGGTAATAGGCTACGATCAGCGCCGCATTGCTGCCACTAGCCTCATTCCCGTGGATGGAATACCCCATATACGCGACAGCCGGAAAATCGGCAGGATCGAGTTTCCCGCTCCTGGCCGGATCGGCCAGTATCCGGCGCCGCGAACGGATGTCGTCCAGCCGCCGGTGGTTTCCCGGCGCCGTTATGGTCAGGCACAGCATCGGACGGTCTTCATGCGTCCGGCCATACTCCTCGATGCTGATCCGGTCACTGGCTGCAGCCAGGGTACGCATGTACCCCACCAACTGATCGTGGGTAACATGCCACTTTCCCACTTCATAACCCAGGTATTGAGCGGGTGTCGGCACCGCCTGATCATAGGAAATATCCGGCAGGTAGTATTGAAGCGACGGTATCTCCTGTGCCTTGGCCGGCAATGTCAGCAACAGAAATAACACAGGCAACAAAAAACGACACTGCCGCAACAGCAGCGCACCGGAACTGGAACATGACATCATTGGGTATATTTTTAAATCAAAAAGTAAAGCAATTCGAACAAACACTGCCGAACGCTCTGCTGGTTGAAAACTTTGTACCTAAAGCTGCGCACCGTTGGCCCGCTCCTCAAACGCCTTCATAACCTTCTCTTGGAAGTACAGGGGGTGGTGCTTGGACATATACCGGCGCGACTTCAGGGCATTATCGAATTTATTCCGGTCGAAATGGCGGAATTTCCGGCGCCAGTACCCGACCGTGAGATACATGGCCCGCTCATCGAGCCAATGCCCCAGGCGGTTTTGCAGCATCCATTCAGCCGACCGTTTAAAAAAAGACATTCGCGGGGTCGGGATTTCTGATGCCGGCACTTGCGGATAGTTGGGATAATACGTCCAGGCCCAGTGGTTTTCCCGGCAAAACTGTTCGTACCACTCGCTTCCGTACAAGGGGAGCAACGTGACGGTCTCCGTTGCGGTAAACAGGTTTTTCTCTTCGATCTCCAGGTGCTGGGTATCGATGAAATAGTTGACACAGAAATATTTGTGTGAATTGAACAAAAGCAGCTTTTTGAAAACCACCAGCAACGTACGCGCCAGCCAGAGTTTCCCCGGGGTAGTGATGATGAAAAAATCAATATCACCATCAGGGGCCATACAGTGTTTGGATAACGATCCTGAAACAAATACTGCGCGGACAAACGGAAAAGCGCCGATAAACCGCGCCATACGGTGCGCGATGGGGATAAAGCGGTCAGCCCGTTCGTTAAAATCCTTCCGGCGCACCACCCAGGTCGGGTCGTCGGTGCCCTGATAAAACCGACCGAACCGAAACACCTGTCCTCTCGTTACCAGAACGTCCAACTTACACTCGATCACCGGCACGGGCGTATCCACACAATTACTGAACTCCCGCAACTCCACTGCCGTCAGTGGGTGCCGGAAAATATCAAAATACCACAGGGCACGTAACAACGCGCGTTCAACCGGGCAGGGCTGTGGCGGTGCAGTAGCAGGTTCAATTTCAGTTGGCATGCAAAAAGAAAATCCAAGATAGGGCACTTGTCGGCATACTGCCAACCACAATAACCGGAATGTGCAAAATTGGCAAGGCGCTTGCATTTTTTTCCTGTACACAACCCCGGGCTCCGTCCTGCGGGGGGCTATATTTCCGGATACGTCAACCGCCGGAGAATAAGCATCGTTTTTTTTCAACTTATACCTGCCAAAATGTGTTCAAAACCGTAGCAATACGGCCGCAATGTCTAAATTTGCGCGCCCAAACCGTCAACTGTTAACCGTCAACCATCAAGCTAGATATGATCTTTGATTTAGACATGATCCGCGCCTTCTACCAGTCCTTCCCCAAACGCGTGGATGCTGCCAAGGCCAAACTGAACCGCCCCCTCACACTTTCGGAAAAAATCCTGTACGCGCACCTGCACGAAGACAGCCCGCTGCAGGAGTACAAACGCGGCGGCGACTACGTGTTTTTCCAGGTCGATCGCGTCGCCATGCAAGATGCCACCGCACAGATGGCACTGCTCCAGTTTATGACCTGTGGTCGCAAGGAAGTCGCCGTCCCCAGCACAGTACACTGTGACCACCTGATCACTGCCGAAGTCGGCGCTGAAAAGGACATGGTCAACGCTATGGAAAAGAACCGGGAGGTTTTTGACTTCCTGTCTTCGGTCAGCCAGAAATATGGCATCGGCTTCTGGAAGCCAGGCGCCGGGATCATTCACCAGATCGTACTGGAAAACTATGCCTTCCCCGGCGGTATGATGATCGGCACCGACTCCCACACGGTTAATGCGGGCGGCCTGGGCATGGTTGCTATTGGTGTTGGCGGCGCAGACGCTGTAGATGCCATGGCCGGCATGGGTTGGGAACTGCAAATGCCCAAACTGATCGGTGTACACCTCAAAGGCAAGCTGAACGGTTGGGCGTCACCTAAAGATGTCATCCTGAAAGTAGCCGGCATTCTGACGGTAAAAGGCGGTACCGGTGCCATCGTAGAGTATTTTGGCGAAGGCGCCCGCAGCATGAGCGCTACCGGCAAAGGCACGATCTGTAACATGGGCGCCGAGATCGGCGCTACGACCTCCACTTTCGGTTACGACGATACGATGTCGCGCTACCTCGAAGCTACCGGCCGGAAAGAAGTAGCCGGATTGTGCGACAGCGTAGCGGACTACCTCACCGGTGATGCGGAATGCTACCAAAACCCGGAAAAATATTTCGACCAGGTGATCGAGATCGACCTGTCGACCCTTGAACCGCATATCAACGGTCCGTTTACGCCGGACCTCGCCTGGCCGCTGTCCAAGTTTGCAGCGGCAGTAAAGAACAACAACTACCCGCCCAAACTGGAGGTTGGCCTGATCGGTTCCTGCACCAACTCTTCATATGAGGACCTGACCCGCGCGGCTTCCGTAGCCCGCCAGGCCAAGGCAAAAAACCTGGAAGTGCAGGCGGAGTTTACGATCACCCCGGGCTCCGAACTGATCCGGTATACCGCTGAACGCGATGGTTTGTTACAGGATTTTGAAGCGATCGGTGGCGTGGTCCTGGCCAACGCCTGCGGCCCCTGTATTGGCCAGTGGGCCCGGCATATCGACGACAAAGGACGCCCCAACTCGATCATGACCTCCTTCAACCGCAACTTTACCGGCCGTAACGATGGCAACCCCAATACGCATGCCTTCGTCGCCTCCCCGGAAATTGTAACCGCGTTTGCTATTGCCGGCGACCTGACCTTTAACCCGGAAGAAGGTATGCTGGCCAACAAAGACGGGCAACAGGTACGCCTCGACCCGCCGCAGGGCGTCGAACTTCCACCTTCCGGTTTTGCCGTGGAGGATGCCGGTTTTATTGCTCCGGCGGAAGGCCATGTGGATGTGATCGTAGCCAAAGGCTCCGAACGGCTGCAGCTGCTGGAACCGTTCATGCCGATCAATGCTCCCGAATTGCAGAACATGCGCATTCTGATCAAAACCAAGGGCAAGTGTACCACCGACCATATTTCAATGGCCGGCCCCTGGCTGAAATACCGCGGGCACCTGGAAAACATCTCCAACAACTGCCTGATCGGAGCGACCAATGCATTCAATGACGAGCGCAATAAAGTGCTGAACCTCGATTCCGGCCAATACATGGAAGTACCGGTATCGGCACGGCACTACCAGAGCAAAGGCATCGGTACGATCGTTTTTGGTGAAGAAAACTACGGTGAAGGCTCCAGCCGGGAACACGCAGCCATGGAGCCGCGCTTCCTGGGTGTAAAGGCCGTGGTCGTGAAATCCTTCGCCCGGATCCACCAGACCAACCTGAAAAAACAGGGTATGCTGGCACTCACCTTTGCCAATCCGGCCGATTA
>SBHD01000163.1 GCA_006226345.1 Bacteroidota bacterium | reverse complement strand
TATGCGCCTTACGCCTTTTCGGTTACGGCAGCGCAGACAGTCGTCTGCTCCGGTGCTGTGGGCGACGTGAAATATTCCATCTTAAACCCGGTAGACTTTGTCAAAGAAAATGGTGATTGTTGGGTGCCAATGGATGGCCGGTCGCTTGCAGGTACCAAACTGGCCACGTATACAAGTAGCTATAATCAGGCGAACCTGCCTGATGGTGGAGGGGTGTTTATAAGGGCACAAGAGTTTGCTGGTTCTTCTGACAATGATCCGGATCGAACTACTGGTTCTCCTATTGCCGCACTTCAAAATGCATCTTATCAGCTTCATGACCATGGGACTATCGAGGACCACTACATTCAAAAAATTGAGATAGCGAGGGAAAATACAAATGGTGCTCCCAATTTTGATCCTGTTCCTCTAAAATCTGAATTTTATACTCAGCCTAATAACGATTTCTCGAGTTGGGGTTGGGTGAGCGCTGCAGACGGCTCTGACCATGGTATGAGAACCCAAGGTGGTTCTAATTTCAGACCGACTGGCTCTTCAGGTGGTAGTGAGACCCGACCCAAAAACCTCAACTTCTGGATATACATCCGTATCAACTGACGGGCTTTAGTCTTTGCTTTTACTTACTAAAACGTCACTGATCATGGATAAACGAATCATAACTTTTAGCATACTGCTCTGTTGCAGCGCCTGGCTCCGGCCGGCCTTTGCGCAGCAGCAGGACATCCGATGCAATGCCGTAGACGAACCCATCACCCAGGGGCAGGTGATCATCGATTACGGGTCCGTCACCGACGCCTACACTATCCGCAACCGCTCCAGCATGTCGGTAGGGCAGACGACCATCGGCAACACCGTGTCCCAAACCCATAACTCCCAGCTGGGCTTCTGGTCGATCTACCAGATACCACCGTTAAAGCCCTACGTCACCGCCACCCAGGGCGATCTGCTCGACCGCATCCAGGTATCCTGGACCATCGATCCGCTCAGCGCTCCGCCTACGGAAGGTTTCAAACTGTACCGCGACGGGGTTTTCCTGGCCTTGCTGGATAAAAAAACCTTTAACTACAACGATTTCAACGTCATCGCCGGCAAGCCATACCACTACGAAGTACTTGGCATCAATGAATTCGGAGAAGGGCAACGGGGCGCAGCCATCGGCTTCCAGGTACCCGACGGTGTAGTTACCGGCTGGGTGCAAACACCCAGTGGCAAACCGGTGCCCGATGCCTTTGTGGCGCTCACGCCGTTGCAGGGTTTTTCGGCCGGCTTTGGTGCCACAGCCGGCGCTTTTGCTGAGGCGGACACCACGCCCTTTATCCCGGCCTCCAATGGCGCCTGGACCCTGGCCTTTTGGATCAAAACGACCAGCGCGGAGGCCAATGCGGGGGTCCTGAGCTTCGACGATCAACTCTACATCCGGCCCATCGCCAGCGCCGGCGGGCAGGAGGGCATCGAGGTGGCCCAAACAGCCGGCGGCACCGCCCTGCTCAGCGGGCAGTTTCCCGACAGCACCAAGAACGGCTGGCACCATGTGACCCTCACCGTCGATACCGACGGGAAAGGCCGGTTGTACATCGACGGTACGCTGACCGCTATCGCCGAGCTGCCCGTGCCGGCCACGGCAGCCGAGCTGCGCCTCGGCACCCGGACGAATGCTACCGGCAGCTGGACAGGCCGCCTCGACGAGCTGCGCATCTACCACCACCTGCTCGACGAACTCGACCTGGGCGAGGTGATGATGGGCACGGCGTCCTCCCAGACACCCTACCTGAAGTATTACTGGAAAATGGACGAGGAACTCGGCACCGGCTCCTTCGATGTGCTCCGCCGCCACAAGCTGTACTTCTGTGGGGCGGACTTCGACAAGGACCGGCCGAAAGTGCGCACGATGGGTAAAACCAACCAAAACGGTTTTTACCGCATCGAATCGGCGAGCTACGGCACCGGCACCACTTTCCTGGCCGAGCCGATGAAGAACTTTTACCTGCACCGCTCGCTGAAATTTGTACCTGATGAAGGCGATTACGCCACGCTGCCCGATTTTTCCCTGACGCCTAAAGCGACTATGGAGCTTTGGGTCAACAGCGCTGACCCGGCAGGTGTCCAATGCCTGCTCGCTAAAAAATGGGGCAGCAATGAATTCCGCCTGCTGCTCAAACAGAACGGCCTGGAGAGCGATGTCTGGTTCCAGATCGGCACACAGGAGGTCAAATTCGGCAATTTGGGCCTGGGTTACCAACACCTCGCCTTTACCATCGACTCCAGCGCCAGCGGGCGTACCGTGACCGCCTATAAAAACGGCGTTCCTTTCGGCACCGCCCAAACGTTTACCAATGTAACGGGCAACTGGTCGGATACTACCCAGACCTGGATGCTCGGCGCCCGGACGAATGGTCCCGGCATGCAGACGGATTATTTTGACGGCCTGATTGACGAGTTCGCAGTGTACGACACCACCTTGAGCGCGGCCGCCATACTCGGTCATGTACAAAATGCCCGCGACCCGCAGGAAAAGGGCCTGCGCGTCTATTTTGCCCTGGACGAAGGCAGCGGCAGTTTTCTGCATAATTTCGGATCGGTACTGCTGCACGACGGTACCAACCACGGCGCAGCATGGTCGTCGTTTGCCGTACGGCAGAAAGTCACCCCGCACGAATTCTCGCCCGCCACCCGGCAGGTAACGCTCAACCCCAGTGTCACCTCGGTGGACCAGGTGGATTTTACGGACCGTTCTACCGTACCGGTGGTCGGCTATGTGCGGTATAAAAACACGGACTGTTTTGCAAAAAATGTAGAGATTCTGATCAATGGAGAATCGTTCTCGCCCAAGATCTTTACCGACTCTACGGGTAAATTCGAGATTGACTTCGACCCCGGTTTTACGGGCCGGCTGACGCCGAAATTTGAGGATCACCAGTTTATTCCGGCATTTTGGGAGGTGACCAATGTGGTGAGCCCGATCGCGGGTATTTTATTTAATGATATTACCACCCGTACCGTAAGTGGTCAGATCGCCGGCGGACACTGCAAAAAGTCGATTATCAAGGCGCCGCCAGGGCAGGGTACGATATGTACGGTAAAGATCAGTTCTGCCGACGGCTGCCTGGAGCGGCAGATCACGCTCATGAACCAGGAGGGTATCTATTCATTTGAAAACCTGCCCCCGCTGAAGAGCATGACCATCGCTATTACCGAGCATTCCAACCCGGATATCAAATCGGCTTTCCAGACGCAGGGCGGTGCTACGCTCGACCTGACGAAAAAGGATACCGTTATTGATTTCATCTACTTCGCGCCCCCGCAGGTGGAAATTGCCAGCGGGCTTGATCCGTTGGGCATGTGTACGCAGATCGTTTTGGATCAATTGCAGACGGTGACGCTGGAAATCAAATTGAAGGAACAGTATGAGGTGAATCAATCTACGATGGATAATGGCGTTTGCTACCTGGACACTGCGAGTTTTGAAATCCTCAACGGCTTTGCCGATACGAATTTCGATACGACTATGTCCGGCGGTACCTTGAAATACCAGTTTCGTGTCGGGGGGCCGAATCCGTCGCCGCCGTATTTGAAAACCTTGCAGATCATCGGCACGTCGCTGGCAGGCCGGTCGGGTAGCCTGTTGAAACAGGCGATCGTGACAGGTATTTTTCAAAAGGGTAGCACTTTTACCACCTTACTGCCCGAGATCCCCTCGCTCATTCTGCGCGACCCTCCGGGTGACGGCAGCTATTCCTACTTCGAACGGGATTCTGCCGTGTGTCATACGACCACCTTTGTTTCGGAGGACAATACGGGTGTTGGAGGAGGAGTGGAACTTCATCTTGGCGGTGATGTAACTATTGTTTCTGCACCAGTGGGCGTTGGTACGATCGAGAATTCCGGCCCGATCTTCGATACTGAGACAACGCTGGTAAAAACCCTGGTCAACCAGAATGACAACTCGATGCAGACCTGTGTGAGTTTCTCTTCCCGTATAGCCACCAGCGATAGTGATAACTATATAGGCGAGGATGCCGATCTGTACATGGGTGTCGCGCAGGATATAAAATTCGGCCTTGCCGATAGAGTGTCTTTCAACGCTGACTCTTGTAAAGCCGCCGTCACTACCGTAGTGAAAGTAGAGCCGGGGAATCAACCGACAACCTTCGTGTACTCCCAGGCTTACATCACAAATTACCTGCAGCCTTACCTGCAGCTGGTCGCTTCGGATACTACGGCGCCGGACTCCGTCCGGCAACAGAGCCTGCTATCCGATACGCTTTGGACGCATATCCTGACCCGGAATAAAGAGATGAAGGAGAAGGCCAGGTACCGGAAGCATATTTCCTTCGACGCTACGACCAGCCTTGAATTTTCGGAAACAAGCGATACCTCCAGTTCGAATTCAAGCGCATCGGGTGGAGGAATTGACTTCTCCCTGCTGTCACATATCGGTTATCAATTCCAGGAGTTCGGCCTTCAGGCGATTGTGGAACTGACCAACAGTTCTCTTAGTCTGAACGGCACCGGAACAGACTATGCCCGGGGCATCACTACCGGTTACGTTCTTGCCGATGACGATGCCAACGACGCTTTCAGTGTAGATGTGCTGATGGACTCGGTATACAAAACCCCGGTGTTCAAACTTTTCTCCGGGCAATCTTCCTGTCCCTGGGAGCCCGGTACTGCACACCGTGAATGGCCGAACCTGCAGCTGGCGCCCGGAACCGGCTACATTGCTGAAAACGTCCCGGCGAACGAAGCTGCCGTATTCGAACTGGAACTCGGCAACCGCAGTGCGACAAACGAGGACATGACCTACAGCTTTTCCGCCATGCCGGGCAGTAACCCGCACGGCGCGGTGATCCGGTTGAACGGGCAACCGCTAAACGGAAATCCGATCCAGTACTTTTTGCCCTATGGTGAATCTACGCCGATCACGCTGACGGTCGAACGCGGTCCGGTGGAATACGACTACGACAGCCTGCAGGTAGCCCTGTACTCACAGTGTGAATACGATGCCGCCTTGCCGGTTAGCCTGGAATCCGACACGGTCTATTTCTCCCACTTGTTCCTGGGTGCGCATTTCATCCGCCCGTGTAGTGAGGTGGAGATCAATGTGCCGGAGCAGGATTGGGTTATTTTCCCCGATCCGCTCACGCCGGGCTCGGACGATACCATGCGCATCACGGTGTCGCGCTACGACACCAGCGAAACGGAATTCCAGCTGATCCGGCTGCAATACCGGCATTCCAACGGCGACGGCGCCTGGATCAACATCAAGGGCACCTCGGAGCGCTACAACCCCAACTGGTCGGGTTATGCCGCTTTGCCCGATCCGAAGCCACCCGTGCTTCAACCCGGCTTTACCCAGTTTTTCTGGCCGACAGATGGCCTGGCCGACGGTCCCTATGAAATCCGCGCCGTAGCTGTCTGTACCGGCGATGCCTCGGACAAACCCGGCTTTTCGCAGGTGATCAAAGGCCGCATCGACAGAGAGCCGCCGAAGCTGACCGGCCAGCCGGAGCCGAGTGACGGGGTATACCATGTAGGTGATGAGATCTCGTTTACGTTCAACCAGGAGGTCAACTGTGCGAAGCTGTACGCCAATCCGGGGGCAGCGCTCTCTGACCATATCCTGCTGTTCGATGCTACTACCGGAGAGAAGATCCAGGTCGAGTTCGGTTGCTACGAAAACAAGATCGAACTGTACCCGATATTCGAGAACAAGTTTTATGAAAACAGGCTCCTCCGCGCCGAATTGCACGGTATCGAGGACCTGGTCGGAAACGTGTTCAATGGCACCAAAGTCAACAAAGGTATCTGGGAATTCTACGTCGACCGCAACGAACTGGCCTGGCTCACCGACAGTATCGGAATGACCAAGTACGAGGACAATACCAAAACTGTGATCGCCCAGGTACACAACCGCGGCGGATCACCGATGCCGTTCAAGATCAAGGACCTGCCGGACTGGGTGCGTGTAGTACCCGATACCGGTGTGCTGGCCGCCAATGAGGTTCGCGATATCCGGTTTACGGTGGATTCATCGCTGGCCTTCGGCCTGTGGTCCGACTCCATTACGCTGCATACCGTAACGGGCCAGAATCCCTTCTTCATGGGTGGCGACGAGCGCCTGCCCCTGGGCGTGCGGGTGATCTGCCGTCCGCCGGACTGGCAGCTGTACGCCGGCTTGTATGAGAACTCCATGAACCTGGTGCTGGAGCTCGACGTGGAAGGCTCGGTCTCCTCTGACGAGGAAGACATCGTAGCCGCCTATATCGACAACGAACTGCGCGGCCGCGCCTTTGTGCAGTACGTACCGCAGGTGGACAAGTGGCTGGCCTACCTGACCGTGTACGGCATTCCGGATGATGCCGGCAAACCCATTTTGCTGGAAGTGTGGGATGCCTCGGCCTGCCTGCGCTACACGACGGTGACCGACACCTTTTTGTTCGAACACGATCATGTGATCGGTATTCCGGACGACCCGAAAGTGGTGTTTACCAACAGCCTGATCCTGCGGGAGATCCCCGTCCGGTACGGCTGGAACTGGTTGTCGTTCAACCTGTCCTTTACCGACAACAGCCTCGGCGCCGCGCTCGCAGGAGCGCAGTATCCGCTGGCCATCCGGAATCAGACGGATTTTGCGCTGTTTGACCATGACTTTTTCACGTGGATCGGTTCACTCACAGCGCTGAACAACAGCACGATGTACATGTACGCCAGCGACGGCGATGAGTCCCTGCGGATAACCGGGCACCTGATCGATCCGGCGAACATGCCGATACCGCTGAGCAGCGGTTGGAACTGGGTCGGGTATATACCCAACTACGCACTGCCGATCAATACTGCCCTGCAGTCGGTCAATGCGCAAAAGGGCGACCTGATCAAGGGGCAGACCTCCTTTGCGCAGTACCTGAATGCCGACGATGGCTGGGTGGGTAACCTGAAGTTCCTGGCGCCGCCGAACGGCTATCAGCTCCGGCTGGCCGATTCCAGTACCCTGGTCTATCCGCCGCCGGTAAACCCGCAGTTCACGGACGATCCGGTGGCTGCCCGGGGCAACCCGGATACGCCGCCGGTGAACGGTTACTGGTCGGTCAATCCGTCGGAATACGAGTTCAGCATGACGCTGATCGGTATGCTGGCTGATTCGAGCGGCAACGGCACAACCGCCACCATGGAGCTGGGCGCCTTTGCGGGCGGTGAAGTGCGGGGTTCGGCGCAGGCCATCTATGTCGAGCCGTTGCAGGCCTACCTGTTCTTCCTGACGATGTATGCGAATACCTCCGGGGAAACGCTGAGTTTTCAGTTGTACGACAGCGACAACGGCCTGGTCTATACCCTGAACGAGCAGCTGACCTTTGCCAGCAACCAGCACCAAGGTGCAATACAGGAACCTGTTCCGTTTACTATCGGTACAGTTGGCCTGACGGATCTGGCATCTGGCCTGTCGCTCGATGTGCGGCCCAATCCGTTCGGTACGGCTACCACCATCTGGTTCCGCAGCAACAAGGACCGTGCGGTGCGCCTGCTGATCACAGATATCACCGGCCGGAGTATACTTGAGGAAAAGCTGCAGGCCGGCACCGGCGCCAATACCTGGACCTGGAATGCCGGATCGGTACAGCCCGGTATTTACCTGGTGCGCCTGGAGACAGAAGACGGGGTACTGGTACGGAAAGTAGTCCGAAGGTGATTTTGAGTTCAAATAGTCTCCGGTAAATGCCGGAGAAAGGAGGCGGCGTCCGTTTGGGCGTCGCCTTTTCTTTTTGGGAGGAGTTTTCAGGGTGGGGGAGGCATTTTGACGGATTTAGCTACAAGTTTGACGGATTTTGGCTGTTGGCAGGCTATACATTTGCGAATAATCGTCTACGAAGTATTAATCAACTTTTCGCCATGGAGTATTTTAATCACATCATGTTGCCCTGCCGGGGTCCGCTCTTTAACACCCTGCCTCCGGCCATCATAACGGAAGAAGTCGTGATCAACTAGGTCCCGGCTCCTTCCATTCCAGCACTGCCGCCCGCTTCTGCTGCAGCCAGTTCAGGGCCTGGATGTTGGTTTCCTGTTTCAGGAGACCAACTATTTTCCGGGTTTCGGTATCCAGCCCGGCAT
>SBHD01000330.1 GCA_006226345.1 Bacteroidota bacterium | reverse complement strand
CAGCCTGCCATCTTACTTCCTGGTCTTTATATCCTGACCATTACAGATAATAAGGTTCCAAATCACTGGAACCAGCTCAGCATATCTGTCGCTGTGGAGCCGGACCGCGCTATTGCTATTTTCGATGAAATAAGCACCACCTGGGATGATAAAATACGCTACGGAGACGCTACTGTAAAGTTTTTTACAACCAATGAAAGGGACTGGAAATTTTTGCTGGACAAAAAAAGCACTGCGGCATCGCCCTATCGTACAGGTTATTCAGGCTTATTCAAAAGCCTTTCGACCGACGAGTATACCTTAACTATCGTTAGTACGGCCACCAATGAAGAGATCAATAAAAAATGGACCTTCAATATAGGTGCCGGCGAATAAGTCAAACTTGTTGTAAAACCAGGTTTTATGATCGATGGGGCAATGCGTGTGTATTCGAGTGCTCTTAATTCTGACAGTCAATTGTCCAGGTCGTAAGAAATAGTGCACAAAGAAGTAGAAACAGTGCACAAAACGTTTCTATCCCACTTTCATCTTTGTTTTGAATTTCCACAATAAATGATTCACGCCTGAACAGTATTGAAAGGTCAAAAACTCAGGCAGCAAAATTTTATAAACATGAAAAAGCAAAATAATAGTTTAAGGAAAACATTTGGTCTGTTCATGATACTCATTTGTGGTGTCACTTTTTTGAACGCCCAGGTTGCTGGCAATTTGGCCACCCTGAATGATGATGGAACCACAGAAACCCTTGGCGAACAGGGAGCAAGATATGTGGACTATGTCATCCCGGCTAATACAAGCAAGGAGTACCTGTATTTCACTGCCCGTGGCGGCGATGGCGGTGATTGTGATTTCGAAGGACAGCCTAAAGGCGGCGAGGGAGCAACCGCACATGCTTGGTTTAAAATTGGCCTTGGAAGCGGCGAACTCCCTCCGGGCTCAACGCTCCGGTTCTTTATTGGAGAAAAAGGAGGAACGCACAATCGGAATGGTGATGGCGGTGGCGGCACCGGCATTCTGCTAAAGAAACAAGATGCGGAAGCCTGGGCCATCCTTCTGGTAGCTGGTGGTGGTGGCGGCGGCCACATCTATTGGAGTACAAACAAGGACGGTAAACCTGGCAATAAAAGCACTCATGGTAGTGATGGAGGGCTTGGTAATGGGGATCCGGTTAACGTTGGAGGACACGACGGCCATTCTTCAAGTTATTATATGAAAGCATCAGGTCAATATTGCCAGGGTGGGAATGGCGCTTTATCCAATTGGAAAAAAGATCCCGATAACAGTGATTACATGTCGGAGGACGCGGTAGCGAATTCCTACCATAACGGCTTTTATCAGGCGACACCTGTCAACAGGGGCAATGGAGGCGGTTTCGGCTTTGGCTCCGGTAAAGATAGCGATAGCGGCGGCGGCGGCGGCGGCGGCTACTCTGGCGGTGGCAGTGGCGACGCTGGAAAAGGTGGCGGTGGCGGCAGTTACGTCAATGATGCCTGGGCTATAGAATCGATTATCATCAAAAATGACGCCACCAACCATCCCAAGGATGGTTATGCGCAATTTCAATTTTTGGATCAGCTCCAGATTCCTAAAGCCTTTATACGCCCTGCAGGGCATACAAGTAAAGTAATTGATGCCTCAGATAATCATGAAGGCGGCAATATCACCGTACAAAGTTATCAGCCCAATGACAACCAAGGCTGGTTTTTCGAAGCGGAGAGTTATCAGATCCGTTTATTCGCCGATCCTAACCGGTGTATAGATCTGAGTGGCGGTCATTCTGGAAATGGTAGTGGACTTCAGACATGGCCATGTGGTACTACAAGCAATCAAAAATGGATCTATGATGGAGCCAGAAAAGCCCTGCGCTGGACACAAAACCTCGGAAAATGTATCGCCCTGAATAGTAACAACGCCTCCAATGCAAACAATGGTGATCAACTGGACCTGTGGGACTGTGATTACAACCTTGCCCAGCAATGGAATATAGACGGTCTCCGGTACCCTGCTGTTGAGAATGCCGATCATATCCTGAAGATCCGGCTGGCCAATGATCATGATAGTAAATGCGTTACGCTCAAACAGGGAATTCTCAGTAATGGCACCGATATCATTGCTACAGCCTGTAACTCGAGTAGTACCAGCCAGATGTGGGTTTTCGACGGCGATTACATCAAGTTGGAAAAAAATCGAAACAAGTGTCTGGATATCAAATCGAAAAGCACGTCGAACGGCACTAATATCCAACTTTACGATTGTAATGATGGCTGGAATCAGAAGTGGGTTTTCGATGGGGTTAATAACCTGATGCGTTCCAGAGACCATCTTGACAAGTGTCTCAGTCTCAATCGCGATGATTCTACCAATCCGAATACCATTGAACTTAGAGACTGCTCAACGAATGATCCGGACCAGTTATGGTATCTGAGGGAACCGGTAGGGATGTATTGAAACAGGAAATAATTTCCCCACAGACTATTTAATATCTGCACAGATTTAAACTTTTCAGATCATCTGAAAAGTTTAAACATGAGTCATCCCGAATCTTGAAAACCTTCAAAATTCGGGATGACTCATGTTTTGCTTTATAGTTCTCAACTTTTCTAGTTCAGATTGATCTTCGTACGCTGGAAATAGGCCGGCCGCGGCTTGTAATCCTCGGCAGTCACATCAGATTGCTCCAGTGGCGCCAGCAATTGTTCAGCGGCGCTCAAGGCGGCAGTGTCTTCCTGACCGGCATTGCCTTGCAGGCGGTCCAGGGCCCGCTCCAGATCGGCGATGGCCGTTTGGATCGAAGCCAGTGGGCGGTGCAGGATCAGGCGGATAATCCCGTCCGGATCGATGATGTACAACAACCGGTCGTTTGGCGGAGCGATCTTGCGGCCGGTAGCCAGCCCGTATTTGAGGGCGATGCTGTGGTCATGATCCTCAATAACCGGCGCTTTCAAAAAGATCCCCAGGTAGCGTTTTACAATATCCGACCAGTCGTTATGCCGGATGGCCTCGTTGGCCAGCACCAGCAGTTTGGTGTTGCGCTCATTCAGCCAACGCTCTTTCATGGCCAGGAAGTTGGAGTACATCCGCCAGGCAGAGGTAAAATTGGCCGGATGGGCAAAAAAGATACACCAGTACCCTTTTGTAAACTCGGGGAAACGGACAAGCCCTTTTTGGGTCTCTATCTCAAAATATGGCGCCGCATCGCCCACTTTTGGAAGTGGTTGGTTTTCAATTGACATGGTTAACAGTTAGGACAACGGACAAAGATCGGTGCAAAGCAGGACAGGCCGCCTTTATCCGGGTCGGATGTACAATCAGGGTGTAGTGGTGCAACAAAACACCAAAAAATCGCGGCAGGTTGTGTTTTTGCTTCAACAGAATGCAAAATTAGCCGGTTTTCAGGCAAATAAAAAAGGATATCGACCGAATTAACGTTACCATGCCGGAATTGGCCTGTTGACCGGGACCAGGTTGCCGCGCATAACTGGCCGAAAACAGTCCACCAACCTGAATATTGGTCAGAGTAGGTTCTCAGGCAGAAATTTCAGCAGGTGCTATGGTCTGGCTCCTTACCTTTGCGGCCGCAAGCCCCAACAGGATGCCAGTGAACAGGCCTGGTAGCCTCTATCTCTCAACTCATCAGCATTATGCGACATTTTTTATTCCTCCTGTTTATCCTGCCCGCTATGCCAGCATTTTCCCAACCAACCACGACGCCCATCCGGCAACCGCTCCGGACCTCCTGGGAGTTCCGGGAAGCGCACAACGGCGAATGGCTGCCGACGGCCGTGCCGGCCAGCGTGCACACAGCGCTACTGGCCAATAAAAAGATCGAAGACCCTTTTTACGGGGATAATGAACTGAAACTTCAGTGGATCGAACAAAAGGACTGGGAATTCCGGGCCAGCTTTGATGTCGATGCCCAAACGCTCGAACGCAAACACGTGGAAATGGTCTTTAGCGGGCTGGATACCTATGCACACGTGTACCTGAACGACAGCCTGATCCTGGAAGCCGATAATATGTTCCGGCGCTGGCAGGTGGATGTCAAACCTTTTCTGAAGCCAACCGGCAACCAACTCCATATTTATTTTGAGAGCCCGCTCCGGAAAGCCGCCGCTGATTGGGAGGCGCTGGGGTACGAGCTGCCCGGCGGGATCCGGACGATGACCCGGAAGGCCCAGTTTCACTACGGTTGGGACTGGGGCCCGCGTTTTGTCGGCGCCGGAATACTGAGCCTGCCGGAACTGGTGGCCTGGGATGACTTCCTGCTGGAAAATGTATTCGTTACCACGCAGCGTGTGTCGGAGGAAGAGGCGGTCATGGTCGCCCGCTTTCGCTACCGTTCTGATATCAGCACTACCGTAGTGGTATCGTTCAAGGAGGCTAAACGCAAGTCCATCGAACACCGGAATATTGCTGTTGGCGTACATGAGGATTCGGTAACCTACAGTATTGATCATCCCCAGCTCTGGTGGTGCGCCGGCATGGGCGAGCCGCACCTGTATGACTTTGAACTGGACTTCAAACAAAACGGCCGGTTGCTGGAACAGGCCGCGGTCCGGACCGGTGTCCGTACCATCGAACTGGTCACCGAACCGGACGATGCCGGTGAAACATTCTACTTCAAACTCAATGGCAAGCCGGTTTTCACCAAAGGCGCCAACTATATTCCACAGGATATTTTTCAGGACCGGGTAAAACCTTCCCAATACAAACACCTGCTCGACGACGTGGCCGCCTCCAATATGAACATGCTGCGGGTATGGGGAGGTGGTATTTACGAGGATGAGTTGTTTTATCAACTGTGCGACGCGCGGGGTATTCTGGTCTGGCAGGATTTTATGTATGCCTGTGCGATGTATCCGGGCAGCGGCTCATTCTTTAAAAATGCTGCGTCCGAGGCGTATGAGCAGATCGAGCGCCTGCGCCAGCACCCCTGTATCGCGCTGTGGTGCGGAAATAACGAGAACAACGAAGCCTGGCATAACTGGGGCTGGCAAATGCAGTTCAACGAAACCCAGCGGGCACAGATCTGGCGCGACTATAAAAACCTGTTCAACGACATTCTGCCGACCTATGTAGAAAATTACGGCGGTGGCGTACCCTATTGGGAAAGCTCACCCAAATACGGCCGGGGCAATTCCAAATCACTGGTGGAGGGCGACGCCCACTATTGGGGGGTCTGGCATGATGAAGAGCCGTTTGAGGTGCTGAACAAAAAAGTGCCGCGCTATATGAGCGAGTACGGATTTCAGTCCTTCCCCGACTGGGCGACTATCGAGGCGTTTTCCAAGCCGGAAGACCGTGAACTGGAGAGCCCGGTCATGCTCAATCACCAGAAACACCCGCGCGGCAATGCCCTGATCGCGGAATACCTCCGTCGGGATTTCCGTGTACCGCGTACGTTTGAAGATTTTGTTTATGTCAGCCAGCTGCTGCAGGCGGAGGGTATGCGCACCGGTATCGAGGCGCACCGCCGGAACAAGCCCTACTGCATGGGTACCCTTTACTGGCAGCTCAATGACGTCTGGCCGGTAGCATCCTGGTCTGGAATCGATTATTACGGGCGCTGGAAGGCTATGCAGTACTATGTGCGGGACGCCTACAAGCCGGTAGTGGCGCTTCCGGTAGTGGAAGATGATATCCTGAAGGTGTATGCTTCCTCGGACCTGCCGGCTGACACTACCGTTACCATTCAGGTGCGGGCCCTGACCCTGGAAGGGCGCTTGCTGAGCGATGTAGAGACGCAGGATGTGGTTGTGCAGCCCGATTCTGCCCGGATGATCTGGCAGGGATACCTGAAAACCGTTCTGGACCGGCGCAAACCGGACGACGTGGTTATTGATATCCGGATACGCGACCGTGCGGGCGAGGAATTGTGCAAGCGGTTGTTTTACCTGGTGTCGCCTAAAAAATTGTCGCTGCCACGTACGACGGTCACCATGGAGGTGAAACAGGTGACCGAAGGGTATGCCCTTACCCTCGAAAGTACCAATCTGGCTAAAAATGTATACCTGTCTACGGATGTCGACGGGCGGTTCAGCGACAACTATTTCGATCTGCTGCCCGGTGAGCGCCGGACGATCCTGTTCCGCACCAACCGCATCCTGGATACACCGGAGTCGGCCTTCCGCCTCAAACACCTGCACGAGACGTATTAAACCATGGACCAGGTACTGCGGTTTATTCAGACACGACCCGCCTGGCACTGGCTGGCACTCGGTCTCCTGATCGTGTACGTCCGGGGCTTGTTCCTGGACGTCATGGATGTCGATGCCTCGCAGTATGCGTCTATTTCCATGGAAATGCTGCAGGACGGCAGTTGGCTGCAGGTCCGGCACCGGCATGTCGATTACCTGGATAAACCGCCGTTGCTGTTTTGGACCTCGGCTTTTTCCTTCATGCTTTTCGGTCTGCACAACTGGGCCTACAAACTGCCTTCCGTACTGGGTGCATTGGCGGGTGTGTATGCGGTGTACCGCTTTTCCCTGTTGTATTATGACCGGTCGACAGCCCGGCAGGCTGCGTTTATCCTGGCCGCCTCGGTGGGGATGCTGCTCATGAGCAACGACGTCCGCACCGATACCCTGCTGCTGGGCATGACGGCCTGTACGATCTGGCAACTGGCGGCCTATATGCGCCAGGGCCGCCGGTGGCAGAATTTGCTCCTGGCCGGTGTATTTGCCGGTCTGGCTATGCTGGCCAAAGGACCGATCGGTCTGATCGTGCCGGCCTTTGCCGTGGGTACACATGTGCTGTTGCAGCGCGACTGGCGGACCCTGGCGGACTGGCACTGGTTGGTAGGTCTGGCTGTGGCGGCTGTCGTGCTGGCGCCCATGTGCTGGGGGCTTTACCAGCAGTTTGACCTGCATCCGGAGAAAACGGTCAATGGCCACACCGGTGTTTCGGGTTTGTATTTTTACTTCTGGGAGCAAAGTTTTGGCCGCATCACGGGCGAAAACGTCTGGAAAAACGATGCATCGGGTTTTTATTTCCTGCATGTGTACCTGTGGGCATTCCTTCCCTGGCCGTTGTTGTTGATCGGCGCCCTGTGGCAGCGGCTGTCCGCCCTTTTCCGGAATTCTTTCCGCCTGCCGGAAACCGAGGAGGCCTTTTCGATCGGCGCTTTTGTGCTGAGTTTCCTGGCCCTGTCCATGTCGCGCTACAAACTGCCGCACTACATATTTGTCACGCTTCCGTGGGCGGCGGTGCTGACGGCCCGCTGGCTTTCGCTGAACACGCCGTCGGGGCGTGGCTGGCAACGCGCCCAGGTGGCAGTATATCTCTTGCTGGCGGTGGCGTCCTTTTTACTGCTGGGTTATGTATTCCCGGACGCGCCGGTATGGATCTGGGCGGTGGCGACCGGTGTATTTGGCAGTTTGGCCTGGATATATTTCCGGGAGGGCTTGCCGCTGACCTCCGATGCCCGGGTGCAGCGGGGAGTGTTGGCTTTCCTGGGTACTGCCTTTGTATTGAATTTTCATTTTTACCCCAACCTGCTTCCATACCAGAGCACAGCGGCAGTGGCCCGTTATGTCCGTGCACAGGATATCCCGGTCGACCGGCTGGGCTGCTTTAACCGGCATGGCCACGCCCTGGATTTTTACGCCGGCCGAGTTGTGGACTGGTATAAAACCACCGATGCCGTAAAAAAAGCGGTGGAAGGCTCCGGACCGGTCTGGTTATACACCAATGAGAAGGGGCGGGCAAAACTGGATAGTGCCGGTATTGTGTACCAGCCAGTAAAAACCTTCCGGCATTTCCAGGTGGCGCTTTTAAAGCCTGCTTTCCTGAATCCGGACCTGCGTGCCGAAACCACTGACCCGGTTTACCTGTTGAAAATTTTGGAGGAACAAGGCCAGTAAATGTAAATTGCGCCTGATATTATGGTTCCGTGCCGGAAGCATATAAGCAGTTTCCCGGCACCACGCCCCGTGATAGATTCACCAAAATAACTGTTGAATAAGTGTTCTGATCCTCTTGCAGAACGCTTAAAACGTACGAATATGACAGAAAAGCCCTGGTTGCAGCATTACCCCAAAGGCGTGCCGGCCAATATCGATGCCGATGCCTATCCCCGGCTGGTTGACATGCTGGATGAATGCCTGACGAAATACCGCGATTTGCCGGCCTTTATTTTCATGGGCAAAACGCTCACGTTCGGTGAAGTCGACTACCTGAGTACGCAGTTTGCCGCCTACCTGCAATCGCGCGG
>SBHD01000236.1 GCA_006226345.1 Bacteroidota bacterium | reverse complement strand
ATCCGTTAATGTTGGAAGTGCTGCAAAATTCCGGTAAAACGTTAGTTCATATCTCTGGTTATGTTTCAAAGGTGTGGACTATTGTTCCTCCCACCTGATACGGTGCACTTTTTCCTTAAGTAACATGCGTTTTGGATAGGTTATTCCCAGGCAGGTTACTAATCAATATTTTAGCGGCAGCGCCGCGCAATATTTGTAGCAATCAGGAAAAGGTTGAGACAGGTGCAGCGCACCGGCAATATATTTCGGTTCGATGCACCTAAAACCCGGCATTTACAATGCCTTTCTACAAATATTTCGCCGCGCTGCGGCTCTATTCAGTGGCTGTCCTGCCGTGCAGGCAGCCAGATCCGGAACTCGGTAAATTCTCCGGAGCGGCTGCTGACCTCCAGTCTGCCACCGTGTTTTTTCACAATAATATCCCGGCTGATGGACAGTCCCAGGCCTGCATTTCCATTTCCGGAGGGCTTGGTGGTGAAAAATGGCTGAAAGATCTTATGCTGCACATCTTCCGGTATGCCGGCGCCGTTGTCCCGGATCCGGATCTGAACGCCTGCGGGGGTTGTTTCCGTATGAAGTTGCAACACGGGCTCGTAAGCCTTTCCTGCAGCCTGTTGTTTCTGGTGTGTGGCTTCAAAAGCGTTGTTCAGGATATTGAGCAGGACGCGACCCAGGTCGGCCGGCAGGGCTTCAATTTGCCCGATTGCCGGATCGTAAGCCTTTTCAATGGTCACATTAAAATCGGGCGCTATGGCCCGGTAGCCATGATAAGCCAGTTTGAGGTTCTCATCCAGTAGCGCATGTAAATCTATCGCATAAAACCGGTCTTCCTCCCCCCGGGACAGGTTCAACAGGTGGTGCATAATGTTGAGTGCCCGCTGGCCGTTGTCCCGGCTGTCGATGGTGTTTTCCCTGATGTCGGCAGCCAACTGATGAATATTCTGGTAAGTGGCCGGAGGAATACTGGCCTGCAGGGGAGGCAGTTCTGCCAGCAACTCGTCCGCCTGTTCGGCGGCGATGTCAGAGAAGTTCGTGACGAAGTTGAGGGGTGTTTTAATCTCATGGGCAATGCCGGCAATGAGCTGTCCGAGGGTAGCCAATCTATCCTGTGCGATCAGTTTTTGCTGAATAGCGATCACCTCGGAATTTTTCTCTTTCAATGCCAGGAAGGCATCGGCCAGTTTTTGGGACTGGACTTCCAGGTTTTCGGCCTGACGTTGCTTTTCATCAGCCCGGGCACGCTCAACAGCTGCTTCCTGCAACAGTTTGCGGTGGCGGTCTGCCGATCGAAAAATGCTCCACATCAGCGCTCCGGCCAGTCCGGCAAACAACAAAATGGCCCACCAGGACTTCCACCAGGGCGCCCGGATAAGGATGACCAGCCTGGCGCCTTCCTCATTCCACACGCCTCCTGCGTTGCAGGCCCGCACGTGCAAAGTATAGCGCCCCGGTGGCAGGTTGGTATACATGGCTTCCGGGTGATTGCCCACTTCATTCCAGCCTGCATCATAATTTTCAAGGTAATAGGCATACCGGTTTTGCTCCGGCGCCACAAAATCAAGTGCGGCAAAGGCAAATCCGAGGGTGTTCTGATGATAGGGCAGCGTGATCTCTTTTGTTTCAGAAACCGGTCGGGACAGGGGAGTGCCCAAGCCGGTGTGCGAAACCGCCTGATGGTGGATGCGCAAATCGGTGATCACAACAGGGGGGGCTGGTAAAAGGTCATTCACGCTGTCGGGATAGAACCACACCCAGCCGTTCGTTCCGCCAAAACACAATTGGCCGTCTGTTGCCCGGAAAGCAGCGTCTGCGTCAAAGGCCGCTTCGGGGAGCCCGTGCTCCCGCCCGAAGTTCTGTACCCGCACGACCTGTCGTTTTCCGTCCAGTTGAAGTTGTGAGATGCCCTGGCTGGTACTGACCCACAAGTGGCCCTGGCCATCGGGCAGAATGGCAGTGATCGTGCTGTTGGCCAGGCCGTTTTTTTCGAGATAATGGGAGAAGTGGTTGGTATGCCGGTCGAGCCGGTTAAGTCCGCCACCACGGGTGCCAACCCAGAGGTAGCGTTCCGGCATTGCAGGATCGGCCAGCAGCACGGTCACGTGATCCTGGCTCAGGCTGTTAGAGTCGGTTGGATCATGGTGAAAGACCGAGACCTTTCCCCGGGAGGGGTCAATGCAGGCGAGCCCTTCCTTGTGTGGGTGCCACAGCCATCCGTTCTGATCGATAATGCCATTACCGAAATGCAGGCTATGATCATAGGTAGCATGGGCGGGCCGGGCTGACCATCCGGATGCGTGGAACAGATCATTGCGCAGGCTGTACTTGAACAAACCTGACCCGGCTGTGCCGACCCAGATATTTCTGCTGCGGTCGCAGAATATACTGGTACAGTCATAGGCGTTGGCCAACCGGGCGTAATATGATCCCGGTGTTTCAAAGGTTCGGGACTGCGTATTGAATAGCAGTGGTTTATTCTTATTGTCCAACAGAAAAATTTTCCGGCGCCAGTCGAGGGCCGCCAGCGCCGGATTGGCCAATTCCCCGGCTCCAGGGTAGAAAAATGCAGTGTAGTGCGGTTGATGGAGGCTGTTTTCTTCAACCCGGATAATCGCTTTGCCGGATACGATCCAGAACGATTGACCGGAATCGGGTATAAAGCTGCAGGTTTGATTAGCGGAAGCGGTACCCCGGGGTACATCGGCCTGTGTAACGGTTGTGAACTCTACGGGGTTGTCGGAAGTACAGGGAGCAACCGTATGAAAAAGCGCAGTTGCAGTGGACACCCAAAGCCGTCCCTGCCCGTCTACAAAAAGTTGGCGTACCGGCTGGCCGGTCGGTTTAGCTGGCAGCCGGTCAATCGTTACTTTGGAGTGTTCGTGTTCCGGGTTTTCGATCTTCAGCCGGTCCACCCCCTTGTCAGTGCCGACCCACAGGAGTTGGGGGGTGGAGGCAGATCCCGCAATGCATGTTATGGTGTTCGAACGGAGTGTGCCTGCAGTATTTGGATTATGCAGAAAACGGGTGAACGAGCCCGACCGCGGATCATACCGGTTGAGGCCTTGCCGGGTGCCTATCCATAGCATGCCGTTTGGATCGTTCCAAAGGGCGGTGATATGGTTATCGCTGAGTGAGGTGGTGTCAAATGGGGCGTGATAAAACGCAAGGACGCGGGTACCATCGTACCGGTTCAAGCCATGGCTGGTCCCGATCCACAGGAATCCCCGGTTGTCCTGACAGATGGCTGTTACGGGCGCTTCCGTCAGGCCATCGAGCCTGGAGAAAGGTCCGGATGGGGGCAGGGCTTCAGGTCTCTGTGCGAATCCGCCTGTCAGCGGCCAACTGAATGCCCACCATAAGATGATCTGGATTTTGAAATATGTCCTCAATGCCATATTGATGGCACAAAGGTCGACGGTACTCCTGGGTCAGGTTACCGCCATTGTTCCAAAAAAGTGGATTATTGTTCCGAAGTGCCCTTCCGAAAGTCTTTTGGCCCTACTCCGAATTCTTCTGTGAAGGTGTTGGAAAAATATTTAGGGTCCCGGAACCCGCAATCATAGGCTACCTGGCTGATGTTCAGGTCGGTGGTCAGCAACAACTGCTGGGCATGCAACAGACGGATATAGCGGACCAGACTGGAAGTTGAACGTCCGGTCAGCGCTTTGATCTTTCGGTGCAGCTGCGTCCGGCTGACGCCGATCGTTCTGCAGAGTTCGTGAATTCCAAACTCCTCTTCATCCATGTGTGCATGAATGGCCTCTTTGATCGCGCGCACAAACTGATCCTCCGGTTGCAGGTCGGCTTCATCCGATGCAGGCATGTCTTCCATAGTCCGGTACCGGGCCTGGAGGCGGGTGCGGAGTTCGAGCAGGTTTTCAAGACGGGCCAGGAGTTCCTGCTTGTCGAAGGGCTTGGGCAGGTAGGCATCCGCGCCACGTTTGAGTCCGGCGACCCTGGACTCCACATCTGCCTTGGCAGTCAGCAGCACGATCGGAATATGGCTGGTACGGGTATCTGTTTTAAGCGTTTGGCATAGTTCGAAGCCATCTTTCCGGGGCATCATCACATCGCTGATAATGATGTCGGGTACCGATTCAACGGCTTGCAGGATTCCGTCTTCCCCATCCTTTGCCCAGGTCACCTGGTACCGGCCTTCGAGGCAGCTCATCAGGTATTGCACGATGTCGGTATTGTCTTCCACAAGCAGGAGCGAGGGCAGGTCCAGGTCTCCATCCTCGCCGGTGCCGGCCATTGGTGTGGTAGCCAGGTCTTGCATTTTTACCGGAAGCAGGTCCGCGTCGGTATCGGGCTTCCGTGCCTCCTGCCGGATGGGGAGTTGTACGGTGAATACCGTGCCTGCTCCTTCCCGGCTTTCCACGGTTATGGAACCTTCGAGCAGGCGGATAAACTCCTGTACCAGCGACAAGCCGATGCCGGTACCGGGCGCCGTGAACCGGCTGGTGTCTTTCGCCTGGTAAAACCGGTCGAATATATGGGGCAGCTGTTCGGCCGCAATTCCCGGACCTGTATCCCGCACGCGGATACGCAGGAGGTTAGGCTCCGGCCGGTCTGCGTCTACCTCCACCTGGTCGCCCTCCGAGCAAAACTTCAGGGCATTACCGAGCAGGTTGGAAAGGATGCGCAATATTTTTTCCGGGTCGAAATCCAGCACAAGGCTTTCTGTCGCCGGGTGGTAGGCCAGCCGGATATCGCGGGTTTCTGCCAGGGGTTGAAAAGATTCTACCAGTTGCCGCAGAAAGGGAATGATATCGGCTTGTATATAGCTGGCTTCCAGTTTGCCGGACTCGAGTTTGTTCAGATCGAGGATCTGCCGGACCAGGTCGAGCATATTACTGGTGTTCCGGCTGATCATACTGAGCCCCCGGTCGAGCCAGCGTTCGGGGTTTTCGCCGATCTGTTCGGTCATGCCGGCGATGACAGTCAGCGGTGTCCGGAACTCATGCGAGATATTGGTGAAAAACCTGGTTTTAAGTTGGTCGAGTTCTTCCAGCAGCTCGTTTTTTTCTGCCAGTTCGCGGGATTTGGCGGCATCCTTCAGGAGGCCCGCTTCGTCCAGGGTTTTGCGAATGGTTAGTTCCAGGTCGGTAAATTCGATCGGTTTGGTCACAAAATCGAACGCTCCCAGGTTCATGGCCTTCCGGATATTGGGCATGTCGCCGTATGCCGATACGATCACTACTTTCAGGATCGGGTTGATTTCCCGGAGCCGTTCGAGCAGGGTGAGCCCGTCCATGCGCGGCATATTGATATCCGTGAGCACCATATCAAAAGCCGGGTCCTGTCCGAAGACCTCGAGGGCTTCCACACCATCGGCGGCAAAGGTGAAATCATAGAGCCCTTCCTGAACACCTTTCCGAAGGCGCTGGAGCACCAGCCGCTCAAAGCGGGGTTCGTCGTCCACTACAAGTATTCGTGCCGGCATGCAGGTAACAGATGGTTTGAATGGACAATTTTAGGAAAAATCAGAGATATGTGTGGTTGAAAGTGTGTTGTTAAAAACCTGGCTGACTGTAAACATATGCAATGGCATTGGAAATATTGCCAGGTGTACAAATTGATCTGTGGAAGGTCCAATGCTCCCCGTTTTGGGCAAATGCTTTGCGCCGTTCTTCCAGGTATGCGGGCAGGGATTTGTCTTTATGATGGGGGGCATCCGGTAAACAAAGGTGAATGTGCCTGGTCGCCCTGTTCAAAAAAATGCGCCGGAGCAGCAGGCAAACATGCTTTAAATTATCGGCAATGACGACCCGGCACCTGGAAGGCTCTCGCCCGGCAACGACCAATTGTGGCTGCCGGGCACTATTTAGACACAAGGGACTATGCCTGATGCGTTTGGTTAGGAAAAAGAACGGGGTGGATGTGCTTACAAACCTGCTATCCCCTGAATTATTTACCTTGTCAGTTGAAATGCCACATCAATCCGATCCAAGACCAAATTAAAGCGAACAAACCAGTGCGAAAACTACCAGCCTTTCTGGGCATCCTCTGCCTGCTCTTCGGGTGCCGCCCCCAACACCAACCGGTAAAAGACCACAAGACCGACTGGATCTACCAGGTGGACAGCCTGCTGATGCCCTTCTGGATGTCGGCGGATGCTGTGGGTAACCCGCCCGGTAACTTTCCGGCTTACCGGTATCCGGACGGACGGGCTATCGATCCGAAACAGATCGACTGGTCAATATTGTCACCAGAATATACTCAGTACTATCTGGGTAACACAGACAGCCTGCGCCGGGATTTTATCCGGGTGAAGTCCCGCCAGGTGTACGGGTATTGTATCGCTTATCATATTACCGGCAACGAAGCCTATCTGGTGCATGCCAGACAAGGGCTGGATTACCTGATCAGCAAAGGCGTTTACCGGGACAGCAGTGCTGTGTCCTTTTGGGATAAGGATGGTCTGGCACAGCCGGAACGCCTGCAGCGCAATACACAGGACCTGGCTTACGCCTTGTTGGGGCCGGCCACCTACTACTA
Organism: Bacteroidota bacterium; assembly: GCA_006226345.1. Taxonomy (GTDB): domain Bacteria; phylum Bacteroidota; class Bacteroidia; order Chitinophagales; family Saprospiraceae; genus M3007. The sequence goes on along the minus strand of SBHD01000236.1, from coordinate 1,832 downwards.
CCTTACCCGTGATCCGGCTATGCTGGACCTGGTCCTGCAGGTGCACAACTTTGTCTGGCGGGAATATTATGAAAAGTCGGATCTGCAGGAAAATTCCAAACTGATGGCCTGGGTGCGGGAAAATTTCGAGGGTGCCGGTACACAAAACAAAGAACTGCTGGCACCGCTTGATCAGCTGAATGCCTACCTGTTATTGGTGGCAGGGATTGCTCCGGACAGCCTGCACAGGGAACTCGGGGACAGGGCCGGCATCCTGGCCCATTCTATCCACGACAACTTTTACAACCCGGAGCTGAATATTTTCTGGAGCGGGTTGAACCAAAAGAGCCTGGATGGCGATACAGACTTTGCACACAGCATTAAAACGTTCTGGATGCTGTACACCACTGCAAAACTTACACAGGATAAAGACCTCGAAAACTTCGCCCGGGGAGGAGCCGAAAAACTGCTGGACCTGGCGTATTTAAAAGAAAGCGGCAGCTGGGCTTCCAAATACGCAGACACTACGCTGAAACTGGACCGGAATACCATGGCCTGGCACCAGGCCGAGCTGGATCAGATGGCGGCCACGCTCAGTTTTGAAGACACGGTCTTTTATTCGAGGTATTTGGTGCATACCTATCCGTACTTCGAAGAATATATGATCGATCATAAAAACGGAGGGACGTACTGGGGCCGGATGGAAGACGGGAAAATACTTGAAGTAGGGTTCCGCTCGGGCTGGCACATGGCCAACTTTCACGATCTGGAGCATGCCCTGATCGGTTACCTGAGCACAGCAAATTATTACGGCGATGCTATAACGCTGTACTATGCCTTTGACCGTACCGTAGACCCGGAAAATGAAAAGGTAAAACCTTATCATTATTACGCGCCGATCCTGGAGATAGAGAGATCAGATTTTCAGGATCCGTTGTTATCGGGTCTGACTAAGATGAAGGTGATCTTTGGTACGATCGAATAGGTCCGGCGTCAATTATTCAGGGTTGTAAAGGTTACTCCGGTAAGTTTTTCGCTTACTTTCCATAACCTGTTTGCAGCGGTCTTATCATAGGCTGCATCACTGGCCTTAACCTCCATTGGATAACCTTTTTTGTCTTGGTAAGGTCCGTAATAACTGCCCGGGCACACATCCGGGTCAGCTGCGGACGCCTCCATTATTTTTCAAGTGGCCAATTCTATCCGCAGGTATGCAGGCTATACCTGTAAAATGCACTTTGCCTGAAATCAAATGCACTTGCGTTCAGACATGCCCCGGCATAAAAATTTGGATAAGCGCTTAAATGTGCAGGTTCATTCCCTGTTTTGGTCGCTTCATTCCTTTTCTGTTTTTATGGGCTTAATGGCATCCTAGTTTTGTAGTATAAAACCAATCACTATGAAACACTTATTGCATATAGTTTCTGTAAAAAACATGGATTTGTCTTTGAGGCTCAAACGCATAGACCAATACATTGCCCATCAAATGAATCTGTGGGGCATTCCGGCAGTCAGAATATCTGTTGCTGTTATTTTCTTCTGGTTTGGCATCTTAAAACCACTTGGTTTATCTGCTGCCCTTCCTATTGTAAAAGCTACCGTAGTATGGCTTCCGATACTGGAACCGGATACCTGGGTCCGTATTATTGGCTGGTGGGAAGTTGCCATTGGTGTTTTATTTCTATTTGAGCGCACTACGAGAATAGCCATTGGACTGCTCTTTCTACAAATGGCGGGCACATTTATGCCATTGGTATTTTTGCCGGAAGTGATAAGTTAATTGGAGTGAAAGCTCCGTTGGCGGGTTGATCAACCGTAATGGATACAGGCTGATCGTAGCTTAAAAATCTCAG
>SBHD01000308.1 GCA_006226345.1 Bacteroidota bacterium | reverse complement strand
CCCTGGTTCTCCAGGCTGTCAATCAGCCTCCATTCGGCGGTAAAGTCGCCGGGCCGGATATCGGGAACGTCAGGCATGGTTTGGGTTGTAGTTGGGCCGGCCGTATTGCCGGTTGGTTGTTGCATGGCTTTGCAGTAGAAAAAAGTGCTGGCCAGCAATACAGAAAAGGTGAGCAGAAGATTGGTGCGCAATTGGGTCATGGTGTAGCAATGTTTTTGGGTGATCACATCCACATAAAGGATGCAAGGGAAAGCAGCATTACATAAGACGGGGATAAAAAACACGAGGCAGGGGGTGAACAGGGGACAGTCCCTCCTCCACCGGCCTGCCTCATGCCCCAAAACCGGATTATCGCGCCTGTCAGCAGCGCAAGTTCAAGTTAAGGTCACTGACAAATTTATCCAAACATCGCCTTGTCGAACAGGCGGCCCACTTCATTCCAGTTGATCACATTGAAGAACGTGGAGATGTAATCGGCGCGTTTGTTCTGATGTTTCAGGTAGTAGGCGTGCTCCCATACGTCAAGACCAAGTATCGGCGTGCCGGGGTTGCTGGCGATCTGCAGCATCATTGGATTATCCTGATTGGGTGTAGTTGTGATAAACAGGCTTTTGTCCTTGCCTACACACAGCCAGGCCCAGCCGGAACCGAATACACTTTTGGAAGCATCGGAAAAGGCCGTCTGGAACTGCTCAAACGAGCCGAAAGCGGCATTGATCCCTGATGCCAGCTGCCCACCGGGCTTGCCGCCGCCGTCGGGAGCCATGACCTGCCAGAACAACGAGTGGTTCCAGTGGCCACCCGCATTGTTGCGCACGTTCTTTTCCGCGTCCGCCGTGGTGACCCGGGCGATAATATCGTCGAGTTCATATTCCGCATACACCGTGTCCTTGACGGCCGCATTGAGTTTATTGACATAGCCCTGGTGGTGTTTACCATGGTGGATCTCCATGGTCATTTTGTCAATGTGCGGCTCCAGGGCACCGGTATCGTACGGAAGTGCCGGCAAGGTGAAGGGAGTAGTGCGCCGTAATTTTGGTGGCGGGATCGTCATTCCGGCATTTGTGGCCGCCGCTTTGTTTCCGGATTTACAGGCTTTGATCAGCGGAGCCATGGCAGCACCTACTGTCAACAGGAGTCCGGTTTTTAAAAATGTACGTTTTTCCATGTTCAAAGTGTGGATATAGCAATGATTAAGTAATATAGTCGGGTACGCAGAACTTGTGCGAAAAAAAGTAGCACTACAAGAGGAAACAGCTCTTTTACGCGGATGTTTACCGGTGCTCTAACGTATGAAGTTCCCGGGAAATTACCACCACCCCGCTGCTAAAATCTGGATTTGGGCCGGTTCACTCCGAACATTCCGGTTCCGGTATGCATTATATAAGTAAAAACAGGGCCGGACCAGATTGGAAGCCCTATTTTTGCAGGAGCCCCGTTAAACTTGTACAGCTATGGATCAGGAAATGCCACATAAGGATGAACATCCTACTTCAGAAGAGGAGAACCAACCGGTCGATCCGGAAATCAATCCGGATCCCAGCGCCGAGGAGTCCGATCTGGAAAGCGACAGTAATGAAGAACAAGCGGGTAACGACGAGTGGTATGAACAGCAGGAGTTCGTAGCCGATCCGAAACAGTCGCTGATCCGGCTGGATAAATTCCTGATGGACCGGCTGAGCAACCGCTCCCGGAGTAAGGTGCAAAACGCGATCCGGGCCGGATCGGTAAAAGTGGATAACCACAGCGTAAAGCCCAACTACAAGGTCAAACCCGGCAACCACGTTAGCATCGTCCTGCCCAAATCCATGGAGGATGCCAACCGGATCGCACCGCAGGATATCCCGCTCGATGTAATTTATGAGGATGATGAGGTGATGGTGATCAACAAGCCGGCTAAAATGGCGGTACACCCGGGCGTAGGTATCCCGAACGGCACGCTGGTCAATGCCGTGGCATTCCACCTGAAAGAACAGTTCGAGAAACTCCCGGTCAAGGAAGGCAACGAGGGCGACCGGGCCGGTATCGTACACCGGATCGACAAAGATACCACCGGCCTGATGGTGATCGCCAAAAAGGACTACGCCATGGTCCATCTGGCCAACCAGTTTTTCCACCACACGATCGAACGTAAATATTGGGCCTTGGTCTGGGGCGACCTGGAGGGGGACTCCGGAACAGTGGTCGGCAATATCGGCCGGAATCCGAACGACCGCAAACTGTTCATGGTCTTTCCGGAAGGGGAAGACGGCAAACACGCTATCACCCATTGGCGGGTTCTGGAGCGGTTCTACTATGTCACGCTGATCGAATGCCAGCTGGAAACCGGACGTACCCACCAGATCCGGGTCCATATGAAATCGATCGGTCATACCTTGTTCGGCGACCCCCGGTACGGCGGCAACCAGATCCTGAAAGGCACGCTTTACGCCAAATACAAGCAGTTTGCCGAAGGCCTGCTGAATATACTGCCCCGGCAGGCCCTGCATGCAAGGGTCCTCGGATTTATCCATCCGGGAACCGGCGAGCACATGCGCTTTGAAGCGGATCTGCCACAGGACATGCAAACCGTGATCGATAAATGGCGCATTTATGTCCAATCCCGCAAAGATCTGCTGTAAATGGAAGAATCGCATCCCGTGATCAAGCATACGCTGGTGGACCAGCTGCTGGAGCCCCGGCGGATCGTGTTTATCGTCAACCCTAAGGCTGGCGTCAACCTGCAGAAACACCTGAACAGGAGTGTGGAAACACACCTCGATCATCGCCTGTTCACCTACGGCATTTGGCATACGGAAAAAGCCGGGCACGCTGCCGAACTGGCACGCAAAGCCCGGGCGGAAGGCTATGAGATCGTCGTAGCCGTGGGTGGTGACGGCTCCATCAATGAGGTAGCATCCGTGCTGATGCATACCGATACGATCCTGGGCATTATTCCTGCAGGTTCCGGTAACGGGCTGGCCATGCACCTGGGATATGGCCGCAATATCGACAAAGCCGTTCGCAAACTGAATGCGGCCCGGGTGCAGGTGATCGACTGCGGCATGCTCAACGGCCGGCCGTTTGTCAACCTGGCCGGTATCGGGTTTGACGGACTGGTGTCCCGCTATATGAAAGGCCGGCGGCTGCGCGGTTTTCTGCCCTATTTTTTTAATTCGGTACTGGCCGGCCTGCGGTATTCGGCAAAGATCTGCACGGTAGAAACGGAGGACCGCACCATCACGGAAAAATGCTTTGTCATCACCGTCGCCAACGGACCAATGTACGGGTACAACTTCCAGATCGCCCCGGATGCCCGGCTGGACGACGGGAAATTTTCGGTAGTGCTGTTCCGGGATGTGCCCCGGTGGGAGTATTTTGCCGCCTTACCCGCCAGCCTGAAAGGCCAGATCTATGATGCCCGGTTTGTTGAACATTTTACCGCCAGCCGGGTGAAGATCTCTTGCAAAGAGCCCAACTTTGTGCATATCGACGGTGAAAGCGTGGATATAACAGGTGATCTGACATTTGAACTTATTCCCGGGGCACTTAAAGTACTGGTGCCCCAAACTAATAGTGACCCGGTCGCCTGAACGGTCCGGCAAATTAAATTGGCATGGCTAAAAGCAAACGTAAAAATAGCGGGGGGCTTGTGTTTTCCACCGACCCCGATTTTGAACCATTCGAAACAGTTGACGACGAAATGAACCTTCCAAACAGTGAACAGGTCCTGCGGGTCTGGCTGGAGCGCGGCAAAGGAGGAAAGGAGTCCACCATTGTTAAAGGCTATGTAGGAGGCGCTGCCAAACTGGCGGAACTGGCCAAGGTGTTAAAATCAAAATGTGCCGCCGGCGGAAATGCTAAAGACGGTATTATCATCGTTCAGGGTAACCACCGCGATAAAGTGGTGCAAATGCTCCAGGACATGGGTTACACGAACACAAAAAAGGCTGGTGGCTGATGGCCACCGGAAACACGGCGTTTAATCATTGATCAGCTGCGGTATGTACAAAACCACTCTTTCGCTTCATTCCGGCATCCTGGTTGCCCTGCTGGGCAGCCTGCTCTGGACAGCCTGCGATCCTTCTAAACGTGCGGTAAGCACCACTCCCAACCGGAAACCTGTACCCTCCCGCCCGACCATGCGGCCGGAAACGCCGGCGCCTATGGATACGATACGGTGGACCACGGCGCCTGCCGCCACACCACCTATCGGCAATGCGCCGGGCACACCGGTTTTTGAGCCCTATGCAGGACAAACCTACCGGCTGGCATTGTTGCTACCTTTCCTGACCGACCAGGCCAGTCCGGATGCACCGGTACCGCTTCGCAGCACACCAGCCCTGCACTTTTATTCCGGCGCACAGCTCGCCCTGCAAAAACTATCTACGGAAGAAGGGATGAACCTTAGCGTTGAGGTACTTGATACCCGGTTTTCCGATGCGGATTTCACCCGCCTGCTCCGGAACCCGCGCCTGGAAAAAGCCCAGGTCATTATCGGTCCGATCCGCTCCAGCCACGTAAACCTGCTGGCAGCGCAAACCCAAAAAACAGGCCAGATCCTCGTTTCTCCGGAAAGTCCGATCATGAGCCTGACCAGTCAAAACCCCGATTTTATTCAAACCAACCCCTCGTTGCGGGCACATTGCCTGGCCATTACCCGGCATGCCCTGGAGCGTAACCTCCCGGATGCCATTACACTGGTGTGCCAGCAAAAGGAAGCCAACCGGCTGCCCTATTTCCAGGAGGCCAATCCGACTGGAAACCCGCGGTTCGCCGAACTGGTCGTACCGGACGGCACCACGTCCTTCGACGCGTTCAACCTGAAAAAATACCTGAAGCCCGGCAGGCGCTCCGTTTTTATCCTGCCCACCTGGTCCAGTCAGGATTTTGTGATGGCATTTTTACAACAGCTGCGCACGGTCAAGGGCGATGCGGAAGTGGCCGTATACGGTATGCCGCAATGGAGAGGCTTTGAACAGATCGAGCCCGAGTATTTCCAGGTCATGCAGGTGCATATCTCGTCGGCCAGTTACCTGGACCGGAACACCCCGGAAGCACAGGCATTCCGGGAAGCATTCTACGAGGCCACGGGTACGGTTCCGAACGAAGATGCCTACACCGGATATGATGTCACGCTGCTGGTTGGCACCATGCTCAAGCGGTACGGACTCAGTTTTCCGCAACAACTGACCGTGGCGGAGCCCGTGGTCAGCCTGCAAAACCAGTTTCAGTTCGCCAAAGTGTATGCCACACCACCGGAAGCAGGCACCGGCGCTGATACGGACCTGATGAACCGGTATGACTACCTGGAAAACATCCATGTGTTTATCCTGAAGTTTGAGAATTACCAGTTTGTTCCGGCAGAATAAACCCTGGTTGGCGGTATCCCGGCAATCCGGATTTCACCTTTCCGGTGAAATTCATCCGGCCAAAATTGTGTTTTTTGCACTTCTTTTTCGTCTTTTGATGCCACCGAACTATTTTTTGACCGGCGAGACCGGCCTTTCGTTCAGGAAGGCGCCGCTCTGACTGTCTCGTACAAGCACCCAATACATATGAATCCGGAACGCGCGAAAAAGATACGTGAAGTGATCCGCCGGAGCCAGCCCGACCTCACCGTCGTATTGGAAAACATATACGACCCACTGAATATCAGCGCGGTGATCCGCTCCTGCGATGCCGTGGGTGTGCGGGAGATCTTTATGGTCTACACCCAGGATTACCTGACTAAACGCAGGCTGAAGGTGGGCAAAAAGACCTCCGGCGGTGCGTTTAAGTGGATCGATTTTTATTTGTTTGAGGACCTGGAAGAGTGCTTCAGCCGGGTGCGCGAACGCTACGGCCGGATCCTGGCTACCCACCTGGGAGAAGCCAGTTCGTCGCTGTATGAGCTCGACCTGACCGAATCCACTGCCCTGCTTTTCGGAAATGAAGACGAAGGCATCAGCGCCGAAGCCCTGGCCCTGGCAGACGGTAATTATATCATTCCGCAGGTTGGTTTTACGGAAAGCCTGAATATTTCGGTTGCCTGCGCCGTTTCACTGTACGAGGCCCGGCGGCAGCGGGCAGCAAAGGGGTACTACGATGAGCACCCCCGTTTTACGCCGGAACAACAGGAACAGTTGTTCGACCGTTGGGAAAATATGCAAATGGGAAAAGCCTGGCCCCAGCGATATGCTATACCGGTCAGTAAAGATTCCGCACCTTTGCTGCCCATACATGTGGAGCGCAACGAATTTGCACCCAAACGAAAGAAAAATAAGATCCGCCCCAACCCCAATACAAAATTTGACCTGTAATATTGGGGGACTAAGAGCGTGTTTGGGAATTTCTTGCTGGGCCCAAAACTGTTCTTTTTTCGCCATTTCCCGCCTTTGTTCAGGCACTTAGCTCGGCTAGGCACCTGAACAAACGCAAAAACTGACAAAAAAAGCCCTGGTTTTTTCCTCCAGCAGAAATTTCCAAACACGCTCTAAGACCATTTACACCAAGCCAATATGGACCTGTCCATCGTCATACCCTTAAAAAATGAGGCAGAAAGCCTGCCGGAACTGGAAAGCTGGATCCGCCGCGTAGTGGAAGCACAAGGCTATGCCTATGAGATCATCTTTATTGATGATGGCAGCACAGACAATTCCTGGTCCGTCATCGAACAGCTGCAGGCCGCCAACCCCAATATCCGGTCGGTTAAGTTCCGCCGGAACTATGGCAAATCCGCTGCCCTGCACATAGGCTTCCAACGCACCCGCGGGAATGTCGTGATCACTATGGATGCCGACCTCCAGGATAGCCCGGATGAGATCCCGGCCTTGTATGACATGATTTCCGGGGATGGCTACGACCTGGTCAGCGGCTGGAAGAAAAAGCGCCACGATCCGCTGGAGAAACGCCTGCCAAGCAAACTGTTCAACGCAGTGGCCAGTTGGATGAGCGGCATCAAACTCCACGATTTCAACTGCGGCCTGAAAGCGTACCGCTCCGCCGTGGTTAAGGCTGTGGAAGTTTACGGCGAAATGCACCGCTGGATACCGGTGCTGGCCAAATGGGCCGGTTTTACCAATATCGGAGAGAAAGTGGTTGAGCACCAGGCCCGGAAATACGGCTACTCCAAATTCGGCTGGGAACGCTATGTCAACGGGTTCCTCGACCTGCTGTCGGTGTATTTTGTCGGAAAATTCGGAAAACGCCCCATGCACTTTTTCGGTACGCTGGGGGTATTGTCTTTCCTGGCGGGCTTTGTTTTTCTGGCCTACCTCAGTTGGGCCAAACTGGTGTACAAGGAATATGGCATTGCCGACCGTCCGCTGTTTTATTTCGGTATCCTGGCGCTGATCGTCGGCACCCAATTGTTCCTGACCGGCTTTTTGGCTGAGATCGTCAACCGGAACTCTGCCAGCCGGAACGACTACCTCATTGAAAAGGACGTATGAAGATCCTGCTCCTTTCGCCTGCCCACCCGCTGCGTGGCGGTATTGCCGCATCTTCCGAGCGCCTTGCACTCGAGCTCCAGGCAAAAGGACACACCGTAGTGGTATATAGTTACAAGCTGCAGTATCCGTCCTTCCTGTTCCCCGGCAAGACACAGTTTACCGACGACCCTCCCCCACCCGGCCTGACGATCAAAACCCGGCTGAACTCCGTTAACCCGGCCAACTGGATCCGTACCGGGCTGGAAATGGCCCGTGAGGAGGCTGACCAGATCATTGTACGGTTCTGGCTGCCGTTCATGGGTCCGGCTTTGGGCACTACCCTGCGGATCGCCCGGTGGTTTTCCCGGGAAGCAATCCGGATCACCGCCCTGGCCGACAATATTGTGCCACATGAAAAACGGCCCGGCGACCGCCAGTTCGCACGTTATTTTGTACGGGCCTGCGACGATTTTGTGGTGATGTCCCGGTCTGTAGGAACAGACATTCAGCCGTTCCTGCCTGCTGGTAAAAAAGACGACCCGGCCTGCGTGCGGTTTGCACCACACCCGATCTACGATATTTACGGGGCGCCGATGGAAAAAGGGGCGGCCCGGCGTCAACTCCGGATCCCGGAAGCGGCACCGCTGGTGCTGTTCTTCGGGTTTATCCGGAAATACAAGGGACTCGATCTGTTGCTGGAAGCCCTGGCGCTGGCACCGGACGCGCATGCCCTCATTGCCGGCGAATGTTACGAGAATTGGCAGCCTTACCAGGCGATCATCGATGCGCATCAGCTGGCCGGCCGCGTCCACCTGCACACCGAGTTTATCCCGGCCGACCAGGTGTCGCAGTTCTTTTCGGCAGCCGATCTGGTCGTGCAGCCGTATAAAAGTGCCACCCAAAGCGGCATTTCCCAGATCGCCTATCATTTTGACAAGCCGATGGTAGTCACCCGCGTAGGTGGCCTGCC
>SBHD01000007.1 GCA_006226345.1 Bacteroidota bacterium | reverse complement strand
AAACCAAGCCGGAAACCGTGCCGGACAATGATCTGGCCTGGGCAAATCTCGCACAGGCCTATCTGAATATCAGCCAGTTTGAAGCATCCAGGTCTGCCGCGGAAAAAGCGCTGGCCATCAGTCCCGACGATATTCAGGCCAACAACCTGATCGGGCTGTACGGGCTCAGCAAAGGGGATGTTGTCAAAGCCGTTTCCGTATTCCAGGCTGCCTTGAAAAGAGAACCCTCCAACCCGTCGGCATACTACTACCTTGCAATGATCGCTCAACGAGAGGGCAACAACCAGGCAGCATTAAACTTACTGATGAAAGCCATTCAAAGTGGACCGACGTTCAAACTGGCGTATGAGCTTTCAGCCAGAATTTACGAATCAATGGGTAATCAGGCTGCAGCACAGCGGTTTCGCGCAACGATGCAGCAGATTAAATAATCCCCATGAACTTTAAATTTCTGTTTCCAACGTTCCGGAACCGGTATCTGTTTGTCCGCCAAGCGCTGCAAGCCTTATCGGCAACTCAAACCTTTGAAAATGCACTGAGCCTGGGCACCGGTGAAGGTGATTACGACTGGATGATTGCCGGTTTTTGCAGGCGTATCACTGCCTGTGACATCAATGTGGATGACATTGCACACGCCCGTACGCTCAACCGGGACGTCCCCAACTTGCAATATGAAACAGCAAATGCACTGGAGCTCCATTATCCAGATTCGACGTTTGACCTGTTAATATCCTGTGAGGTGTTGGAGCATGTCGGTCAACCTGTGCAAATGACCCGGGAAATCGCGCGGGTGCTTCGGCCGGGTGGTTATGCCATTATCACCTTCCCGAGCCAGGATTTTCCTGTTACCTATGACCCGGTAAACCGAATCTGGCTAAGCATGCGCAACCCTGCCAGCCGGGAATACCTGATTCCGCAAGGTGCTTATGCATTCGGCCATAAATACCTGATCTCCAGTACCGATTTTAAGCAGTGGACGGCGGAGGCCGGTCTCGAACTTGTTGCCTTTTCAGGCCTCAGTGGCTATCTGGTTGGTTTACTGGAAATATACTGGACCGGGCTGTTGCAGCGCATTTTCAAAAAAAATGCACAAAATCTGCGGGATGATACTGTCGGCGGCTTAAAGATCCGTCCCGGATCAACGCGTGACCCGGTGTTGGTATTTATCGCAGATTTTATACTCGGACTCGATCGGCATTTGTTTTCCTGGGGGGAAACCATAGGTAAAGGCGTTGTATTGCATAAAAAAGCCTGACTCCGCCTATCCCGGGAATAATTTATGGGTATGCTGAATATTACGGGCAATCATATTAACCAACTGGTACTCTTCACCCTTCAGGAATGTCCCTTGTTTCTGGTTATACCGGTCAAACATACTCCTGTTTCCCTCTGCTCTTTGCCTACCTGCTCCACAGTAGGGGAAAGCCCGATCTGCCGTATTTCTTTTATCAGGGTTTTCACCCTTTTTGTCGCAAATTGTATGGCCCGGTACAATATAGGGATGATATAGTGCATTATTTCCATATATCACGCCGAACAGTAGTAAGCGGGCATTATCCTGTTTTTCCGCTACTTGCTTTTCCGGACCTGAACGTGATCTTATCGTTCTAACCAAATCAACTCGCGCTATGGGCACACAGTCATCCGAACTCAGTTTTATTACCCGCCAGCCCCTCCATACAACTAATGTCGCGTCGTCGAAAACCGACCGGCAACCCATTTCCTACACCAGAGCGGATGTCAGCGATGGTGGCGGAACAGGATTTATGGTCGTGCTGCTGGTACTGGTATTGGGGGTAATTGCCTGGTGGGTGTTTTGAGCCCGGTATGAAAAACCCCAACATGCTTTAGAAATAAAAAACGCCCGGTAGTTTATTTCTGCCGGGCGTACGCTGTCCATTGCGTTACACAAATTCTACTTTGTTGACCGGATGGCGTTCGCCAGGTCCGTTGTTGCCTGCGAAAGAATCGAACTCCCTCTTCCCGGTTCAGCGCCGGGCGTCCTGCCGTTAGACGAGCAAGCAGATGGTGTGGAGCACAGGACTCGAACCTGTACCTTCCCGGGTTCAGCGGGACGCTCAGACCTGCTAAGCTAACTCCACGATTGGTTGTGCAGCCAGGACTCGAACCTGGAACACGTGCGTATCAGACACGCATGTTACCTGTTATACCACTGCACATGGTTGGCGGGAGCGGAAGGCTTCGAACCCTCAACCTCCGGTTTTGGAGACCGGTGCTCTGCCAATTGAGCTACACTCCCGTTTGAAAGAGTTGCGATGGAGAGATTCGAACTCCCGACCCGTGCTATGTGACAGCACCGCGCTACCCCTACGCTACATCGCAAACTGGCGGACCGGGCAGGGCTCGAACCTGCAACCTTTAGCTTAACAAACTACGGCTCTGCCATTGAGCTACCAGTCCGTTCAGGTATTACTGGGGTATCTGCCGGGGTTCGAACCCGATTCACTGCCGCCACAAAGCAGTATTTTACCTGATAAACTACAGATACCATTTACGAGAGCATGGCAGGAATCGAACCCGCACCTCCAGATCTGCAATCTGGCGCCTTTTGTCCATTTGACTACATGCTCCTGTACTGGCGGAAGGAGGAGGACCCGAACCCCGTCCCGCGCGTTGGCGGGAGCCTGGTTTTCAAGACCAGTCGCCGCTCCATGCGGCTGCTTCACCTTCCGGATCGGGCTGTGTGCACCACAGCCCGGTTGAGCGAATAGCCGGACTCGAACCGGCAACCCCGGTTTGGAAGACCGGCATTTTACCGTTAAACTATACTCGCTTTTCTATTACCGCTTCCACCGCACTTCGTACCCAAGGTGGGATTCGAACCCACACTGTACAGTGTCTGAGACTGTCGCCGCTGCCGGTGTTGGGCTACTTGGGTATACACTGGTGATCAGGCAGGGATTCGAACCCCGATTTTCAGATCCGTAATCTGATGTCCTGTCCGGTTGGACGACCCGACCCTTGGTTTTTTGAGGCGTTTAGCCGCTTTGGGGGATGGTGATTTCTTAATAGTAGGCCCGGTGGGCGTCGAACCCACACCACACGGATTAAAAGTCCGTTGCTCTGCCGGTTAAGCTACAGGCCCGGTGCATTCAAAAAACCGGAATACACCGTGCGTTTTATCAAAGCATATTGCATCGTCATTGGGTTTGATATTTTTTTCAAATAAAAGCATGGAGAAAAACACCCGGATCCTTACGATCAGGCCATGTGCGGTGGTGACGGGATTCGAACCCGCGACCTTTGGTTAGACAGACCACTACGCTACCGTTGCGCTACACCACCGTATCGTTAGTTAACCCTGCCTGTTCAGGCGAAATGTATGTATGGAATTGTGGCAGGCTGGCGAATGCCCGGACCTGCAGGCCGCATTACTTCCTGCGGCGATCAAACCCGGTACACCAGTCGCATACAACTCCGTCGGTAATTCGGCGCCAGTGAAGGCGATCCACGCGACCAGAGCCGGTATGGGATACCTGCGTATGCTGTCGGATGAGATTTCGGCGTACCATGATGTGTGTTGGGTTTGAGTAGATTGGTTTTGGAATACATATGCCCTAACCGGATACCCGGACGGATAGTTCCCTCGGGTGTAAAAAATTTTACTGCCAGGACGCGGAGACGCAGGGCGATTTCCGCGCCTCCACGTCCTGGCGGTGAAAAACTCTCTCCAGGGTAACGTAGATTTGGCATTTCAATCGTTACCTCATCCCGATATGCGCATGCTCCATCTATCTACCGACTGGCAACCTCCTTCCCACTGGACACAGATCCAGACCATCGATATGCACACCGGCGGTGAGCCGCTTCGGGTACTGCTGTCCGGACTGCCGGAAATGCAGGGCCGCACCGTGTTGGAAAAAAGGCGGTATTTCCGCGAGCATTATGACCACCTGCGCACGGGACTGATGTTCGAACCGCGTGGGCATGCCGATATGTACGGCGCTGTGATCAGTCCGTCGGAAGATGCCGACTTCGATGTGTTTTTCCTCCACAATGAAGGTTACAGTACCATGTGCGGCCATGCCATTATCGCGTTGACCAAACTGGTGCTCGAAACCGGCATGGTGATCAAATCAGGATCCAACCCCGAACTCACGATCAATGTTCCAGCCGGAAAAGTGTATGCACAGGCGGAAATGCAGGCCGGCAGGGTACAGCGGAGTTATTTCCGGAACGTGCCCTCCTTTCTCTATCTCCGGGAACAAACCGTTGAGGTACCGGGGCTGGGCCGGATCCTGTTCGATGTGGCCTATGGCGGGGCTTTTTATGCATTTGTAGAGGCGCTGCCGCTTGACCTTGACCTGGACGCCGGTGCGTACAACCGCCTGATCGACCTGGGACGCCGGATCAAATATGCGGTGATGGAGCATTTCCCGATTCGGCATCCGTTTGAGCCCGATCTGAGTTTTTTATACGGGACGATCTTCACCGGTCCTGCCCTTTACCCGGCCCACCACAGCCGGAACGTATGCATTTTTGCCGAAGGGGAAGTCGACCGCTCGGCTACAGGCTCCGGCGTGAGTGCCCGCGCGGCCCTGCACCACGCCAAAGGCGAATTGCCACTGGGGCAAACGATCACCATCGAAAGTATTACCGGCAGTACGATGCAGGTGTGCGCCCTGGAGGAAACTTCTTTCGGCCCGTACCCCGCTGTTATTCCGGAAGTCAGCGGGACGGCTGCCTTTACCGGTCGCCACACGTTTTATTTTGATCCGGAAGACCCGTTCCGGGAAGGGTTTATATTTAGATGATGCGTTTTTAATGATGAGTTATGAATGATGAATGATGAATGGGTGCACCTTTTCGGGAAAGGATCGTTTGCCTGTCCGGTATTATCTCCAAATACGGCAAGCCTCCCTACTCCGGGATGGTGAACCCATTCATCATTCATAACTCATCATTAAATACATATACTGTTGCTTTTTCAGCCCGGTGTTGGGTGATCCGGTCCTGCACTTCAGCCAGTTTGGCTTCATTATCGGTGCGCATCGTGCCCATGACGCGGTCCCAGAACGTGAAGTACAGGCTGTAGTTGCCGTGGAAGCGTTCGTGGTGCAGGTTGTGGTATACGGAGGTATTGAGCCAGCGGCCCAGCGGATGGTCGTACATCCATTTGGGGAAAAGTTCATAACCCAGGTGGCCATATACGTTGAACCACAACATGATGGTCACGAAGGCCATAATGGCAATGGGGTGTAGCGGCATCAGGAACAGGACCAGTGGCAGGATTCCGGCCTCAATCACTGCTTCGACCGGGTGGAAGGAATACGCTGCCCAGGGAGAAGGGTTGACCGATTTATGGTGGACGAGGTGTATATACCGGTATAGTTTCGGGTGGTGCATCAGGCGGTGCATCCAGTAGAAATAGGTATCGTGCAACACAATAACCAGCACGACGCTCAGGATCAGATACGGTACACCGTATTCGGCCACATCGGTATACAACAAAGTATATGCCCGGAGGGGAGTGCCCAGCATCAGAGCGGCTACCAGGCCAAAGATCAGTGCCGTCAGGGCTGAATAGCCGGCTTCCCGCCAGTAATCTGCTTTGCGTGGATAGCGCTGCTGGATCTTCAGGTACAGCCAGTCGCGTTTTTTCCAGAGGTAAAAAAGACCGAACAGCCAGCTGCACAGGAAAAAATACCGACCGTAGATAATGAATGGCATCAACAGCCATTGATATGTGGGACCATCTATCAGGAAGAACATATTCTGGGTAGTTGTGGAGGAGGGGTGTATTCTAAATATACAACATTTCCTCCGGTGAACAAGATGTCCCAAATGTATTCCCGGATGTATCCCGGCGCCAGTTTGCTTCAACTAACGGTCTATTTCCTTCAACCAACCGTTAATACCGGGCCGGCTGTTGATTGAATGTGTCCGTTTGTTGGGTTTGCTTTTCTTCGGCAGGCCGCCTGCTTTGCACTTTTGCCTGTATCTGCTGCTGCCGGCTTGTTTCCGGCGCCGGTTATTCCCTACTTTTGCGCCATGAACCAGATTGTCGATACCCACGCCCACCTGTATTCCCGAAAATTCAGCCATGACCGTCCGGAGATGGTCCGCCGAGCGATCGACGCCGGTGTTTCGCGCCTGTACCTGCCTAATATCGATGGGGAGTCTATCGACGCTATGCTGGAACTGGAAGCCGCTTTTCCGGAAAACTGCTTTGCGATGATGGGCCTGCATCCCAGTTCGGTGCAACCGGATACCTGGGAGGCTGAACTGGCCCTGGTGGAAAAATGGCTGCAGGAGCGGCAGTGGGCTGGCGTAGGTGAAACCGGGATCGACCTGTACTGGGATAAGTCCACCCTGCCCATCCAGCAAAAATCCTTTGCCCGCCATATCGAATGGGCCAAAGACCTGGATCTGCCCCTGATCATTCACTCCCGGGAAAGCAATGAGGAGTGCCTGGAACTGGTCAAGGCCGGTCAGGACGGGCGTCTGCGGGGCATCTTTCACTGTTTCAGCGGCAGTGTGGAACAGGCCCGTCGCATGACCGACCTGGGTTTTATGCTGGGTATCGGCGGTACGCTCACCTACAAAAACTCCGGGGTGGCGGAAGTAATACAGGAGATCCCGGTCGAACATCTGGTACTGGAAACGGATGCGCCTTACCTGCCGCCGGTACCGCACCGGGGCAAGCGCAATGAGAGTGCCTACATCGTTTTTGTGGCAGAAAAACTCGCTGAGGTCAAAGGAATACCGTTGGCGGAAGTGGCGGCGGCTACTACAGAGAATGCACTCCGGATGTTCCGAACTGCATCCACCGTTGCCTGACGGGGGATATTGCGTTAGAAAGGAAGCTGGCTGAGGTCGACATTTCCACCTGACAGGATAACCCCGATCTTTGCACCCTTGAGTGCGTCTTTATCCCGTAGCACTGCTGCAAAGGGTACAGCGCCGGAGGGCTCTGTTACCAGTTTCATGCGTTCCCAGATCAGGCGCATGGCCTCCACTATTTCTGTTTCTTCCACCCGGATGATCCGCTGGACATGTTGTCGGATCAGGGGAAAGGTCTTTTCGCCCAGGTTGGTTTTCAGCCCGTCGGCAATAGTATCGGTGCTGGCATTACTTTCGATCTTTCCACTGAGCAAGGAGCGGTAGGCATCATCGACTGCAAATGGCTCTGCGCCCAGGGTCCGGCAATTTTCACCAAAAAAATGAGCGGCCAGGGCGGTGCCGGAGACAAGACCGCCCCCGCCGACCGGGGCAATAACATAGTCGAGTCCGGGGTGCTCTTCCAGCAATTCGAGGGCAGCCGTGCCCTGTCCGAGGATGACATCGTAATCGTCGTAAGGGTGCAGGAACGTGGCGCCGGTTTCCTCTCTGATCCTGGTTGCCGTCGATTCCCGGGCCTGCAGGGTAGGCGTGCATTCCGTGATTTGCCCGCCGTAGCCATGCACGGCCCTTTTTTTTACAGCCGGTGCGTTTTCGGGCATCACGATATAGGCTGGTATACCAACGGTTTTGGCTGCCAGTGCAAGGGCCTGGGCAAAATTGCCCGAGGAATGCGTGACCACACCGCGGCTTTGTTGCTCCGGGCTCAGGTTCAAAACAGCGTGGATGGCGCCCCGCATTTTAAAAGCGCCCATGCGCTGCAGGTTTTCACACTTGAAGTACAGATCGGCGCCGGCCATTTCATTAAGCAGCCGGGACGTCATCACCGGTGTCCGGTGAATGTAGGGGCGGATCTTGGTATAGCAATCGAGGAGCTGGCTTTTTTCCATAGTGTACGTGCCGCTGGAGTTGTGGTGCGGAGAAAGACAAGAGTACGGGATTCGGATGTCTTTTTCAACACATGGGTATTATTTGAAGGCGACAAACAAATGATCCGAAGTATACATTTTTTAAAAATGCGCTGTTAAAAACTGTTAAGCCGTTAAACCTCCGTTAAGGTCCGGCAGTGAGCGAAAATGCCCGGTTTCTTTGCTGAAAAAACTAAGCCATGAAAAAAGTTCTTTTCCTCCTCGTTTTCCTGGCCCAGGGATATTTCCTGTCGGCCCAACTATATGTGGAAGGTACGATGCTGACCACAGCCAATACCAGCGCCTACCTGGAAGCCACCCCCCTCCGCCGCACGGACGGCACCTATCATTTCCAGATCGATTACGGCCAGAAGGCTGACCGGGAGGTCAAGCCTGGCGAGTGCCTGACCGACGACAAGGCCCGCCGCTACGAGTTTCGCAGCGCTGTCGACGGGCTTAACTTCCTGTATGAGCATGGCTGGGAGGTAGTAGTTGTGTACGATGTATCCGATATGCGCCGCTATCTGCTTAAAAAAAGAGGTTGATGAATGATGAATGATGAATGATGACTTGGTTCACCTTGCTGGTTGGGTGGACTATTCATCATTCATCATT
>SBHD01000170.1 GCA_006226345.1 Bacteroidota bacterium | reverse complement strand
AAAAAAAAATAAAAAAAAAAAAAAGGAAAGGTAAGAGGAAAAAAGGCACTTAGTCCGGCATGTTCTTAATCGTTTTAATTATTCGTTCTCGCAGAGCCTGAGGGGCTTTATGCCTGGACAATTTATCGTGCAACAAAGCGCGGAAGGATTCTTCTTCTGGTGAGTGTTTTTCCTGGGGTGTCAGCGTATTGGGTTCAATAAACACGGGAAGGTCGGCGAGATCCTGGTTGGTATCTTTCAGTCCTCTGGCGACGGTGCGCACCGTATTGTTGAGCGCTTTACGTGGGTTTTTCATGCTGCATAGAAATTTGTGCTCTTGCAGGCCTGGCAAGCGTGCTGGCGGCTCCGTCCATCCGGTAATGCAACAGGCAAACTGCGCGGTCAGGCCCGGTTGCCGGCCGGGGGTCTGGCTATAACACATAGTTTGCTTTGGCATATTAAAACTGTTCAACATTGCTGGATGGTTTGGAGGCGGAAGTTGCATTAGGGGCAACTACCTGCCCGGTATACAAGAACTGGTGAATGCTAAAACGATGGAGAAATGAACAAATCTGTTTTTAGTTAAAAATTGATCATTAGTTTGCTCTGGGGATGTATAAGAAAAGGGTTTACCACGGTGCCGAAGCAAACCGGGCAAACCCTTGTTTCTATCAGGTCAGAAGTGAATTGCTGTCATCTTCTACATTGTACCCCTGCTCCTGCGCATAGCCCCGGAGTGTTTCAGCCAGGATGCCCCGCGCACGGTGCAGGCGCGACCGGACGGTACCGATCGGGATGTCAGCGATAGCCGCAATTTCTTCATACGTGAAGTCCTCCAGGTCGAGCAATACGACCAGGCGGTACGCCGGCGACAGGGCATTGATCGCCCGGGTCACCTCGTCACCGATCAGACGGCTACCCATTTCCTCGTGCAGGCCGGCATAGGCCGCCGAGGCGGGCTCGTCCTCGTTGTGGTGTACCAGAATATCTTCATAGTCCACCTTACGGGGTTCACGAACCGTCGAACGATACTCGTTGATGAAGGCGTTGCGGCAGATACGGAACAACCAGGCCTTGGCGTTCGTGCCCTCCATGTAGCGGTTCATGAAGCGCCATGCCTTCAGGTAGGTTTCCTGTGTCAGGTCCTCTGCCCGCGTCGCATCGTTTGTCAGCCGGTACGCAAAGGTGTACACAGCATCCATGAGCGGATAGAATTCCTGCTCAAAGATGCGGTGGTAGCCGGCATGCGTGTTTTTGTTTGCCATGATGGTAAAGGTAGCCATTTCAGGTGGTTTTATGTTTTGGGTGAATATGCGCGCAGTTCACCTGATTGAATACTAGTAACACTGCACATGGGCACAAAGGTTCCCGTGTTTTGAAAAAAATGCAAGAAAATTTACCTAAAGCATATAAACAACTGAATATTAAGCGTTTGCGACAACAAAAAACAGCCAATATCGATAGTTTTCACTGCAAATACGCGAAGGCGCAGAGTTCAGCACTCTGCGCCTTCGCGTATTTGCGGTGAAAACACCACACTCAAATAGTCCCTAAAAAAAGCCCTTAGAACGACGTATTTGCCAGGTCAAAGCGGAAGTAAATATTCACCCCGACGTGGGACATGCGCGACTGGCGCACGGTCTCGTTTGTCAGGTCGAGGTTGTAATAGGCTTCCACGCCCAGAGCGGCGCGTTCAGCAGCTCCGATCACATGCCCGCAACCAACCTTGAGCGACAACATATTGCCCGACTGGGAGCCCAGCGGCTTCGACGGGTTGTAAAAAGTAGCCAGGCGCTGCCGGGCTTCGTCATTGGTACTGTACGTTACTGTTTCCGCACCAAAGCCGGCATCCTTGAACACCCGCGTAAAGCCACCGTGTGCGGAAAAGAAAAAATCCGTTTCCATCGGGTGGAAATCTTTGCCCAGGCCAAGGGTCATGGCAAACATCATTTTCTGGTAGCTGGATGGTGACGACAGGTAATCCATGTTCAGGAAAACCGGAAAGAGCTTGTGTGCCAGGTACAGGTTCAGCCCGAAGCGCGGCTGCGAGTATTTGGACTTCAGCCCGTAATCACTTTCAAAATCACCCCAGGTGTAGGACTCCGGCGGATCGTGGCTAATCTGCACGAACTCGTATACTTCCACCAGATTGGTGGCCTGAAAATGCGTATTATGGTACAGCGTCGAAGCGCCCATGTTGACACCCAGGCGGACGAAGAGGTTTTCACTTTTTTGTGCAGAAGCCGCAACAGCGATCAACAGGGCAATGGTAAGCGTAAATGTCTGTTTCAACATAGCATTTTTTGATGGTGAACAATACAGTCATACCTAACCGAAGGATCAGGTAAGGCGGCATGTACAGCAAGATTACGAGGGATTAGTCGCGTATTGCAAAAACCGTTCCGCAGTGAATAGGTCCGGGGTAAACGCGACCGGCTTTTCATGAAGGTGGGCTACGAAACAGGGCCACAAGGTACGGATTTTGTGTAAATTGCTGATTATTAATTGTTAAATCTTAACTATGGTATGCTATATATTAAAAACAAACAAAGTTACCCTCCTCAGGGTATTGAACCCGGGCAGAAGCACCTTTAATTAACCGGACTTTCTCTACCTTTACCCACCATGAAATACGGGATCGCCATATTTCTTTCTATGGTCCTGCTCGCACAGAGCATGCATCCCCTTGTCCGGCAAATGGCCAAAGTGCCGAACCTGATCCAGCACTACCTGACCCATAATGCGCATGGACACCGGCACGACCTGCACATCCTTTCCTTCCTAACCCATCACTACAGTAGCCATGGGCAGCACCGGGATACGGACAATACGCATGCCGGGCTACCCTTTTCCTGCGCCGATACGACCATTCCGGCAATTTCACCGGCAATTCCTGCCGCCTTACCGGATCTGGGGGTATGGTACAAACTGCTGTTCCAACAACAGGCGCCACGTGGCAGCAGGGCGCTGTATTCCATTCTTCTGGTCCAGGATATCTTCCGGCCACCGCTGGGGTAAGTGCATTTCTTTTTGAGATTAACATCGGTGTGTTTCCGGCGCTCAAAAGCCGGAAACGCAGCTGGGATTAGCCGCAGCAAACTGGTCTGGCCCGGCCACCGGTTGCAGGCGTCGCAGCTCCATTGCCTACACTTATCTATACTTCAACAATGATAAAAATCTTCAGCGGCTTGCTGGCAATAGTGCTTATTGCTGCCTGCCACTCACATAGCCACGAGAACGAGGGCGATCATATGCATGACGCGGACGGTAATCATATTTCCGCTACAGAGCCCGAACCCCTCGTTTTCACCCAATACACCGATCGGACCGAACTGTTTGTGGAGTTCGATCCACTTGTGGCCGGGCAGGAATGCCGCTTTGCTGCCCACTTTACTGCTTTGGGGGATTCCTTCAGGGCAATTGGAACCGGAACGGTAAAGTTGTCCCTTACTGGCGAAGCCGGGAAGCAAAGCATAACCGCCCATGCTCCGCAAGTACCGGGTATTTTTCGCTTGCGGATGACACCGGAAAAGCCCGGCCTGTATCAGCTCATCTTTGATATCAAAACGCCTGAATATACCGACCAGGTCGTACTGGACAGTATTTCAGTATACCCGGATGAAGAAACTGCCCTGCAACACCATCAGCCCGAAAGCGGCGGCGGCGGAAATGAGATCACCTATCTGAAAGAACAGGCCTGGAAGATCGATTTTGCCACCCAGGCTGTGCAACGTACTGCATTCGCAAATGTGGTCCGGACCTCCGGCGTAGTGGTTACAGCACCGGGCGACGAACAAACGATATCAGCTCAAACGGCCGGTATCGTCCGGATCCGGAAGACCGGCCTGTTCGAAGGCTCTGCTGTGGGTACCGGACAAGTGCTGTTTTCCATTTCCAGCCAGGGACTGACCGACCGCAATACGCCGCAACAGATCCGGGAAGCACAAAACGACCTGGAGAAGGCAAAAGCTGATCTGGAGCGTAGCCAAAAACTGTATGATGACCGGTTGCTCGTGGAAAAAGAGTATCTGCAGGTAAAAAATGCTTACGCAAATGCGGAAAACCGGCTGGAAACCCTGACTGCCAACTATGGACAGGCCGGACAAGACGTCCGGGCCGGGCAACCAGGCTTTGTCAAATCATTGTTTGTAACCGACGGGCAGTTTGTTGAAACCGGCACGCCGCTGGCCGTTATTTCCAGAAATAAAAAACTTGTTGTCCGGGCAGATCTCTCCCAAACCGCATTTTCCGGGATCAGCGGCATTGCTTCGGCCAATTTCCGGACCATTAACGGCAACATATATTCCCTTGCTGAACTGAACGGCCGGCTGGTCTCCATCGGCAAATCTGCGGAAAGCACCTTGTTCATACCCGTCCATTTTGAAGTGAACAACCGGGACGGCCTCACTCCGGGCACCTTCATCGAAATATTCCTCAAAACCAATGCACAGACCCGGGCACTCGTAGTACCGGCATCGGCGGTCATGGAAGAACAGGGTACTTATTTCTGCTATGTACAAACAGCCGGCGAGTCGTTTGAAAAACGGGAACTCCGGATCGGCAGCGCAGACGGCCGGAACATTCAGGTGCTTTCCGGCCTGAAAGAAGGCGAACGGGTGGTAATCAAAGGGGCCTACAATATAAAACTCAGTACGGCATCTGGAACCCTTCCCGCACACGGCCATGAACACTAACTTTCATCAATCCTTTGCAGAAACATGTTGAACAATATCCTTCAATATGCCCTGCACAATCGGTTGATGGTTGTTGCAGCGGCTGTTTTTATCCTGATCTGGGGCAGCTTCGTTTCATCCCGGATGGACGTGGATGTATTTCCGGATCTGACAGCACCCACAGTGGTAGTACTAACCGAATCGCACGGTATGGCGCCCGAGGAGGTAGAGAAGCTGGTATCTTTTACGATTGAATCTGCCCTCAATGGCGCTACCGATGTGCGGCGGGTACGGTCTTCCTCTGCCGCCGGGATCAGTATCGTATGGGTCGAGTTTGAATGGGGCACGGACATTTTCAGGGCCCGGCAGATCGTGAATGAAAAATTATCGGCTGTGCAGACGCGGCTGCCGGCAGGGGTGGGCAACCCAACCCTGGCCCCACAAGCCTCTATCATGGGCGAGATTATGCTGCTTGCCATCACATCCGACAGTGCTGACGTGATGGAGACACGCACCCTGGCCGACTGGAATATCCGCCCGCGCCTGCTTTCCACACCCGGCGTAGCCAATGTGGTGGTTATCGGCGGCGAATACAAACAGTACCAGGTGCTGGCCAAACCTGAACGGATGAAACACTACGGTGTGACGCTGGATGCCCTGCTCGAAGCCTGCGATGCCTCCAACCAAAATGCGGCCGGGGGCTTTATCAACGATTTCGGGAATGAATACATCGTTCGCGGGATCGCACGCACCGGAAGCTTAGAAGAACTGGGTAATGTCGTGGTAAAAAACATCAAGGGCCTACCGGTAAAGATCAGCGACGTCGCCGAGCTGCGGATCGGACCGGCACCAAAGATCGGGGACGGCGCCCTGAACGGCAACCCGGCTGTCATCCTCACGATCGCCAAACAACCCAATACCAACACCCTGGAGCTCACCGGGCGCCTGGACGCCGCACTGGCGGATATCCGGAAAAATTTGCCGGCCCATATGCATATCCGCTCCGATATTTTCCGGCAAAGTACATTTATCCAGGCTGCTATCGACAATGTGAACCGCGCGCTGCTGGAGGGGTCCTTTTTTGTGGTGGTTGTTCTCTTTTTATTTTTAATGAGCTTTCGCACCACCATCATTTCCCTCCTGGCCATACCCTTGTCGTTGTTGGTGTCGGTACTGGTATTGAAAGGCCTGGGCCTGACCATCAATACTATGAGCCTGGGTGGTATGGCCATTGCCATTGGTGCCCTTGTAGATGACGCGATCATCGATGTGGATAACGTACTCAAACGCCTGCGCGAGAACGCCCTGCGTGGACCCGGCGAAAAGCGCGCAGCGTTGGTTGTTATTTATGAAGCCAGCAAAGAGATCCGGGCATCCATCCTGAATGCCACGCTCATTATTATTGCTGCCTTCATTCCCTTGTTTTTTCTTTCCGGAATGGAGGGGCGAATGTTGGCGCCTCTGGGTATTTCATTTATTGTAGCGCTTTTCGCATCCCTTATTGTTGCCGTAACGCTGACGCCGGTGCTCTGCAGCTATTTGCTGACCAATGAGGCCCGGCTCGTCCAGCAGGCCAAAGGCAGCTGGCTGGTGCAGCGGCTCAACCGGTGGTATGCAGCGGCTCTTCATGGTGTCATGCGGTTCAAGCTGCCCCTGCTGGTCACCGCTGTTCTGTTGTTCTTTGCCGCAGTCTTTTTAATGGGCCGGTTTGGGCGCAGTTTTCTGCCGGAGTTCAATGAAGGGTCTCTGGTCATCAGTGCCGTCAGTTTGCCGGGGATCTCCCTGGAAGAAAGTAACAAGATCGGCACTCAGGTGGAACGCACACTACTGACCATTCCGGAGATCAGCGTTACTACCCGCCGTACCGGCCGGGCTGAACTGGATGAACATGCACAGGGAGTTAATGGCGCTGAAATTGACGCCCCTTTTGTACTCCGGGACCGCAACCGGGAAGCTTTTATGACAGATGTACGTGAAAAACTGAAGGGCATAACCGGCGTCAACATTACTATCGGGCAGCCTATCGGCCACCGCCTCGATCATATGCTTTCCGGCACACGGGCCAATATTGCGATCAAGTTGTTCGGCAACGACCTGCAGCGGCTATACGCCCTAGCCAACGAGGTAAAAAACACTATTGAAGGTACGGATGGACTGGTAGACCTGAGCGTGGAGCCTCAAATCGAGATCCCGCAAATACAGATAAAAGCCAACCGCGAGATGCTCGCACGCTATGGGATTCGGACGGCCGACTTTATGCGCTTTGTAGACGTGGCGCTGGCCGGTGAAAAAACAGGGGAGGTATTCGATGGCGAAAAACGCTTTGACCTGGTATTGAAATACCATGAAGATTACCGCTCCACCATAGACCATATCCGGAATACGCTGATCGACGCCGGCGATGGAAGGAAAATTCCATTGTCGTATGTCGCAGCAGTTCATTCTGCTTCCGGCCCGAATACTGTAAATCGTGAAAACGTGCAACGCAAGATCGTGGTGTCGGGCAACGTAGCCGGTCGTGACCTGAGGAGTGTGGTCACCGATCTCCAGCAAAAGATCGATGCTGACATTTCCCTGCCCGAAGGGTATCATATCGATTATGGCGGTCAGTTTGAAAGTGAAGCAACCGCCTCCCGCATTCTGCTGATCACCTCCATCCTTGCCATACTGGTCATATTCATCCTCCTGTTCCAGGAGTTTAAAGACCTCGGCATGGCGGGTATCATACTGATCAACCTGCCGCTTGCCCTCATCGGAGGGGTTGGCGCGATCTGGCTCACGTCCGGTGTGCTGAGCATTCCGGCCATCATCGGTTTTATTACCCTGTTCGGCATCGCTACTCGCAACGGCATACTGCTGGTCTCCCGGTATCAAAACCTGCAACAGGAAGGCATGCCGCTGTATGAAACAGTCATTCAGGGGTCAATAGACCGCCTCACTCCGATCTTAATGACTGCCCTGACGGCGGCGCTAGCCCTTATCCCGCTTGCACTTGCCAGCGACGAACCAGGCAACGAGATCCAGAGCCCGATGGCCAAAGTCATCCTGGGCGGATTGCTGAGCGCAACGCTGCTCAATGTGTTCATCATTCCAGCAGTGTATTTCATCGTTCAAAAAAACAGAAGGAAAGATGCTTAAATCATATATGGGCCGGACAGCAGCCAGGAGCCGGCTTGTAATATCAGCTGTCGTACTGGTGCTGTATTTTTCACACCGCATACCGGCACAGAGCACCCTCGATGCACTGCTTACCCGGATCGAGAGCAACAATAAGACCCTGCAGGCAGAACGGCAACGGGTAGATGCAACAGCCAAGTCGTTTCAAACCGGGATCTGGCTGTACGACCCGCAGGTCAGCTACGATTTCCTGAAAGGGTTCCCCAGCTCGGCAGGGAATCAGAACGACCTGATCCTGACGCAAGCCTTCGACTACCCCACGGTGTATACCCGGCGGCGCAGGGTGGCTGATCTGAAAACCAGGCAGCTCACTTTTGAAAACAACGGCCTGCGCCAGGAAATTTTACTGGAAGCCAAACTGGCTGCCATCCAACTGGTTTTTCTGAACAAACGCCAAAGCGAACTGAACAACAGGCTTTCGACAGCACAACAATTCCTGGTCGACTACCGGAAAAAGTTCGACGCCCGCGATGCCACTGCTCTCGACCTGAATAAAGCACAACATCAGGTCATCAACCTCCAGACCGAATTGAAACTGCTGGAGGTGGAAATCGGCGCCCAACTGGTGCAGCTGACCGGCTTGAACGGCGGGCTT
>SBHD01000182.1 GCA_006226345.1 Bacteroidota bacterium | reverse complement strand
TTCCGCTACGCCGGCGCCAACAGCGACGACGTCTACAACAACTCCGGTTGGCTATTCGAAGGCTGCCCGGACTGCTTCAATCAACAACCTGTAGCAGCGCCGGAATTAGACCCGGCCAGTGTAACCCAAGGCATGGATGGCGCCCAAATCACCCTGATCCTGCAAAACCTGCCTGTAGGATATGAGGCGCTGTGGTTTAATGCCGATCAGTCGCAGGAACTATATGCAGATGTAGCAAATAATTATCAATTCACCCTGAATCAAAGCACCGAGTTATTTGCCGCTATTCGTGATCAACAAACCGGGTGTGTCAGCGATATCCTGCCGGTATCGATTATCCTATTGCCCGATTATAGCATCACGGCCGCCGACTATTGTACTACAGATCCAGGTCCATTAGTGGGACTGAGTGCGTCGGATCCTTTGGAGAGTTATCAGCTACAAACGAGTGGCGGCACAAACTTGGGTGATCCAGTCTTAGGTACGGGCTTCCCGATTGTATTTGGTGTATATCCAAACGGAGATTACCAGGTAGTCATTACCGGACCCAGTTATTCGGAAACGATCACCGGATCGGTGAATGCCTCGGCATTTAATTGCGAAGTAGCCGTCCCGAACTTCTGTACCTGTGATGCCGCCGATGGCCGCGCTCCAGTAACGGTGAGTGCTGCTGCGCCCTCCGGACAAACATGGACCGTCAAAGCCATCATTGGTTTGTATCAAACCAGCAGCCCGCCATCCCCTGCAGGACCGATACCCATACCTATTGGAACGGCTCTCACGGATTCTGGAGGCAATATGTATACACTGGATGCTATTAGGTTAACCACAAAAGGTTACTGGATCCAAGTCACCAACGGCACCACCGACCTGGACATCCAGGTCGGCAACCCCTCCTGGTAAAACCCCAAAATTTACCCCAGTACATTTAAGTATTTTCCGAAATTCTGTACCAATCTCTGTACCCATAATCTTAGAAATCGTCACAAAAAACAGATTATCAGCAACTTATAACATAGGTCATTTTAAAGAAAGTTTAACCAATTGAAACAGGCAAACTGACTTATCTGACGCCATGGGGAGGCAAGTGGCCATTTTGAGCACTGGCTATATCCTGAGAAAACAGGATATAGCCAGCATAATTCGACACAATTTAAGCGTTCAATCGTTTGCGAGGACTAGCCGAATGACTTCTCGCCGCTTGCCGATCTGCAGCTGCAAAATATAAATGCCATCCGGTAAGCCGGCCAAATCCATCCGGTAACTATTGAGCCCAATATTGGTGTGGATTGGCTTCTGACGTACCAACCGGCCAGTAGCATCAAATAGCCGGATAACTGTTTCCCCGGCAACTTCCTGCTTAAACCGGATTTGGACTTCGGCCTGAGCCGGGTTGGGTGAAACCAATACTTGTGATTCTTGTGTTGTAGTTCGTTGATTTGCAGGGACTGCTATTGCCTCGCCTGCACAGGGATCGGGCGCGCCGCACGCGCCCAGATAGTCGCCATGTTCCAGGTGACTAAATACGTCATCCGGACTTATGCAAATTGTATTGTTGTTTTTATGGCATAACATCACCTTGTCCAGATCTTTGCCGCATCTGATATCCACAACCTGAATGAGCGCGGTTGGCGTTGCTACACTGGTACAGCCGTTGGCATCTGTAACGGTGAGCCCGAAAGGATCGGGATTGGCTGGTGAAGTGGCGCAATATTCCATATCCGGAGTTGTGGCGCCGGCACTCCAGACATACGAAAACGGCGGTACGCCGCCCATTACCGTGCTGTTTATTATCGTACAGGCAGCCGGGGCAAATCCCCAATACACGGTTTGGCAGGTTGGCAGGCTTGTGGAAAAGGGGTACTGATCAATCGTTACGACAGCTGTACAGGTAGCCGTGTTGCCATTGCCATCACTGGTGGTCAGGGTGACGATATTTGTACCAATATTGCTGCATGAAAAAGTATTGGGGCTAACCGATTCCGAAATTACTGTGCTACAATTATCCGTACCACTATCCAGCACTTCGGCGGGGCTAATATATACTGATCCTGAGACAGGAAGATCAACTGTAATGTTGCGACAGCTGATTTCCGGCGGTGTAATATCATCAAAGTTGATAGCAATGGAGACCACCTGTGGGCAGCCATTCACATCGTCTGTAACAGGAAAATATACGGTCGTTGTGCCTTCTTCCAGGTTGGTTGCGGTAAAGGTATTGGTTGTCTGATCGTATGTCCCTGCCGCCATGGTCAGGCCGACATCTTTATACCAGGTATTGCCTGCGGTAAAACTTAGCATACCGCCTTTTTCCAGGGCAGCAGGTAAGATGCATTCTCCACTGATCGGCAAAACAATTAGGTCGTTGTTGGTCACATTGGGGATGGGGTTGCCTTGTGGGTATGCCAGAATGCCGTTATTGATCAGACTGTTGTTGGTGTGCGGCAGGTCGGTAACGGCGGTTAGCAAACCAGCATTGCTGAACGTACTATTGTTATGTAAGGGAGAAAAAATAGTAAGATTGGAGCAAGCGAGGTTATATAAAGCAGAATAATAATTTCGAACGGCAAATGCACCAACGCTCGCTTCACTGCCTATAATAATATTGGATGCATCGTTGATAAGGCTGGAGTATCGAGATAAAATACCATAGCTGGTTGATCGGTCGATGTATAAATCTGCGTTTGCGACATTGTTAAATGAACTATTGTCGTCATTGTACAGGCCATAACTGCCAACAGCTTCTTCTCCTCCAATAATAATGGTGGCGGAATTGTTAAAATCACTGGAGGCCTGGTTGCAAAGGCCATACACTTCGGATTGATCAATGGTGATTTTACCACCCGCAGAATTGTTAAACGTACAATAACGGTAGTTCAGGAGGCCCCAACGGCCAGCAGGAGCAGTACCGCCGATATAAATCTCCGCTTCATTGGTGTTTGTGAATAGGCTATGATTTATATTAATAAGACCACCATAAATCAACCCATCAATGCGGATTACGCCATCGGTAGTATTGATGAACGTGCTTCGATCATTGTACAGGCCATAACTACCACCTGCCCCGGTATGTTGTATAACTATTGTACCCATATTGGTAAAGGAGCCATAATAATTGTTCGCGGCGCAATAAGTAAATCGTTCAATATATATTTCGCCATCCGTATTGTTGTTGAACATACCGCGATTATGAATGCCCCTGCTCCCCGTACTTATGGTATTTCCGATGGTAATAATACCTGAATTGTTTACCGTCCCGCTATTATAGAGGCCAATGTCTGTTGCCCCGTTTAACGTCAGGCTTCCACCAGTATTGATCGTGAACGCTGCAGAGCTATAAACGGTAATAGACTTTGCCTCAGCATCTACAGTATTGAGGATAACAGGGTCGTTCGTTGTATTTGGGATGACAACATTGTGTGCGGCCGTGGGCACTCCCACGGGAATCCAGTTTGTACTGACATTCCAGTCACTGCTGGTCGCACCTGACCATGTTTTTTGAGTGAACCCCGTTAAAGACCCAAGGAAGAGGGTTGTAATGGCCATGCAGGCGATAAGTATTTTGCCGGGAGGATGCTGATGACACGTGGCCCCATTGGATATACAACGGCCATTTGGCACAGATTGGTGCCGTTGGAATTGAAAAATATTGATCATAACGCTGTGGTTTTTTAGTTAAAAAATCCAAGCGGTAGACCAGATGGCAAATGCAATACCACTACAAAGTATGCGCTGTATAAAAAACACCCTCCCAGTCTTCCACTTGCATGTTGGGAAGGAGCACGAGAGAGTAAAGCCCTAAAATGCATATTCCGTTATAGAAAATGCAATGACCCTAGTCAGGGAGGGTGTTGACCGTTTTGCAAGCAGGGGTATATATCAGGGGAGGGGATTGTTACCCTGACTTGTCCTGAATTAGGTTTACACAAATTGTAAACTAAAAACAGGACAAGTCAATCCAAAACTCCCCCTCACTCCCTAACCTCAAACTCCACCCGCCGGTTCTTCGCATTCGCCACGCCCTCCGGCTCCACATACAACGGACGCGTATCGCCGTAGCCGACCGCCGTGATCCGGCTGGCCGCAATACCTTTTTCAGTCAGGTAAGCCGCCACTGTACTGGCGCGCTCCCGGGACAGGATCATATTCTTTTCCGAATTGCCGATCCGGTCGGTATGGCCGGCCACGAACAGGGTGTACTGCGGATTGCGGAGTAGAAAGCCGGCCAGCCGGTCCAGTTCGGGCCGGGACTCGGGGAGCATTATGGGCTTGCTCTTGACGAACAGGATGTTTTTCGGGATGTACTTTTCCAGGGTATCGGCCGCTATCGGGGCCGGCGCCGGTTCTTTTTTGGGTGGTGGTGCCGGCTCGGGCTGAGGCGGCGGCGGTGTTGTATGTTTTGGGGCCGGGGGCTGCGGTTTTGGTGGTGTGGCAACGGGTTGGAGTGGCTCCGGCCGGGACTCGGGAGGTGCCAGGTACCGCGAAGCGATCGGGTGGTCGTTGTACCCCAATGCGCCTTTGAAATAGGGCGCTTCACTGGGCAGTTGCCAGTGCAGTTTGATCTCCCCCTCAAACATCGCATTGAAATACTCCACCTTGAGGCTGTACCGCTTGCCTGCTTTCAGGTAGATCTCGCCCATAAACCGCCCGGTGTCGTGCAGGTCCCAGGCATCGATGATGCGCTGTCCGTTTACGTATACCCGGATGCCGTCGTCTACATAGGCGCGAAACAGGTAGGTGCCGGATTCCGGGGTCTCGATAAACCCGGTCCACCGGATGGAATACACGTGCGGGTCCAGTTCGGGTGCCGGCGGTTCGTCCATCCAGAAAAAGTTGATCTGCGGATCGGTGCGGGTGAGCACTTTGCGCTCAAAGTTCTGCCCGGTGTAGTATTCGCCCAAAAGGCCCGTTTGGGCGTGTGCAGTCCAACCAAGGCCACAGCACAGGGCCAGGAGAAGTGTTTTTGTCGACATCGCTTTTATGCTTTTGGCAAAAAAGCAGGAAAATGCCATGCGATGCCGGGATTCTTGGATGCAGGCAGCTGGATTTTCGATGAAAGGCAAACCCACTGAAAATATAAGTGGGTTGCCTCCGGACCCGGAAACAACCCACTTACAGAGTATACTTCAGTATGTGTACTTACCGCGGCAATACCCGGAATTCCGTACGCCGGTTTTCTGCATGTTGCTCTTCAGTGCAATCTACGCCGTTACCACAGTGGTTCACCAACTGGGTTTCGCCATAACCGTGGTATTCCAGCCGCGAGCGCCTGATGCCCCTGGATACCAGGTAGTCAACCACACCCTGGGCCCGGCGCTTGGACAGTTCCAGGTTGAAGTCGTCGGAGGAGCGTGAATCCGTGTGCGAATTGATCTCTACCCGGATTTCGGGCCTTTTCAGCATTAGCTTCAGCAGTTTCTCATCTATAACCGACCGGGCCTCAGCCGTGAGCGCGGCGCTGTTCAGGTTGTAATAAATGGGGAGCAGGTTGAAGTCCAGCAGCGAACATTCGATCTTCTTCCACTCGTAGCCTTCCGTCGATTTCTCTCCGGACTGGTCGCGCACCAGGAATACTTCTTCGCGCAGTTCCGGTTTGACCTCCACCGAGTCCACCACGGCATCCCGCACCAGTACGCGTTTCTGGAGCGTCACATATTCTGCAGGGATCTCTACTTCGCGGTAGGTTGCCGGTGTGTCGATCACCTGCCGTTTGACGGTCTTGTAGCGGCCGTTGGGCGGGTTTCGCTGGACATAACCGGGCATTTCGACAATTTTCTTCACCGGAATATTCTTGGTCACCGCCGGATATTCCACATAACAGATCACATCGCATTCGCCGGGGATGGGCGACTTGCAGCCATCGATGGCCGGGCGCGACTCAAAACGGGCAAACGCCGGCTGGATCTCAAACACCTCGAACGTATCGAGGGTCTGTACCGGCATGAGGGTGTACTCGCTGTACGGCTCTTCCACCAGGATGGTGTCGATCACTTCCCGGTATACCGCCGGGACATACTCAAAACGCTTGGAGGCTTCTTTTACCAGTACCCGCTCTTCCACGGTCTTGTATTCTGCCGGCACCACTTTGTATTCCATATAGGAAGGGGTAACCACTACTTTGGCTACCTCTTTGATCTCTTCGATCGGACAACGGATATAACAGTCGCCCGGCTCGGGATTGGGCGGGTAGTTTTGGGCATGAAGTTGTTCGGTAATGGTCAATATGGGAAGGAGCAAAATGAAGGTGAGGATACGCATGATTACAGGAGTGATGTATTAAATGCTTATTTGACGAATTCAAGTTCTCTGACAAGATTATTATAACCGTTTTTGACCGCCCCTTTTGCCCCTGTTCTGCGTTACAAACTCCTTAAAGACCGTAGGGTATTCGCGTCGTTTGCGCCTTGAACAGCACCAAAACTGACTGGTCAAAACGTTTCAATAATCTTGTCAAAGAACTTAGTTAGTTTAGTACTGTCAGTAACGGGAATATGCCGCCGGAGGCAGGCGGCGAAAAACCGGTGCGTAAAACTAATTACATTGGTAAAACATGTCGGTTTTTTTCTGGAAAAACGCTGAAATTTTCCAGAATGGAGGAACATGGCCCAATCCGGACCTGAAAATGCCGGCAACGGGGCTGCCGACTGCCGGCTGCCGATCCCAATGTATTACCAGTAACTATCTAACCGGCCCGCTTACTTCCCTTTCTGCAACCCGGTCAGCACCTCTTCGGGGAACGGGAATACGATGGTGGAGTTCTTTTCCGCCGCGATATCGGCCAGGGTCTGGTACAGGCGAAGCTTGATCGCTGAGGGCGACTGGTCGATCAACTGACCGGCTTCCAGCAGGGTGTTGGCAGCCTGCTTTTCTGCCTGGGCAAGGATGACCCGGGCCCGCCGGTTCCGTTCGGCTTCTGCCTGATGGGCCATGGACCGCTTCATGTTTTCCGGCAGTTCGATGTCCTTGATCTTGACATCGCTGATGGAAATGCCCCATTCGGTAGTCTCGGCAGCCACCATCTTCCGGATGTTTTCCCCCATTTCCTCGCGCCTGGACAGGATCGTATCCAACTCGGCTTTACCACACACATCCCGCAAGGCTGATTGCGCCAGCAGGGTGATCGCAAACTTGTAATTCTCCACTTCCAGAACAGCCTTTTCAGCATCCTCGATCTTGAAAAACAACACTCCGTCGATGCGGCAGGGCACATTGTCCTGTGTCATTACTTCCTGCGACAGGATATTGATCGTGATCACCCGGATGTCCACGTATTGCACGGTCTCGATCACGGGAATGATCCACCGGAAGCCGGGTTTCAGGACGGAGACGAATTTCCCGAACCGGAACTTCACAGCGCGTTTGTATTCAAATACGATCCGGATGCCGGCGGCAAAAATAACGATGAGTAATCCTACGTAAAAAATCATGGTCAGTATAGTTGGTTAAGGCTTCCAATGTACGAAAAAAGGAGGAGAAGATTGGAGATTGAAGATTGATGATTGAAGATTGAATAGGGTAGGTGCTGGCCACTTGTTTTTATTGTCATATTTTTTTGGCCGGGCGCAAATCCCGAACTTTACCCATATGACCTGTACAATTTGACCGGATCATGAAACGTAACCTGCCGCTTACCGCACCCTCTCCACCGGAATGGATCAAGGCCGTTCTGGCTGATTTTGACGCTTTTTTGCAAGACCACGCCGACTGTGAACGCAAGGCAAGCGGTTTTGCCATGAGCATGGTGGCCAAATACCCGGACCGGACCGCCATTATTCCGGAACTCATCGAAACGGCCCTCGAGGAGATGGAACATTTCAAACTGGTCTATGCGGTCATGGCCGAACGGGGCGTACAACTCGCCCATGTTATTCCCAAGGACCACTACATGGAGCGGCTGATCCAACTGCGCCGTACCGGGCGGGAACAACATTTCCTCGACCGGCTTTGCATCGGCTCGGTCGTGGAGTCGCGTGGCGCCGAGCGTTTCCGGCTCGTGGAAGAGGCGCTGACCGATCCGGCACTCAAGCGTTTTTACAAAATGCTCTGGACCTCCGAGGCCAAACACGGGAATATTTACGTGGATATGGCGCTGGAGTATTTTCCGGAAGAAGAGGTCTATGAACGCCTGCACTGGTTCAACGACCGGGAAGGAGAGATCCTGCACAGCCTGGAGATCCGGCCGGCGCTGCATTAAGTGACTTATATTCCCCAGGTTTGAGTGCGGTCGGATTTTCGGAAAATGCAAAGCAAGTCCCGCGCCGTGTTGTTTCTTTCAGCGCTCTTTTCCCGGACCGCCAGTAACCAAGCGGCAGCTGTTTCCACTGATACATTCGGGTGATACCCGTCGCGGGCATGGTGTACATATTTCATAGCCCGGAAAGCATCGAACCAACGGAAAAACCGTTTCCGGAAGGCATCCGGGCCGGCTGTGTGCTTCCGGATCTCTGCCATTTTTTTC
>SBHD01000274.1 GCA_006226345.1 Bacteroidota bacterium | reverse complement strand
CTACGCCTCCGGTGGCGAAATGCAGGGATAGAGTATTGAGCTCCTTGCAGGTGCCGACAGCCAATATGATCGACAATGGCAGTACGGACAACTGCAGTATCGCTTCCAAAGCCATTGAAAATGTTTCTGGAAACACCTGGAAGCTGACGGTTACGGATCCCGCAGGGAATAAAAGCTCCTGCACGGCTACCGTAACGTTTCAATAAGCCATTCGAGGATTGCATTTTAGGAATTAAACCATAGTCCTGGAATTCAAAACAAGAGTTATATCCGGTGGAAAGTGGTTTGCCGAAAAGTTACCACCCTTGTATTACACGGGTGGCAACTTTTAGATCCCCTCCCCACAAATCTGATACAGCAATAGTCCGCCTTGTTAATCTTTCGATCATGAAAGTTACACCTGTTCACCATTCCGCTCTAAGGCAATATATATACCATCGGTATCAACTTGCCTTACCCTTTTTGATCTTATTTCTGGCGATTCTGCTATGGGAGGGCAGTTTAATTGTAGGGCGTGCAGTTCATGAAATGGCTGCTCCGTTGCATCTGGCCTTTTTTCGGTGGCTGTTAGCCTCGGTCATCATTACCCTGGTGGCCTTTCCCAGGATTTCCAGGCAATGGCCCTTAATGATTAAAAACTGGAAGCGGCTTTTTTGTTTGGGGCTTACAGGAATGGCCGCTTACAGTTTTCTGGTGTTTAAGGCCCTGAATGACACTACGGCTATTAATTCGGCTATTTTGGTGACTATGATCCCTGTTGTCATCTTGTTACTTTCCTGGCTTTTTTATGGTGAAAAAATAAAACTGGGACAATTAAGCGGGATCCTGCTTTCTTTTTTTGGGGCTGTTGTAGTTATTACGGAAGGACATCTTTATGGACTGGCCGGATTCCAATTGCATCCCGGCGACTTCTGGATGCTGGCTGCTTTACCGGTCTGGGCGATTTATACCATTCTCCTGCAAAAAATGCCGGAAGGCCTGGATGCTGTTTCCACGCTGGCCGGTTCGGCCTATGTCGGTGTGCTTATACTATTGCCTTTTCAGCTGTACCAGGACTTTGGAGGGCATATGATGCTCTTTAGCCTTGATAATATTTTAGCATTGCTATATATGGGCGGCGTAGCTTCTGTCGGCGCCTTCTTTCTATGGGGTAAAGGGGTGGCCTTGGTAGGCGCCAATCGGGCGGGCGTATTCCTTTATCTCACGCCGGTTTTAGCCGCCGTATTATCCGTCCTCCTTCTGGGGGAAGACTTTCATGTTTTCCAGGCTATGGGAATGATCCTGGTTTTAGCAGGTGTGGTTTTAACAAATCGATATAGCCCGAAGAATAAATGATCTGCTTTCTACTCTCTATCAGGTTGCAGTACATCAAACCTTTTAATTATGACCACCATCCAACACACAAAAAATAAGCTCCCTGCCATCGTGGAAGCATTTGC
This sequence comes from Bacteroidota bacterium, assembly GCA_006226345.1. Taxonomy (GTDB): domain Bacteria; phylum Bacteroidota; class Bacteroidia; order Chitinophagales; family Saprospiraceae; genus M3007. The sequence goes on along the minus strand of SBHD01000274.1, from coordinate 7,044 downwards.
TCAGCAGGTTTCCAGATCGCCGGATGCTACCGCAATTATTTTTCATACCCAATCCCTCAGCTACCGGGAGTTAGATCGAAAGTCCAGTCAATTAGCCAGATGGATGATCCAGCGGCTGGGAGATCGGGTTCTTGCAAAAGATGAATTACTGATCCCGCTTTGCTTTGCTCCGGGCATAGAGCGTATTGTAGCCATTTTGGCTATTCTTAAATTAGGAGGAGCCTATGTCCCCATCGATCCCGATTTCCCAATCTCCCGGATGGAATACATGTTGGAAGATATTAATGCTCAATTTATACTTACCGACTCCGGACAGAGCCCTGCACTGCAAAAGTTAGAAATGCGCCATCCTCTGGAAATATTGGAAACTGATGGCGCTAAAGATGAAATTGATGAGATGGAGGAGGCAGGCATCGAGCTAAATATTTCGCCGGAATCGCTTTGCTATATCATGTATACTTCCGGTACCACCGGAAAACCAAAAGGTGTCATGGTTTGTCATCAGGGCGTTACCCGGCTTGTTCTGGATACCGACTATATCCATATTCAACCGGAAGACGGCCTTTGTCAAATGTCCAATATTGCTTTTGATGCAGCTACTTTTGAGATTTGGGGGGCTCTGTTAAACGGCGCCCGGTTAATTATTGTAGATAAGGAAACGGCATTAAATGCGGCTTTGCTCAGCAGGAGCATCCGGGAACAGCAGATCACCGTTATGTTCCTGACCACCGGTTTATTTAATCAACACATTTCAGCCGACAAAGAGTGTTTCCATGGTTTGCGTTACCTGCTGTTTGGCGGAGAAGCAGCCTCCATAAACGCGATCCGCACCTTATTGTCTGCTGAAAATCCGCCGGAATATTTGCTTCATGTCTATGGCCCAACCGAAAATACGACCTTCTCCACCTGCCAGCACTTGACAGAAATGCCCGGGGAGGGAAGCTTTGTTTCCATTGGTAAGGCGATTAAGCATTCGACCGATGTGGTTGTTGATCAACAAATGCAACCTGTCGAAGAAGGCGAACTATTGGTCGGCGGCTTTGGTCTGGCCCTGGGATACCTCAACCAACCGGAACTAACCGCCGCAAAATTTATCGATAATCCCTTCGGGGAAGGAAAGCTGTATCGAACCGGTGATATCGTCCGCCGCCTGGATTCCGGAGATCTGGTTTTTGTGGGTCGGGTCGATAACCAGGTGAAGATTCGTGGATTTCGCATCGAATTAGAGGAAATCGAAGGCGTTCTGGAAAGCCATCCCGATATTGATGGTGCGGCCCTGGTGGTTTATTCCGACGGCGCGGCGAATACCAAGCGCCTCGGCGCTTTTCTGAAACCCCGATCCGGACAAAAACTCCCTTCCGTTGAAGATATCCGGGCACACTTGCTGACCAAGTTGCCGGCCTATATGCTCCCGGCTTTGTATTACCAGGTTGACAGATTTCCATTGTCCCATACCGGAAAAGTTGATCGCAAAACGTTGCAGGAACAAGGAGGCAAGGCGCTGCCGCAGCAGCACTCCGGCCACCAACCCAAAACGAAAGTGGAGGAGCAACTGGCCGAACTTTGGGCCAGGCAATTCCAATCTCCAGTAAAGGAGATTGGGGTAGAAGACGACTTCTTTATGCTGGGAGGGGATTCTTTGACGGCCATTCAACTGTTGATGACCTTAAAACGGCAATATGGACTCGAAATTCCGGTCAAGGCTATTTTTGAATACCCAACAATTCGTTCGCTGGCTGATTATATCTCCAACAAACAACCCTCCCAATCCACAGAGATCCCTGCCGGGGCAGGAACAGGTCCGCTGGCTTTGTCCCCTTATCAGGAATCTATTTGGCTGCACCAACAATTAGCACCCGGTGTGCCCTTGTACAACGAACCCCTGAGTATTACAATACCCGAACCAATTGATCTGCCGCATTTTAAAGCGGCATTGACCCTGCTGCTAAACCGCCATGAAGCGTTGCGATCCAGATTTAAGGCGACTCCCTCAGGACCGGTACAGTACTTCGAAAAAGCAGCATTACCCGAAAATTTTGCCTACTACGATTTGCGGCACCTTCCAAAAGCGCCGAGAGAAGAGGAAGCCCTGTTTTTGGCAACGGCTCAAGCCGGGAAAGGCTTTGATCTGGCAAAAGATCAACCCATTCGATTCTGTCTGGTTCGATTGGAAGAGGCCCGGTATCGCCTGTATTTAGTGGCGCATCATTTAGTCATTGACGGCGTGGCCATTTACCAGGTATTTCTGCCGGAACTGGAGCAGGTGTACCGGAGTTTGGCGGCCGAAAATTTGCCGGACCTTCCGGATTTGGCAGTAAGGTACTCCGATTGGGTAGCCTGGATCCAGGAGGGGCAAAAAGAGATTTGGGAGACAGAAAAAGCCTACTGGCGGCAAAAACTATCCGCTTTTGAACCGGTCCGGTTCCCTACGGATAAAAAACCAGCAGAGAGCGTTTCATTTGCGGGTGCTCGTTTTTGCCTGGACTTGCCGGCCGATTTAACAACATCCCTCCGGGAATTGTCCAAAAAAAATGGGGTAAGCCTCTTTATGACCTTGCTTACGGCTTTTAAGCTGCTCCTAAACCGCTATACCCAGCAAAAGGATTTATCCATTGCATCCGTGCTGGCCAATCGCCATGTCGCAGGGACCGAACAAATGGTAGCCAATTTTGTAAATACCATGCTCCTGCGCACCAGTCTTCCGGAGAATGGCACCTTTTTAGATGCCTTAGGTTGTGTACAAAAAACCTGCCTGGAAGCTTATGCCCATCAAAATATTCCTTTCCAACAGGTCGTGCAGGCGCTTAAAGAGGAAGAAGACCTGGGAAACATTGGCGTTGCTTTTGTGCTGGAACCAAAGATAACCCCGGGCTGTTCCTGGGAGCTTAGCCAACTGGATGTTCATACCGACACGGCTAAGTTCGGCTTGACCATGGAATTGGATGAGCGCGAAGATCGAATCATCGGCCGGGTAGAATACCGGACCGATCTCTATGAAGAAAGCACCATCGCTCGCCTGGTGCATCTTTATCAGGTTTTACTTGACGGTATCGTAAAATCACCGCAAAAACCTTATTGGGAATTGCCCCTGCTTACGCCACGGGAAAAGCAGCAAATGTTAAACGACTGGAATGACAACGAAGTTAACTACGACGGAGGGGCATGTTTGCATCCCATTATTGAAAAACAGGTTGATCTGAATCCTTCGGCCAAGGCCGTTATAGCGGAAAATGAAGCGCTTAGCTACGCCGACCTGGATCGCCGGGCCAATCAACTGGCGCATCATTTAGTAGATCTTGGCATAGCACCCGACCAAATAGTAGTGGTATGGACGGATCGCTCGGCTGATCATATTGTAGCGCTGTTGGCGGTTTTAAAAGCGGGTGCGGCTTATGCGCCGCTAGGTGCAGAAGATCCTACGGATAGGGTAGCGTTTATAGTGGCGGATACCCAGACTCCGATCTTGATCTGTGACGCTGCTCATCGAAATCGCCTGCCCAAAGGTAACTTTCAAATTGTCGATGTGGATGCTGACCGGATGAAGATTTCGAAAAGATCTTCCGACCGACCTGCGCTTCGGGTAAAAGGAGAAAATTTAGCTTATGTGATTTATACTTCCGGCTCCACCGGAAAGCCGAAAGGGGTATTGGTGGAGCATCGGCAAATTGCCGACCGGACCCATTGGGCGGCTGCTTCCTTACGGCTGAACACTGGTGATGTCTTTCTTCATCTCTTTTCATTGGCATTTGACGCCGCAGTCGTACCAACCTGGTGGGCCCTCAATCAAGGAGCTACCTTGCTTATGCCTGCTTATTCCCGCCTGCAGGATATGAGCGGTTTGGCTGAATTGGTCAGCCAATATCAGGTTTCGACCATTTCTGCTACGCCTTCGGTGATGGCTGCACTTGTAAAGATTTTAGCGCAAACAGCTTATGCCGGCTTGCGCCTTCTAACGACTGGCGGAGAAAGCCTGAGTAAAGAGCTTTTTGCGCAGATGAAGGCTTTGGCTCCGAGGGTAATTAATTATTACGGACCAACGGAAGCCACGGTAGTCGCTACCGAATGGGACGGAAGCCGGCAGGAGGACCAAAGACCACCGATCGGCAGGGGTATTGCCAATACCCGGATCTATGTGTTGGATGCGCATCAGAAACTGGTTCCGGCAGGGGTGCCCGGAGAACTGTATATCGGAGGCATGGGTGTAACCAGAGGCTATCTGAATCGACCCGATCTGACAGAGAAGCATTTCCTCCCGGACCCCTTCGTGGATCACCCCGATGGCCGCATGTACCGTACCGGAGATATGGTCCGCTATCTCCCTTCCGGTGAAATTGACTTCCTTGGCCGGGCCGATAGTCAGGTCAAGATCAGAGGTTTCCGGATTGAGCTCGGCGAAATTGAATCGGTTTTGAATCGCTATGAATCGGTAGAGGCGTGCGCGGTAATTGTTCGAAAAAACAAAATGGGAATCGCCCAGTTGCTGGCTTATTATGTTACCAGGGCTGGTAGTGTTCAGCCCGACCAGGGGGCACTGAAAGATTTTCTTGCCAAAAAATTGCCGGCCCATATGCGGCCTGCGGCCTTGATCGGGATCGCGGCTTTGCCGTTGACACCCAACGGCAAACTGGATGCCAAAGCGCTACCGGACAGACCCCTGGAAATACCATCCAAAACTGCAATGCTTGCTCCCAGGACCGAATTGGAACAGCAATTACACCAACTTTGGGCCGAAGTGCTCGATATGGATAAGATGGATATCCAGCAGGACTTCTTTGACCTGGGAGGAAATTCTTTATTGAGCATTCAATTGGTCGCCCGGGCCCAGGAACAAGGCTTGCCGTTAAGCATTAAGGATTTACTGGAATACCCCACCATTGCCGGTTTGGCCGAACACCTGGCGCTGTTAAAAGATGCGGAAAATTACCATACGGAAGCCCCGAGGTATCTGACTTTTGAATCTTCATCTACCAGCCGGGCTGCTACTCATCAGCATTTGCAGGATTATATGGGAGAACCCAAATCGCAAAAGGACCGAATAATAACCTTAAAATCCGGTAAGCAACCCGCTTTGTTTTTTGTGCATCCGGCCGGAGGAAGTGCCTTTTGTTATCGGGAATTGGCGGCCAAAATCGGGAATGACCAGGCCTTTTATGGTTTGGAAACCAGCAGGGACATCTCTGACGAAAGTATCGAAAGCCTGGCTAAGGTCTATTTGCAATTAGTGAAAGAGCAGCAGCCTGAAGGTCCATATTTCCTCGGCGGCTGGTCTTTGGGTGGCCTGATTGCCTTTGAAATGAGCAGTCAATTGGAAGCCATAGGAGAAAAGGTAGAATTGCTAACGATCATCGACAGTGTTTTGCCTAGCGATCCGGAAGAACAAACGATGCTTGCACAATTAGCATCAGATAAAGCATGTTTGCTTGCCCTGATCAGCCGGGATCTGCAGCTCCTTTCCCAAAAAGCCTTTTCGATTAGCTACGAAGATATTTTAGCACAACCCGAAGCGGAGAGAGAAGCCTGGTATGTACAACAGTTATTGCAACAGGGCATTTTTTCTCAGGAAATCATCGATCATTTTGTCTTGCCGTTTATTCGGTCTTTTCAAGCCAGTGCCCGCCTGGTTTTGGATTATCAGCCCAACAACTGTCAGGCGGATATCTTGCTTTTGCGAGCGCAGGATAGCTCCAATCCGGTTTGTGCCGGCCTCCAAAATATTTCGGTGAGAACGCCTCTGGAAACGGCCGCCTATTGGCAGCTTGTTTGTCAGGGTGATTTCATGCTTAAGGTCGTTCCCGGTGCACACGAAAACATGATCTTTGATCCTTATGTCGACAAAATTGCGGAAGAGATTGCTCTGGCTCTGGAAATACACAAGGTGCAAAAGGAAGGAGTCTTCACTGCGCTGGAAGGCCTGGATCAGCGCAAATGGGAAACTTTTCTGCAGGAAGCTACCCTCCTTCATTTTAGCCCGGGAGAAACGCTCATTAAGCAGGGCGCAAAAGGGCGTCATTTGCTCTTGATCTCAGAAGGTTTTTTGAAGGTTTACCACGACCTGGAGGATCGGGAGGAACGCCTTGGCATCGTAGGGCCCAACACAGTAATTGGCGAATTAGCTTTTTTAGACGGCCACGCCCGAACGGCATCTATTGCCGCTTTGACTACCGGCAGAGCTTACTTGCTCACCCCCGAAAATTTTGCCCGCCTTGGCAAGCGGGATCCCCAATTGGCTATGTCCATTTTAATGGATGTTGGCAAGGTCGTTTCCAGTCGTTTTAGAACATTGGATACTAAAATCGGATAGCAAGGCCGCCTTCTTGGTAGATATTCCAGGGAATCCATAAAAGTATTTTTATGAGGAAAGATGTACAAGCGCTATTCCCTCCAGGTGTTGCCGGACACGATGTCAGGGTATTTGACCAGGTACGCGACCTGCATTCAAAAGAAACGATGGCGGTAAAAGCGGCTGGAAATAAACGGGTGAAAGAGTTTGCTGCAGGACGATACTGTGCTCGTAAAGCCCTCTCCAAACTAGGATATGGTGAAGCAACTATTCCGCAAAGAAAGGACCGGTCTCCGGAATGGCCCGGAGAAATCGTTGGAAGTATTTCTCATACCAATAGCTATTGCGGTGCTGTTGTAGCATGGTCCAATGAATTCGCGGGGTTAGGGTTTGATGTGGAAACGCAAGGTGTCTTAAGAGAGGACGTGGTCCAATTAATTGCCACAGAAAAAGACATTCGTGAATTATGCCATCAAAACTATTATAATTTCGATGACAGCGTCATGATATTGTTTAGTGCAAAAGAAGCCTTCTATAAAGCGCAATTTAAATCCAGCAGAACATTCCTAGACTTCCAGGAGGTTGAATTCAGGTTTATTGGAGCTAATCAATTCGAAATAACCTTACTTCGGGATGTAGCGAAGTTTGCAACTTCAGGGGCGCGTTTTACTGGTCAATGCTTATTGGGCGATCAGCATGTTTTCACGGGCGTTGCTCTTAAAACAAGTGATCTGACCAGGCTTCACTAAGAGCGTGTTGGGTAA
>SBHD01000324.1 GCA_006226345.1 Bacteroidota bacterium | reverse complement strand
CCGCCTTTGTTCAGGCACTTAGCTCGACTAGGCACCTGAAAAAACGCAAAAACTGACAAAAAAGCCCGGGTTTTTGCCTCCAGCAGAAATTTCCAAACACGCTCTTAGTTGTTGATCACTTACTATCCGCTCTGTTTTTCAGTTCTTCTTCGATTTTCTTTTTACCCATATAAATTGGGATAAATATCACAAAGCAAGCTGCAGCAGAAACAAAAAGTGTATTAATAAAGCCCTTTCCATTTACTAAATTATAGACCTGTACAGATCCTGCTAACACAACGGCAAAGGTTAAAACCACTAAAAGTATGGAGGCATACTTTTTTCTGTTCTGAAGTTGTTTGGTCGTAAGATTGGAATATTTATCGTTTCCCATGGTTATTTATTTTTGACCCATGCTATATTGGATTCAGAGGGTATCTCGTTTGGACTTCGCCCGGCTGGTACATCGGGCACCGCTCCATCTTCTTTTACCGGCACGAGTAAAAATAGGATAATCTTTCGATCATCAACCTGCAGTTGCGTCTTTATTACCACAATTTGCAGCCCAGGCACGCTCTTGGCATTCCCGTCAAACGACCAATCCCGCTTCCCGATTCAACCTGTTCCAGTAGTGGCGGTACAGCCAGTTTCCCCGGGCTTTTATCGGTTGGGTATTTAACATCCCTAACCATTCGCCGGTTTTTCGGGCGGCTTCTGTGAAGGCCTCGGCCGAATAGGCAAAATAGTCGTCTTCAACGAGGTTTTGTGCGCCGGTTAAAATGGCAAACTGCAACTGCTCCAGTTCGCTGGCAATGCGGGGTTTCAGTCCCCGGTAATCCCGGAGGATCGTGCGGTGCAGTAGTTCGTTTTTCCACCAGTAATTTCCGGGATCAAATCCGGGCCCCGGCGGGCCGAGCGGTGGTAACACGTTTTCACCAAACCAAAGCGGTTTGAATACACTGGTACATGCCGACGATGTTGCGGTAAACCAGGCAGTGGGTTTGTCTGCAAGGTGCGCGACCATGGAACCGGTGGTCTGCGTGGCGTGCCGGCTGAGCGGATTACCCGCATGCGCACAGACAGAACTGCCCAAAAGCGGGTTCTGTGGCGCATAATCATCCCGGTCGTGCGATTGCAGGGCCTTTATCGCACCGGCCACATTTACCTTTTTCACATGGTCGCGGAGGTAGCAATGCGACTGCCACCGGCGCTTTTTTGAAGCGGAAAATGTGGTGTAAAACCAGTCGGAATAGGACTCCCTGAAGTTGAATGTTTTACCTCTGCGGTGCCAGCTGTTTTTAACTGCCGTTGAGATCAGGTCGGGATGCGCCAGGTCAAATTCCTCCCCGATCGTGGCGCCATTGGAGATGGAATAATAGTGTTCTACTTTCTTTGCGACCCACAGGTGATCAGCTGTTTCCAGCACCCAGGCCTCGTTGTTATCGGCCAGGAGAAAGCTATTGTGATAGGCCATGCTTTTGTCCTGGTAACCGGCAATGCCGCCCTGGCCGTAGCGTTCAAGTAGATCACAGATCACCTCCACGCCATGCCGGGCCGAGCCGGCCCGTTCCAGGGCAAGCCGCAGCAGGTCCATACCCAGCAGGCGGTCGTTTTTTTTGTGAACGGGCATTTTGGTCCAGATCGCCTCATTGCCGATAGCCACGCCTTTTTCATTGATGCCCATCTCCGCGCCCCACATCCAGAATGGCCGGCTGATAAGCACGGCATGGGTTATATCGGCCTGGTCTATGTCGATGTAGGTGCAGCGCAATTGCTGGCCCGTGCCGTGAACGGCGCCCGGGTGATATTCCAGCGCCTGCATTTCATTGGCCTCGCGGTCGCTGTTTTTGGCCAGGATAACGCTTCCGTCTTCCGTTGCTGAGGATAAGGCTACCAGGGTATCACACATGGACTTTTGCTTTGTGAAGTGATTGCTCCGAAAACGCCGTCATCGGTTTATTTTTTCCGGCAAAATAAACTGGTATTGCTTGCGGTAAATATACTCGTGCAGCCACCGGTCTGTTTTGCGCAGGCGGAGAAATAATTGCCAGATGAATTTGTCTTCCCTGTAATACGCTGCAATTTCCTTTTGGGTGATCTCCCGGCTGGAGAAACGGTTGGCCACTTCTATGAACAGGGGGATCAGCGCCGGTTTTTGTTCCTTGTAAAGGTTGGCGATCAGATCAACATTCACGGAATGTTCATCGTAATACCGGTCCATCACATCCTGTAAAAAGAATTTCCGGATGATGGCCCTGCCGAAAGAAGGGGCGCTGGTCAGCAGCAGTTCGGGATCCAGTTGTTCTGCGCCGTTCAGTTTGAAAAGTGGTGTGGTGGTGTCGAGGTAAAATAAGGAGCCGGTTTGCTTGTCAAAAACCCAGTTCGATAGCTGGGAGTCGATGGCCAGTTCCACGTCCTTGCTTTGTTTGTTAAATGCCCATACGCCGTAGATCGCTCCGAAGATCTTTTCAGCCAGTTGCCGGATCTCTTTTTCCGTTAAAAGATCAACCACCTTATTGCCAATGGAGTCGGGGTGAAATTTTTGTTGCGCAAAATACAGGACGGTCAGGTCCGGCGATCTTTCAACAATAATGGCACTGTCCTCCGGCAAATGCACCCCGGCTTCTGATAGTAAACTGCAGTAGGTGGTATATTTCTCCAGGTAAGCATGGGCCTGCTGTGGGTTCGAAAACATAGGCATCCGTTTGAACACCACGCCCGGCACTGCTTCCAGTTCAAAAATGGAAGATATCTCACCAAATCCTATCAGATTCGCTTTGATCGTTGACGACTCCAGGTGCTGTGGGCTTAGTCCCCGCTCAAATTGCTCAACCAGTGCTTTATCTAGTTTCATGTTGATGAAATTTGCTTTTCAGTTTTGCTGGTTAGGATGTCAACAATGGCGAAAGGTGCAATGTATTTGATTACATGATTGCAGAGTACATGAGTACATGATTGTTGAAGTAACCGTAGCGTACACCGTTATTCACACAAGTAAACCACAAATGATCCATTATTCGGTATGGTGAACTACTTCATCAATCATGTAATCAATTAATTAACCCTAACGATCCGCAGACTTCAGCAGCCCGGTAACCAAATTCCGGACCTTCAGCAATGGCCGCAGCTTCCTGGCCTTTGACAAGGCTTTATCCAGTTTCGCCATGATTTCCGGCACCTGGTCTTCCCGGGTGATAAGCGGCGGAAGCAACTGGCATACCCGCTTGTCGTTGTTGGCATAGACGATGAGCAGCCCGTTGTCGTAGGCGGTTTTGGTCAGCAGCGGACCGCAATCGGTGTCTTTCAACTCCAGCCCCATCATCAGGCCCTTTTGGCGCAGGCCGACGAGGAAGCTGCCGTGTTTTTCAATCAGCTTGTCAGTTTCCGCTTTGAAGATCGTAGCCATATGGTTCACATGCGCTAGGAAGTCCGGCGAGGACGAGATTTCGAGCACCTTCTGCAGGACAATGCAGCCCGGCTCGGCGCCGCCGAAGGTAGAAATGTGGATGAACGGATCCGGGTGAAACACGCTTTCCAGGGGTTTCCGGAGCACGGTGGCGGAGATCGGGTAAATGCCACCCGAAAGCCCTTTGCCCAGTATGACAATGTCAGGCACGATATCGTAGTGCTCGAATGCCCACAGTTTGCCGGTTCTGCCCAGCCCGCTCTGCACTTCATCGAGGATCAGCAGCACCTGGTTTTCATCGCAAAGCTGCCGGATGTTTTGCATGTATTCGGGGGAGGGGACGGGCATGCCCAGTGTAGCCGGGATGGTTTCCAGGATCACGGCGGCGGTATTGGCATCGATGGCCGATTGTAAAGACCCGATATCGCCGAAGGTGCATTGTTCGAACCCCGGCAGCTCATCGCCAAACGGTTTGCGGTACTTTTCATCGCCGGTGGCCAGCGCAAAACCGGTGTGGCCGTGATAGCCGCCCTTCACGGAAATTATTTTCTGTTTTTGGGTAAAACTGCGGGCTACTTTGATGGCTGTATCCGTCGCTTCACCGCCACTGACGCCAAACACCGTGTACGTGAGGTCGCCCGGCATCAGGTCCGACAACATTTTGGCCGCCTTCGCCCGTTCCAAGCTGATAAAATGGTGATTCCCGATGTCGAAATGATCCAGCGCTTCCTTCAGCGCAGCAATGATCTGTGGATTGCGGTGGCCGAGGTTGAACACCCCGCCGTTGCAGTGCAGGTTGATGAGCTCCGTGCCGTTTTCAATATCTTCGATCCGGATATTTTCCCGCTCACCCAGCACAAAATCCATCCCGTATTTCTTAAAAAACGCCACCTTTTGGGAGGATACATGTTGCTTGAAGTCCGAAATTATCGCTGTCTTTCGTTTCATGGCTTGTCGTGCTGTTATTTTGCTTTCCTTTTGCGCACAACGGTCTCATGTGCCGGTCTGGTGACTACGGACAAAGTCCGCAGGCTATTTGGGCAAGTCTGAAAACTTCGCCTGGCAGGGGCAAATTATTCACTACTAAGGCGCCAAGACGCCAAACACTAAACTCCGCGTCTTGGCGCCTTAGCGGTAAAAAAGAGTAATCTAAGGTTGAAAAAGTACTTCTTGATCTTATGAGACAACCGCAACGCTCTTTCCTTAAATTTTTTAGTGACTGAAGTGGTTGACCATTAATCCTTCACCTCGTTATTTTTAAAATAATTAAAGGTCTTTCCATCATAGCGACACGCACCATTCAACGTGCCGAACCAGATACCTCCGTTTCGGTCCTCTGAAATACCGAAAAACATGCCTTCCTGTTTCAGGATCTGATCCGGTATTGGCTCCCCGGAGTTTAAAGCTGTTTCGTTATACCGGGATAGCACCCATGCTGTTCTGCTGTCGGGTGATTCCGAGCTGGTCCAGATATTCCCTTTGCTGTCTTCATAGATATAGCCAACAAAATTTGATGTAAAATTGGTAAACAACCCGTTGCTGTACCGCCAAAGCCCGTCGTTGCCGCCGAGCCAGATGTTGCCTTTGGAGTCTTCCGTTATCGTGCGCACGTTGGTAAAAGACCCGCCAGTCAGGTTGGTAATGCTGGAAAACGTTTTTCCGTCGTAATGACAGGCCGCTCCTCTGGTGCCGATCCAGAATGTTCCGTTTTTATCTTCGATGATCGAATTAATATCATTATTTGGCAGACCCTCTTTTGTGGTGTAGTTCCGGAAATAGTTTCCGTCATAACAGCTGACCCCGCCCATTGTGCCAATCCAGATGTTGCCGGCCTTGTCTTCGTAGATGCAACCGACCCTGTCATTGGCAAGCCCTTCCTTCGTGGTATAGTTGATGAAGGAGCTGCCATCAAAGCGGTACACGCCGGCGCCAATGGTGCCAAACCAGATATTCCCGTCGCTGGCTTCCAGGATGGCAAATACATGAAAGCGTCTCAAACTGTCCTTATTGGTAAAATTGGAAAAGACCTGCCCGTCGTAGCGCATAATACCCTCCCAGGTCGCTAGCCAGATGTTTCCGTTTCTATCCTGTATGATATTACGGGTAATGCTTTGTGGGCCATAGGCCGAGGTGATCACATTACTTTCAATAAAATAGGGGTCGTGATCCGGTAGGGCCGCTGTAGCCTGCTTGTCTTCAGGCTGGTCCTTTTGGTTTTGTCCTGTACAGGAGGCAGTATGAAATGCAGTCAACAGGAAAAGGATGTAAAAAGGTATGTCTTTTCTCATGGTTGTAGTATTGCCGGATCAGTGCCAGGGTCCGGTTTTGGTTACACTGTAAAAGGTGCGCTCCCCGGTCCGTTCGGCTGACCGGTCATATCGAAAAAGTCCTCCCCAGCCGCCGAGCCAAAACCGCCCTTCCTTATCTTCAAAGAAGCATTGTATTCCGCCGGTGGCAAGGCCATCCTTTTCATGAAAATTGGTAAAGGCTTTTTCGCCGGCTTGTTCGGCAGCGGGATCGAAACGATACACGCCATACCCTTCAGCCGGGAACCAGATATTACCGGATCTGTCTTCATAAAGGCCATACACTTCGATACCCAAGGTAACGCCTTCCTGCGTATAATTGGTAAAAGCCTTTTCGCCGGCCTGTCCGGCAGCGGGGTTATACCGGCTTATCCCGCCAAACATGGTTCCGATCCAGATGTTGCCTCTGCTGTCCTCCAGAATGTCCGTGATATTATTGTCGCAAAGCCCATCCTTCATGGTGATATGTGAAAAGGGATCTCTGCCGGCCTGCGCTGCGCCGGGGTCGTATGTGCAAATGCCGAACCCGTCCGTTCCGAACCACAGGATACCGTTTTTATCTTCCATAATTGCGGTGATCCGGTTATAGGACAGTATGGATGTAGTGTCGTTTACCTGTGCTTTCGGGATCGGGAACGCCGTACACGTTTCTCCATCGAACTGAAATACGCCTTCCATCGTACCGATCCAGAATGTTCCCTTGTGGTCCATGATCAGGCTCCAGACCTCCCTGTTTGCCAGACCCGCCTGTTCGGCAAAATTGGTAAAGGATTTCCCGTCGTACCTGGTCAGGCCGTCGATAGCACCGAACCACACGTTCCCGCTTTCATCCTCCACGATCCCGGTGATCCGGCCGCTTCGGAGCCCGTCGTATTCAAAGAGATACTCCAGTGTGTCGCCATCGTAGCGCATGACCCCGTAGTGGTTCGTTCCAAACCAGAGGTTTCCGCTTTTATCCTGATGTATCCTGCGTACCCAGTGGCAAAGCTGCCCTTCGAGGAAGAGTGGCGCGACCGATTCGTTTGGGATGGTATAAGGTGTGCCAATATTGCCCTGTTGTGCCCTGGTTTCATCCTGCCCGTAACCGGGTAAGTTGACAACGAATAATAGTGATACCACAGAGGTGAATGTAATTGCCCGGTACCGGCTGTCTCCTGGATGTTTGACCATGTTTCTGTTATTGTGTCTGTTCTGTTTTGAATTGATCTCTACCGGGAATCCCGAAATCCCTGTTGGTTTTGTTTATTCCGGAAGTTTGTGTTTTACACACCCTGAAATATGGTCCTGAACCATTTTCCCGGGGTGGATCACCTTGTTATAAAAACGCAGCTTCCCGAACCATTCGGGAAGCTGCGTTTTTATAACAAAACAGCACTATAAGATCTTAATTCTTACTACCGCTGCCAGTGGCTTTATTCGTTTTCACGGGCGGTTTAAGTGTGGCTATATTCCAGATCGCATCATAAGCCGGATTCAGCGTGTATTTGATCGCATCTTCCCCTTTTGGCCCTTGCGCTGATGCTTTGTCATAGATATTGTAGATGGCAACCGCTCCGGTTTTCTTGTCCACGGCCAGGCCTTGTGTGAAATCACTGCCGCCTGAAAGGATGCGGTATCCCGAAATATTCCCTGCTTTATCTACTTCGGCTGCGCCTACATGCCAGACGGCTGCGGATTTTTCTGCGTCCGCTAACGTGCTCGGGTCAGCGATGAAGGACAGGGTATTGTCCGCATTTCGATACAAATACTGACCGCCTTTTCCGGCCTGTCGGATATAATACCCCTTTAGAATTTTATCTTTTTCAATGACCTGAATAGTCCATTGGGTCGGGCTTTTGCAGTTTACTTTGCATATTTCAACCGAAGCTTTTGTCTGCCGGGCAGTCGGCGCTTTTTCAGAAACAGCATCCCGGGATTTGTCTTTAGGTTGGCTGCGGATAGCGGATTTTGCATTCAGGACAAGCGGATGTGTTCCGGACCGGATCGAACAATCCGATTCTCCGTCGTAAGGCGATGAAAAAACCGAAGAGGGAAAATTGATCAGTAATTTGGTCGATGACGTGGCGTCGCCTCCGGAGGAGCGCTCGGCAATCGGTAAGCACTCAGTCCACCCGTCGAGTACAACTCCGGCGGTTATATTATCTATTGAACAAACGCAATATGTAGGAAGGGTGGGACTAAAACAATATCCTGAAGTATAAAAATATGGAACAGCCTCGCATATACGCTCGCAAGTCGGGTGCCAGTAGTCTGATTCCGGTATCACGATATTGGTTGGAGCCGCATACTGGAGTGCCTGATCGTTATGGCCCAGCAGAATTTCAGCCTGCCCTGGTATGTCGACACCAGCGAGCTGCATACCGTTGTGGATGCTGCTTCCCTGTGCATATACCTGACCCTGTATGGCAAAGACACCGGCTAACAAGAGCAACAGCGGTAGGAAGATGGAAATGTTTGTCTGGCGATTCTGGAGTAGTGTGATCGGATTGTCTTTCATAATAGGTTAGTTTTCAATGTAAAAGTTAGTATACTTCAATACTGACTTTGATCGTTAGGGCCAGATTGGTTTGGGATGTGGTATCCGGTAAAAAAGGAACAGGTTTTGATCCGGTATGCAGTTCCAAAGGAGTTCCGGCTAAACCGGAAAAGTTCAGACCACTTCACAGGTGCTGATTCGTGGGTGTAATTTTACTGATAATTTTAGGAATATACCGTATTAATACCTGGTTCGTGCCCGTGTTATCAGTTGTGTGATTTCCGGTTGGCTTATTTTTCACCGCAAAGACGCAGGGGCGCAAAGTATTAAACTCCGTG
>SBHD01000059.1 GCA_006226345.1 Bacteroidota bacterium | reverse complement strand
GGATACGGCCGATAATTTCCACTGTTTCCAACCTGCGAATGAAGAACCTTTTTCTACGTTATCGCAGACAGAAGATGGGGAAAATACAGGCAGAGGCGAGGTGGTTTGCAGAAACATTAAAAAATGTAATGCACAATACTCTTGTTTTGCCTGTAATGACGGACAGTACAATAATGCCAAATTATTTGACACGGAGTGGAATGAGCTGGACATGAGTATTGTACCATATGATGCAGCATATTGTGTAGGGAAGTATTTGATTGCGTCGGCGTCCGGAAACACGATTGACGTTGAAAATTGTGCAGCGTTCAGGTTCACTGCGCGTACGGATTCTGAGGGGCTCAATTCTTTGCTGGAGGACGGCGCACTTTTAGCCTGCGTTGAGTTTAAAGAAGCACCCTGTTTATTAGTATGTAGTTACAGTGCACGGTTAGATCCTACACTAGCCTGTATGTACGACCCCAAAAAGCAAAGTGAAAAGTCGAAGGCCCTTAACCCTCCAGTAAGAGTTAAATGTGACACAATGCTTCCCAGGAATGAAGGCGACTGGAGTATCTGGAAAAACCGAAACTCAAAATGCGAAGATGGTTGCCCGGATTGTTGCACTACGCTGTTCTGCCGCTTCAACGAAATGTTATTTGAAAACAAAGCGCTTGGTGCTACCATTGTACTGGCCTTGCTTGTCACAATCGCTATCGTTGTACGTATAATTCTCCCCAAAATTTTCTCCAAACCATCCTAAAATGAAAACATCCCGCTCCAATGAAAAAACTGATAATTGTACTGATCCTGCTTGGTGCCCTCCAGGCGCTGGCGCAACAACAGTGTGACTCCCTGAAAGCCACCGCATACGCAGAAAAAGCCGTTGAATTTCTGAAAAACGAGCTGCCGGATAGCTCGGAATGGTATCGCAAGAAAGCGGAAGCATTATTCCGAACCTGCGACTACCTGGGCAACTGGATACAGTTACGCAAGGATCTGGGTGTAGTGTATAGGAACAACGCGCAGTTTGAGCGAGCCATTGCATGGTTCCGGTCGATACAGGACGACCTTTGGCAAAAGCCCCGGAATACAGACGAATACAAGAAGCTTGTCTGGGTCTATGCCGATATTGGATATAGCTACCAAAAACTCAACCAGTATCAGAGTACCAGGGAATACTATGATAAAGCCCGCAGCCTGTATCTGAAAGAGGTCGGTGGTGAAGACCCCGTTCTGGCACACTATATCTATAGCGAACTTGGTAATGCATATAATCGCTTACGGGATTATGAACAAGCTGATATCTACCTGAGGCGGCGGAAGGATATTTTACTGGAAGCAGGTAAATGGGACGGAGCCGCGGGCGCCCTAAATGACCTGGGTATCGTGTACACTAACGAAGGGCAATACCAGGAAGCTGCCGATATTTTTTCAGAAGGTCTGGCACTCCCGGACGTGGGGTTCGAGAATAAGGTTTATCTGATGACCAATCTCGGCTTTGCCCTTATGAATACCGGTGAACTGGAAGCAGGACTCCAATACACCAGGCGCTGTGAGGAATATATCCGAAATGCCCCTGTTTCCGAAGAAGATAAAACCGACCTTCTCATTTGGGTATATGATAACTTGCGGGAACTCTACCAGGAAAAAGGAGACTATGAATCCGCCGAGCAGTATTATGCCCTTAAAAACCGGCTGATCCAACAATCCCTATCCGGCAACCGGCGAGCGTTGGCGCTATCACTGATCACAAGGGGACGGATGTACCTGGACTGGGGAAAACCGCAGCAGGCACTTCAGGATTTTCACAATGCCCTCCAGTATTTCATGCCCGGGTTTACGCCAGATTCCTCCATCAATCTTCCCGATGCAGAAATGCTTTCTGCAGAGCCCAATCTTGTCGATGCCCTGGGCGGTTTGGCACGCAGCCTGGCTATTCGGTACCACCACGCGCCTTCGGAAGCACTTGCGGATAAAGTCTCCCGCTGTTATGCCCTCGCCTCTATGGTAGAGGAGTTATTGTTGCATCAATATATTCTCGAGGATGCTCAGTTTTTTGCACTGCAGGACCACCGCTGGGTAAAAGCACAGAACCTGTCCTTCACATACGATCGCTGGAGTAAAAACAACCGGGATGCTGCCATGGTGGAGCAAATGTTTGCCATCAGCGAAAAAAGCCGGGCCGCCTTGTTATGGGAAGGTATGGAAGCGAGCCGGACTTTTGATACGGAAGACATCGGGGGCATACGTAATGCTTTTGATTCGCTGAACCGAAAGATTGAAAGGCTCGAGCAAATGCTGCACGATTCGGTTAATCCGGAGTCCAAAACCTCACTCGACGTACTCAAACTGGAAAAACGCAATGCCCTGGCTGAGCGAAAAACCCTGCTGGACCGTGTAAAAGAAGAGCTTCCTGAGGCAGATTTTGCCCGCCAACGGATACCCATCGCCATATCTGATTTGCTTCAACAACTCCACAAAGATCAGGCCCTGGTAGAGTATTTTATCGAAGAGAGCGAAGCTTTCATTTTTGTAGTCGATCCTCAAAATGAGAAGGCCGCTGTGCTGAAAACCGACTGGGATGAAGAATGGTCTGATATGGCCGCTACGCTTATGGAGGATATTATTCAACAAAACCACGAGGCGTATACCCGGAAAGCGCGGGCATTATACCAGCATTTGGTCGCGCCAATACTTAAGGTGAGTTCGGCCAGGAACCTGACGATCATACCCGACGGGGTGCTTTGGAAAGTACCGTTCAGCGTTCTGCTCACTGAAGATGAAACCGGTTCCAGTTTCAAGGATTTTCACTACCTCATCCGGGAATACACCCTGAACTTCGGTTTTTCTGCCACCCTCCAGCAGGAGATGAGCCACAAGTCCCAAAGCAGTAGCGGAAAGCCACTCATGGCATTCGCGCCTTCCTACCGGGACGTAGATATAAACAGCACTGGCTCTTTGCTTAATCCATTGAAAGCGGCTGCCGGAGAAGCAAAAGCCATAGCGGAACAAATGGACGGGATATACATCATAGGTGACCGTGCCTCAAAACAACGTTTTCTGCAAGCGATCATGCAAGCCAGCGTGCTGCATATTGCTGCACATGCCAAGTCCGATCCGGAGAATCCGAACTTTTCGTTCATTGCTTTTTCCAATACTGGTGACACCCTCGGCCAATCTTTTAAACTTTATGCACACGAACTGTATAACCAGACTATGCCTCAGGAAATGATCGTACTCAGTGCCTGCGAGACCGGAACGGGGACGGTGCGCAGTGGAGAGGGGATTATCAGTCTGGCACGTGCTTTTGCCTATAGCGGCACAAAAAGTATTGTTTATACACTTTGGAATGTAAATGACGATGCCAGCAAAAAGATCATGCAGTCATTTTATGAAAACCTGCACAATGGTATGCCAAAAGATAAGGCTTTGCAGATGGCCCAGGTAGCCTATATAAATGATGCTCCCAGCCATGGCCATGCAGATCCTCTTTTATGGGCCGCTTACACCCCGATCGGTAACATGGAGCCGCTGTACAACAGCCCGCTGTCAGCCCAGCTGCTGTTGTTCGGTGGATTATTGATCGGGGCACTCATTGGCGCCGGATGGTATTGGCGGCGGAAACAGAAGTATTCATCTGTATAAAATTACCGGGACACCGGTGCTATTGTCCTACCTAAATAGAATGCCATGAAGAAAACACCTATTTACACCATTGGCTATCTCCTGTACGGGCTGCTTGCCAGCCCGCCAGGGGTATCCGGACAAGCCCTTGATGCCGTTCCCGGGGTACCGACCGAAACCATCCGTTTTCAAGCTTCGGCGCTGCCCGATCTGTATGCCTTTGACGATCCTGTTGAAACCCATTATCCATACTGGCAGATCTTCTGGATGTATGGAGATGGCAACCACTATTACAACGAAGGCGAAATGGGGTTCTCCGGCTCCTCTGAACTTCCCCCTCCCACCCTTCCTTATGAGTCGACGCACCAGTACTTATCCGTAGCACTTGCTTATGACCCGGCGGCTATACTGATAGACAGAAAAACGGATACCCCGCCGCCGAGTGTTGCTAATATTGTTTATCCCAATCCCGGCAACATCACTATGCCTGCCCCGGTTGCTATTACACCCGTTGGTACACATCCCTCCGGGTATGACTTTATCCGGTTTTCCAGCACAAGCCCGGCCCAGCTGCCGGTGGATGCCGGTACGTGTGAGCGGGTGAGCCTGGATATCAGTCATTATGTCGATAATGAACGGTGGGTTGCTTTTATCCCGGCATTTAAGCCACTTGCACAGCCCGGCAAACTGTTGTTCTTTTTTGACCATAATTCAGGTGCCCCGCAGTTTGCCAATACCTTCCAAACGTTTGGTCCCCGGTATGGCCCGGTTGATCTCGTGGATAATTCCCTGGTTCAGACTGCTGCCAGCTATGCCATCCCTCCGGGCTCCGGTACCTACGGTCGTGTGCTAGAGTACGATATACCGGATAATGGTGGCCAAAGCCTTTGGCTGATCGACAATATGAACGATGGCCGGGAAGAAGAACTGCGCCTGTATCATTTTCTCCGCGCCCTGAGCATCCCGACAGGTACACCACTTCAATGTATGGTTGTACTGGTGACGAATGACCCACCTGCCGATCCGGCGTTTTCGGCTTGTATTGATGCAAACTATGACAATGACCAGAGTTTTATTTCTGATTATGTCGATGCCAATAAACAGATACGGGTCAGAGACAGTATTTACTACTACGTCGATGCAGCCCGGTTGCAGGTAGAACACGGTGAGCCTGTAGACCCCAACCGGTTGGTTGTAACGAAGATCTGCGAATGCCCGGGCTCCAATTATTACCAGGTAACCTTCGAACTGACCTTTTGCAACATAAGCGACTGGCCCACCGAGTCCGCCAGTATCTTTATTGAGGACCTGACGGGTGGGAATATCCGTTGCTTCCTCGCCGATGAAGCCGGGTCAAACCTGGGTGTCAGTGGTGCTGTTCAAGCGGCCAATGGAGCAGGATGTACTCCACTGTGCATGCACAACAAGGACTGCCGGGATATCATTCAGTTTCCGGGAAAAAGGAATGGCAATTTTTGCCTGATTTACGATCCCATCGCTACCGGGCTGCCCGACAACTGCCGGACCTTTTCCTTTACTGCCATCACCAATCTGGCCGGGCTTACCGCTATCCAGCAAGGGGAAGCCGTACGGGGGTGCGTAAACTTTCATGAAACCCGTTGTGAAATACTATGCGCCCTGAGCGATTCCACCAGTATTGATCCCAAAGGAAACACTTGCCTGGAACCCTGTCCGGATTGCTGCTTTTCACTTCTGTGTGATTGGGAGATCATTGGGGGTATCCTTGTTGTTGCCGTAGCCGCTCTCATATTTCTTTGGTATAAAGGCTGGCCACCCTTCCGGCCAAAAAGTTAAAGCCTGCTGTAAAAAGAATAGCAAAGCCGGTGGTGCCTTCGGGTACTGCCGGTTTTCTTTTTACCCTTCCAGTATGTTCAACAACGTTCCGGCTTTTTTGTAGTAACTATCGGTTTGGTCTGCTGTTTCCATGAAGTTGCGAATAGCCTCCAGCAGGGCCTGTTTCCGGCGGTCGGACGGATCCTGCCGATACAACTTGTCCAGAGCCAGGATCCGCGTCCAGTTGGCATTATCCGGATTTGGTTTCTTTTTGTACGAAGATTGAGGATACAACTCCAGGAAACGGTTAAAGGACTGAGCAGCCAGATCGTACCGGTTGGAGCGATAGTAAGCATGACCGCGTAAAAAGAGCACGTCGAGGTACAGGCTGTCCGCTTCAGGTACATTTTTCAGGGCCAATAAGGTTTCATCATATTTTCCCATGTCAAAGGCACGGTAGGCCAGGTCCACCGGATGTTCCAGGGTCGTGGCACCCCGGACATTGCGTGTATTGACAGGCTCGATGTACGCATTAGCAATAAACTCAGGATAGGGCTCCACCGCCGGCGTGCGCATCCACCAGATCGCGGCCACCAGCACCAGCAACAGGGTAGTGACCGTGGCGAGTGTCGGAAGCGCCGGTCGGGGGTAGAGCATGGTGGCCACCCAATCCCAAACTACTGTCAACGGGCTGGGTTTTTCCGGCCGGGAAGGCACTGCCTCCACCACTTTCAGCAGGCGCTGGAGTTCCAGGTCTTCCGTAGCCCGGATCAGCGATTGCGTCAACGTTAGTTCTTGTCGGAGTTCCGGCTGCTCCTGCAACAGGGCTTCTACGGCCTGGCGTTCGGCTTCGCTGAGCTCGCCCTTGGCATATCGCCGGAGTTGCAGAAGTATGTCAAGATCTGTACTCATGGGTTGTTAGGTTTTAGGATTTCTTTCAGCCGTTCGCGTGCCCGGGATATGCGTTTCTTGGCAGCCTCGTGCGACATTTTTTTGCGCGCGGCAAATTCATCCAGCGGAATGTCAAAAAAATAAAAAGCTACCAGGATTTCCTGGTCGGACGGTTTGAGCCGTTTCAGCGCAGCATATACCCGCGCCTGGTACGCCTCATCCACCTCCGAAGTATCCGGCATTACCGGCACTTCATCCGGCAGATCTACCGGGTCCTGTTTTTGTTTTCTGGACAGTTCCAGCCATTTCCGGCGGGCTATTTCGGTTACATACGTACATATTTTGGCAGCCCCCGTCAGGATAAACTTTCCCTGACGGACCTGGAGGATAAACTCCGCTAAAGCGAGATTGAAGATCGATCGCCGTTCGTTTTCATCGCGCAGGCTCATACGGATCAGGACGCCAAACGTCTGTGGTTCGCATTTACGTAAACATTTCACTGCCTGATACTCTGTACGCCGACCTGTGTCAAGGATCAGCTCGATAACGGTTTCATCTGGACAGTTCATATAGTTAATAATGAAATCAGAGGGTAAGGGACATTTTAGGCTGAAAGTTATAAAATTTATCGGCGA
The DNA here is from genome assembly GCA_006226345.1 of Bacteroidota bacterium. Lineage (GTDB taxonomy): Bacteria > Bacteroidota > Bacteroidia > Chitinophagales > Saprospiraceae > M3007. Next base: position 1,688 of record SBHD01000059.1, on the reverse strand, counting down.
AGTGTCACCATCCCTCCGGTTCGACTATAAACAGGGTAGTGGCTGTAATCCCCATAGCCAAATGCGATTTCCGGTAAGGGCCAGATCTGGGGTATATTGAAGTCCTCTGTTCAAGGCACCGGTCTGGCACCTGCCCGTTTACAATGATCTATTTCTCCAAAGGACCGGTTTTTAAGGCATGTATCAAATAAACCCATTATGAAAACGCAATTGATCATTGTTTTGCTCCTGGTGTGCGCATATCCGCTGTACACCCAGCCATCCAGAGGCGCGCATCCCGTTCCGTCGCCTTTCCTCTCCGTCACATCTTCCAACACCTATGCGGTGGTGGTCGGGATCTCTGAATACCAGAACCTCCCTGATCTGCAGTTTGCGGATAAAGATGCCGAAACCTTCGCCAACTACCTCATCTCGCCGGCCGGCGGGCAGGTACCAGCCGAGCAGATCAAACTGCTCCTGAACGAGCAGGCAACCGAGGGCGCAGTCGCTACAGCGTTGTACTGGTTACTGGAAAAGTGCGAAAAGGGCGACAAAGCAGTTATTTACTTCAGCTGCCACGGCGACCTGGAAGAGGAACTGCTCCACCAGATGGGCTTTTTACTGTGCTACAATGCTCCGAAACATTGTTACCTGGCCGGCGGCTGTATCCGGCTGGCCGAATTGCAGGCGATCGTCAATACCCTGACCCTCCGCAATCAGTCCCAGGTGCTGGTGATCGCCGATGCCTGCCATTCGGGTAAGCTGGCCGGTTCCGGCACCAATGGCCCGGGAAAGATCGTTGCCAACCTCGCCCAGGTGTTCGCCAATGCCATGCTGATCCTGGCATGTCAACCCAACGAAACCAGCCTGGAGAGTGCCAAGTGGACCGGTGGCCTGTTTACCCGCCGGCTGATCGACGGCCTGTGCGGCGATGCTGATACCGACCAGAACGGACTGGTTAAATTGGGCGAACTGGCCCAGTACCTCGCTGCCCATGTCCCGGAAGATGCCGCTCCCAACAAACAAAACCCGATCGTGACCGGTGACCGGGAAACCGTGATCAGCAAGGTTGTACTTCAGGATGCCCCGATACCTTCGGCAACCATGATGCCTGTCATTCTGACCGGCTCGGAGCTTGTCGTCCTGGCACAGGCGCCCTATGAACTGCAATATGCCTACGAAGCCTTCAACAGGGCGCTGGACCATGGACAACTGCTGGAAGCACCTCATGGCCATCCTTGTGCCAACGACTGGTTCAACCAAATGATACAGGAACCCTGTCTGGAAGGATTGCGCGGCCATATCAAACGCACATTTGTGGCTGCGTTGATCGACCAGGCACAAGGACTTGCCCAGGAACGGTTGCAGTCCAAATCCTGTAAACAAACCCCTTGCAACCGGTACCCGAAGTACATGGCCCGGGCAGCTGCCATCCTGGGTGAGCAGCATCTGTTGTATAACGATCTGAAACGAAAAGAGTACGCCTATAATCTACTGGTACGCCTGAACTGTCTCTAGTGAATGTATTTTCAATCCGTTGACACTCGCACGATGATCCTATAATCCGTTTAGCCCCGGCAAGCGCAGATTCCTACCCAGCACAGAAGCCGCCTGGTACACCCCGTACCTGAAGGCGGCTTCTATTTTTTATGTTGGCAGGCAGAATATCACTGGTGTAAGAGTTGCCGTACTTTTTCGTATACCTTTTC
>SBHD01000280.1 GCA_006226345.1 Bacteroidota bacterium | reverse complement strand
AACCATCTAACCATCCAACCATCTATATCCCCTCACCAATCCTTTTTCGATTGTACCTGATGCTTACCGGGTTCCATTTCCCGGTATTTGCGGGCATTACGCTTGTCTTCCGGGCCTACAGCTGTCTCCAGCAGACGCCGGGCCTGCTCGGGGGTCATACGCCCGTCCCGCTGTTCCTCACGGGGCTGCTGATTTTGTTGTTCGCCATTTTCGGGCTGCTGCGGTTGTTGATCTTGCCCGTCCTGTTGTTGCTGCTGGTTCTGTTGTTGCTGGGGGTCCTGTTCGTTTTGTTGTTGGTTCTGCTGATTTTGCTGCTCCTGTTGCCTTTCCTGCTCCTGTTGCCATTTTTTCTTGGCGAGCTGCAGGTTGGCCTTGGTTTCCGGATCGCCCGGGCGCTTTCGGAGGCTGTTCTCATACGCATTTACCGCTTCCTGGTATTGTTGCTGCTTCATATAGGCATTACCGAGGTTGTGCAAGGCATCAGCCTGCAGTCCGGGCGAACTGGTAGCTTTGGCAGCCTGATCAAAATAACGAACTGATTCGCTATAGTTCCCCTGTTGGTAAATCGCATTGCCGCGGTTATAGGCTACATCAGGATTATTGGGCTCAGCTTCTCCGGCTTCACGGTAAGACTGTTCCGCCTCGCTGTATTCAGATCGTTGATAGGCACGATCGCCTTCGCGACGCAACTGGTGTGCCGATTGGGCGTCCAGGATATATTCCGCTCCGGCAACCAATGCAACGAGAAGGATCAGTCTGAAAACCACTTTATTGTTCATCATGATGGCTCAACTTTATTTTTTGCAGGATCAGGGGCATTTCCGGCCCGCCAGCCCTGCCACGCGTCCAGACCCAGCAAGAGAAAAGCCGGGAGCAGGAACCACTGGAAATAAGACTCAAACTCAGTAAAGGAACGCACCTGCATTTCCCGCTTTTCCAGGCGGTCAACTTCCCGTTTGATCGCACTGATCGCCGCCTCGTCCTGTGTAAGCCGGTAGGCCACACCTCCGCCACTACGGGCAATTTCGCGCAGCAGATTGAACTCCAGACGCGACCGGACGATCTCTCCCGCCTCATCGCGCTTGTACAGCGTTCCGCTGCCAGCCACTCCCATGGGAATAGGGCCTCCCGCTGCCGTACCGGCGCCTACCGCCAGGATTACAATACCGTCTTCATATGCCTGTGCCGCACGGCGAACGGCATCCTCATCGTGGTTCTCCCCGTCGGTGAGCAGGATCAGTGCCCGCCCGCCACCAGGTTCGGGATCAAAGGATTCTGTTGCCAGGTCGATCGCCCGCGGGATGGCCGTTCCCTGCGCTGTGATGAGTTCCGGACTGGCGCTGGAAATAAACATATCCGCAGCGTTGTAATCAACAGACAACGGCATCTGCAGATAAGCATCTCCGGCAAAAAAGACCAGCCCGATCCGTTCGCCCTGCAGGGCTTCCACCAGTTTGCGCAGGAAAGACTTGGCCCGCTCCAACCGGCTGGGTGCGACATCTTCCACCAGCATGCTACGCGAAATATCCAGGGCAATGATCACATCGGCACTTTTCTGTTTTACCGTTTGTTTTTTAGCGCCCCGTTGCGGATTTGCCCAGGCCACTGCCAATAAACTGACAGCCACCATAAAAAGCAGGTTTTTCAGCGCAAACCGCCAGCCCGACCAACCCGGCAACATGCGCTCCAACGATCGTTGGACACCCAGCCGGTTTAAAGTCCGGGAACGCCACCACCGGTACCAGACCCATACCCCGGCAAGGACCGGGACAGCCCACAACAATTGTAAAAACTCCGGATGTTCGAATCGGAACATGATGGCTTTATCATTTTAGGTCTACAACGGACTACTTCCGGTATATACCCCGTATACATGTAGTTTTTAAGGCGTCACTGCACGCAGCAATACCCAGCGCAGCAATGCCTCCAGTAAAAGAAATACAACTGCCACCCCCAGAAACCAATGGAAATATTCGGTCGTGCGCCGGATCGTCGTCACATCGATCTTGGTCTTTTCCAGCTGGTCGATCTCCTGGTATATGCCTGCCAGTTCTTCCTCCGACCAGGCACGATAAAACCGGCCCCGTGTCATGGACGCAATTTCCTGCAGTAGTTCAGTATCGAATTCCATATGCCGGGGTGCATAATCATACGTGCCGTCGGGCAGGCGCCGGGCAGGCGACATGACAATACCGTTTGTTCCCACCCCCACTGTATACACCCGCATACCCAGGGTTTGGGCTATTTCAGCAGCCTGTAATGGCGAAATGTATCCGGCGTTGTTTTCACCATCGGTCAGCAGTATGATCACTTTACTTACCGAAGGGCTATCCTTCAGTCTGTTGATGGCCGTCGCCAGCCCCATGCCCACCGCCGTACCGTCTTCCAGCCGCCCTACCTTCAGGTCGCGGATGGATCGCTGCACAACGCCCAGATCGGTCGTCAGCGGGCATTGTGTGAATGCCTCTGCAGAGAATGCCACCAGCCCAAGCCGGTCGTGTGGACGGTTTTTAACAAAATTGATTGCCACCCGCTTGGCTACTTCCAGCCGGTCAGGCTCAAAATCACGACTCAGCATACTGGGCGAGATATCAAGAGCCAGCACGATATCAATAGCATCGGCCTGTATTTTGGTCTCTTCCCACTGCCGTTGCGGGCGCGCCATAGCCAATGTCAGCAAACCCAGAGCCAGCCAGCGCAGAGGTGGCAGCCAGCGCCGGACGACGGTACGCCAGGTGCGTGCGCCCTGCAAGACCATGCTGTCCGGCATGTAGAGCACCAGTTGTTGCCGCCGTGCTGTCATCCGGTAGCGCCGGATCAACAGCGGAATAAACAGCAAGAGCAAAAGCCAGAATGGTTGATCCAGCGTCACAGGCGTTCGGTGTTGGTGATCGTGGATTCGGTCGCTTCGGGTTCGTCCGTTTCAGGTTCGGGTGGTGGCCAGGTTTGTTCCACCAATTGATATACCACCTGCAAAGCTTCTGCGTGAAAGGCCTCCGGCGGCTGTCCTTTGGCAAATTTGGCCAGATCAGCCCATTGCAGCAGCCCGGACAACGGTTCTGTCAAAGGTGCCGGGAAGTCGGTCGTCCGGAGTCGGATTAACATTTCTTCAGAAGCGGATTCCAACGCGGGTATATGGTACCGGTCTTCCAGATACTCCCGGGCAATATAGGTTAGCCCGGTGTAAAACTCTTTTATCAGCCCTTTTTGCCAGAATTGTTTCCGTTCCAGTTCGGCCAGTTTGCGCAGTGCACGTTCGTTTGGGGGTTGCTGAATGTGCCGTTCGGCACGCAAACCTGATTTTTTACCCCGGTACAAAAACCACCAAATGGCCAGGGCAAGCACCAACACGCCGATGAGGATTGGTAAGTAGGGCCGGATATAATCGAACCAGAACGCCGGTTCCCGCCGAATATCCTTTATGTCAAACAGATCAGCGGAGTCGTCCGGAGCAGGGGTAGGTAAAACTGTTAGTTCAAGACGGTTCGTTTGCACCTGACCGCCATCCGGAAAATTGACATGGAGCGGCGGCAGTTCCAGTTGAGCCGAATCAAACGTGATCAGCCGGACTGTATTGACCCATTGGCCATCCTTACGCTCCCAGCCGGTCTGTGCAAGTATATTTCCAGCCGGGATAAGGGTTTCCCAGGGGGTAAAATCAATACTTGCCGGTTCGCCGTGAGTATCAGCTACCCGGAGATGCAATAAAAACGGATTGCCGGTTTCCACATGGCCACTGTCAAACTGCGCCACCGCTTCTGTCTGCCCGTGCAGGCCAGTACCAAGCAGGAAAAAAGCCACCAGACTCAGGCAATATGGTATTATCCGTTTCATTAATTTTTTCTGTACAGGATCAAATATTTGTTTCCTGGTTTCTGCCATCAACCGTGCGTGATCGTATGTGCCCGCTGCTCAAAGAACCGGAGCAGGGCCTGCACGTACGAATCGGTTGTGGATATGCTTAAAAAATCAGCACCTGCGCGCCCGAATATTTCCTTCAGGGCCCGCACCCGCATGTCAAACCGGTACCTATAGCGTTTACGTAAAGCGGGATCAGTCGTGTCCACCCAACCCATTTCACCGGTTTCAATATCCGCTACCCGCATCAGGCCAACGTCCGGCAGCTCGCGTTCGCGGGGATCCCAGGAGAGCATGCCGATACAATCGTGGCGCCTGGAAAAGATGCGAAGGGAGGCTTCAAAATCAGCCGTCAGAAAGTCGGACAGGATAAAACATACGCTACGTTTCCGCAACACATTTCGGGCATACTGCAGGGCCCCCGACAGGTCGGTACCGCGTCCGGCAGGTTGTGTGTTCAGTAACTCCCGGATCAGCCGGAGGGTATGCTGCCGGCCTTTCTGAGGTGGAATAAACAACTCTACCTGATCAGAAAAGAGCATCATACCTACCTTGTCGTTGTTCGCTATGGCAGAAAAAGCCAGCACGGCACTGATCTCCGTCAGTACCTCCCTGCGCGATTGTCCTGCCATACCGAAAAAGGAGGACGCGCTCACATCCACCAGCAACATTACGCTCAGTTCGCGTTCTTCTTCAAATATCTTCACATGTGGCTCACCGGTCCGGGCCGTCACATTCCAGTCGATCATACGCACATCGTCGCCGGGCTGATACACCCGGACCTCGCTGAACGACATCCCCCGCCCCTTAAAGGCGCTGTGGTATCCGCCGGTGAACAGATGCCGGCTGAGGCCACGGGTCTTGATCTCGACCTTGCGTACTTTCTGAAGCAGTTCGGTGGTATCCACAGGCTTGAAAATTATTTTACCAGGTCTGCGATCGGGTTATCCCGCCGCATATACGGTTTCAAAGTGGAATAAGGTACAGTCAGCGAATATTGCCCATAGACCGGGTGAAACAGGGTGCTCAGCTCCAGGCCGTCGCGCCGGATGGTAAACAGGGGGAACCCATCAGCCTGCAACCACTCCCGAAACTGTGGATCAGCAGCAAACTTGGCCATTTTAGGAGACTCCTTGCGCGCAAAGTCCGTAAACCATTCCTCTGATTTAAAACTCCGGTTGAACAGGTCCTCAAAGGTGATCTCCTTCCCGGTACGCAGATCGTAATTAAAGGACCGGCCTGACATTTCCGGCTCCCAGGAAGCCGCAAAGGTGAGGTAACCGCAAAAGATCGTTTCCGTCCAACAGGTCACTTCGTACCATGCACTGGCCCGCAGGGCATTCCGGTTTTCCGGCACGGCTGACTTTTCCATTTGGGACATTTGGACTTTGCACTTTTCCACCCATTCGGCAACCAGTTGGTCCAGCGACTGGTTGCAGCCGGCACATTCAGTTGTACGCGGGTACAAAGCATCATAACTGGAGGTATAATCGGCATACTCGAGACAACCTACCTGGAATTTATATCGCTGGATCATTTTAAGCGTTCGTTTTTCGCCCGATCCTATCCAATTGAGGTCAATTCCCTTTGTTTCATCCAGGAACCCGGACAGTTGCGCCGCCGTTCGGCCGTTTGGCAACAGTGCCTGCAGTTCCATCTTGTTGTCCTTGAATATTTTTCCGGTAAGGGTGTAGGTTCGGTTATCCGCCTCGATCCACAGGTATCCGTTCAGGGTTCCGTTGTGTACGCGTGCCAGGGTAAAATCTACACGGGCATTGCTCCACCGGGCAATATAGCGCCGTACCCATTTGTTATCGCCACACGTCCCCGGTATGGACTTGTCAGATGCAGCGACCTCGGCTTCCAGCCGGCTCCCAAGAGTATTTGAGGCATTGGCCCAGTCTACATCGAGCAACTGGTCCTGCAGCGTACCCATGAGGCGCCCCGAAACCTGGCCGTTTTTATCAATCTCCTCCAACACCAGCACGATCCCGTCCAGGGTGCCGAGCAGTTTAAACCGCTCGTTGCTCTCAGTGTAGGTCAGATAGCCCCGGCAGTTCGTGCCATCGTACCCCAATGACAAGACTACATCCGAAACATCGTCGAACCGGCCGCGGTAAAATCGTATCCATTTCAACCGGACATCTTTGTCGAAAAGATTGGAAACGGCCGTATCGCGCATAGTTTCCGGCAGTCGGGTTTTCTGAGCCGTCAAACTACCGGCAGTGCCCAGCGCCACAGCAGCGACCAGGGAGAGTATATTCAGGTATCGGTATATAAAAAACAGCATGGTAGCTAAATCGGTTTGCAGTTATATCGCGACGTCGCACGGCGATGGCCGGGATAGTAGAATTTTGGAACTTTGTCCGGTCATGGGACTTCCACCCGCGTCAGTATCTTGTCAATAATACTTTCCTGATCGACATTTTCAGCTTCCGCCTCATAGGTCAGGCCAATCCGGTGGCGCAGTACATCGGCACAGATCGCCCGCACATCTTCCGGAATCACATAGCCCCGCCGGCGCAGGAATGCCATGGCACGCGCAGCCTGTGCCAGCGCTATACTGGCACGCGGAGAGGCGCCATAGCTGATGAGTGGCGCCAGGGCTTTCAGGCCATACCGGCCCGGCTCCCGTGTAGCGATCACAATATCAAGGATATACTCCTCGATCTTTTCATCCATATAGATCCTGTGCAATACGTCGCGAGCGCTAAGCAGGGCACTTTTAGATACCACCGGACGAACACGCGGGTGTTCCTGGGCCAGGTTGAGCCGAATAATCGCCCGCTCTTCCTCCTTTTCCGGGTAACCGATCTTTACTTTCAACAAAAACCGGTCGACCTGCGCTTCCGGCAACGGATAGGTTCCCTCCTGCTCGATCGGGTTCTGGGTAGCGAGTACCAGGAAGGGCTCTTCCAGGAAAAAAGTTTCATTGCCAATGGTTACCTGCCGTTCCTGCATAGCCTCGAGCAAGGCACTTTGCACTTTAGCCGGAGCCCTGTTGATCTCGTCGGCCAATACGAAATTGGCAAAAATAGGGCCTTTTCGCACCGTAAACTCCGCACTCGCCGGGTTGTACACCTGTGTACCGAGCACATCGGCCGGAAGCAGGTCGGGTGTAAACTGAATCCGGCTGAATTTGGCATCAACGGCCTGGGCCAGCGACTTTATGGCCAGGGTTTTGGCCAGCCCGGGCATGCCCTCCAGCAAGATGTGTCCGCGGGTAAGCAGTCCGATCAGCAGGCGATCGAGCATCGCTTGCTGGCCAACGATCAGCTTGGAGGTTTCGCCCGCCAGATGTTCTAAAAAGGCACTTTCCTGGTGGATCTGGTAGTTCAGGGCTTCGATATCAACGTGGTGTTGCATGAGTATTTGGGTTTGCCGGCGCAAAAATAGCGCCGTCGCGACATTTTATCCCGATTTTGGGCGGCAAATAGGCCGGTAATAACCCTGCCACAAACCAAGAGGCCGCAATACTGTTCTGGAGCCAGCGTATTATTGTACGCCGGAATAGCCGATTTATTTTCTCCGATTACACTAGTTCTGAACACACCATGCATATTATCGAAAAAAAGATCCGATCGGATGCGTATACCTACGCGCAATACCGGAGCCTGACCGCCAGCCTGCTGGCGGTAGGAAAAACGACCGGCCACCTGCAAACCCCCTCTCTTGTCGGGTATACCGAACTGAATGATAAACGGATGATCCGGCTGGACAAGACCTTTCGCCCGGATGCCATGGCGCTCGACCTGCTGCAAAAGATCCGGCAGCCAATGCTCTGGCTTACGATCACCGAAGCCTGGTGCGGCGATGCCGGGCAGATCACGCCCGTACTGAACGGACTGGCCAAACTCAATCCGCATATCGAACTGCGCCTTATTCTGCGCGACGAACACCCGGAGATCATGGATGCTTTTCTGACCGACGGCTCCAGGTCGATACCCAAGGTTATTTTCACCCATCCCACCGATGGACAGGTGCTGGGCGTCTGGGGGCCCCGGCCCGCCACCGCTCAGGCCATCATGCTGGAAACCAAAGCGGAACTGCAGGTACTGGAGCACGATAAAGTCGCCCGGAAAGCCCGGTATGAGGAAGGGCAAAAAGCACTGCATACCTGGTATGCCCGCGATAAAACCGTGCATATTCAACGCGAAGCGGTGCAGGCAGCGCTGGACAGCCTTGCACACCCCTCAACCATAGACACATCCACTGGCCTGCTGTAAACCAGGAGGGCGATTTCCGATGTCCTATTTCTTTTTGCTGGACTTGGCCCTTGGATTAAACTCCAGGCACTGATCGATCCAGAACAGGAGATCCACATCCTGGTCATACCCCTCCGGATCAATAAACAGGTACCCGGTCATCGGTCTGCCGCCATGGATCATCTGACTGGCCCCAGGGCGTTTTACCAGGGCCTCTATGGTTTCCGGGGCTACCCGGGCCATCAGGCCGCCCTTGTATGTACCCAGGCACATTTTGTCGTCTACCATAAAGCAGTCTCCGCCAAACATGCGTTTTTCGGTCCAGGTAATTTGCCGCGATAATAAGCCGTTGCGGATACGGTCGAGCAGAAAGGGATCTGTTGCCATAAACAAGCAGGTGTGAAATAGATAGCTACTGGTGCATTTTTACTTTACGCCCGGGCAAGGCTGCCCAGGCGGACTGATTGGGTTCGATCCCGCGCCGGGTGATTACCCACAAAACTGGCATTCGGGGGCGGATCCCAGGTTTGTCGGCATAGCCATCGGTAAAAAAGATCAAACCGTCCGGACGTATCCGGTTAGCATGCTCGAGCGCTGCGTTAAAATCAGTCCCTCCCCGACCGCTGACCTGCTCCGGCGTCCGGCCAAGATACGGATACTGGCGGTACACTTTGGTGTCAGCCTCTATGATCTCCACCTGCGCTCCGGTACGCCACAGGTGAAAGACCTCATTGAAAAAGGCAGTAAAATCCTCCTGACCAACGCTGCCCGACGTATCGACTGCTACCAGGAGCCGCTGCCGGGGCCGGACCTTCAACCCAGGTACTGTTCCGTATCGTTTGGACGGGCGTTTGATCGTATTCTTCAGGCGGGTGCGGGCCGCGCTTTCGGCAAACAACCGCAGGATCTGCCGCCAGTGGATCAACGGTGCGGGACGCAGTACCAGTTGCTCCAGGATCTCCCGCACCTCGCCGGGCATAGCACCCCAGGCATGCGCACTGGTGCGCTGGTGCGCCGTACGCAGCAGGCTATCGAGGTGCAACTCCATTGCATCGCGTTCGAGTTCACTACGGTTACGGATCTCACGCCAGGGTTGGTGGCGCTCCATGCCATGCGTATCGGAGCGGATGTTATTCAGCAGATCCTGCTCCGGTGTGCCGGAAGCCGTTCCACTACGGCCGCGCTGCATGGTCTCGAGTTGTTTGTAATAATAATACCAGGTTTGGTCCGGTTTCAGGGCCTTGTCCGGAAACGATTCCAGGAAAATACTGTCTTCCGGAAGCTGATCGCGGTGTACATACTGGTTGACCACCAGGTCGAAAGCCACATTGAGCAGCAGGGGGTCCAGGAAGGGCTCTTTTACAAAAAGATGGCGAAAGACCAGGTGCAGGATCTCGTGCTTCACCACACCATACCGGTGCCTCGGGTCCGTCAGTACCTGATCCCAGAACCCGGCATTAACAAAAAGGGTAAGGGCATGATGCCCCTGTCCGACGGCCAGGGTGTCTACCTGGTGCCCGGCGCCGACAACCTCCTTATTCAAGGTGCCAAACACGTGGGCATAGAAGGGCTCCTCCAAAAGCAGGTCAATGCCCGTTCGGGCAAGTTCGTCGAGTATTCGGCTGGTGGTGGAAACAGTTGTCAATGGTAGTCAGGTTAAATCCTGTATCTCAAATCCGGAAATTGCCCGGCACACGGGTTTGTATTTTGATCTCCAGGTCTTCCAGGTGGTGTAATTGCTCGAGGTCCAGTTCGATTTTCCGGAACGGATTATGGCTCAATTCCAGGGAACGCAACCGGGAACAAGCGGATAAGAATTCCGGCAACACTTCCAGGTTGTTGTAGCGGGCATTCAGGCGCTCCAGGTTTACGGATTCCGCCAAAAAGTCCAACCGGCTCAGGTTACAACGCAACAGGGTCGCCTCCCGGAGGCCTGGAAAAGGTCCGAGGTACTCCTCCCCGCTTAACGGATATCCTTCTATGATCAACTTTTCCAGGGTCGGACTACCGTAAGGCCCGCCAGAGGGCACCCGCATAGGATTCCGGGGACGCAGGTTGCCTTTACGGATAATAAGAGTCGTTAGACGGGGCAGGTTGAACAATGCAACCGGAAAGGCATCGATCCGGATATTTTCCAGGCTTACCATCTCCAGGGGAAGTTCCAGTAAAAGTGGCAGCGCAGCCTCCAGGTCAAAACTTCTATGTGCCGGCAAGGCAATGAACTTCAAAAAATTGAGTGTGGCCAGCGCAGGCGAGAGGGTATCGACACTTAGCTGGCGCAGGTTGAGCGTCTGAAAGGCAATCTGCGCATTGCTTCCGCTTCCTGGCCGGTTTCGGTGCCACAGGCACATCTTGCTGGCCAGCAGCAGGTCAAACAAATCAACCTCTGCGCTTTGGTAGCGGCTCAAATATTCTGCCTCGTCATAATGATAGGCCGCAGATTCCCGCAACTTTATCGCCTGCTGTACGGTAGCCTCAGCAGCATGCCGCTGCAACAGCGTCAAAGCACGGTTGCCCGTCTGGCGATCGAAATAAAACACTGCAATGCCAAACAGATACCCCAGCAGCCGGCGGTTGATGCCGCCTCCTTCCACGAGCTCCAGGAGCAACGGAATATTGTCTGATTCCGTATCGCGGAGCAGCCGGGTGACCTGGGCGGTATAGGTACCGGCTGCATCTGTTTCCAGGTAGGGATCAGGCTTTGTCATGACATGCAAAAGTAAGGAACAGTAATTTTAAGGGGCATTGGTCCATATTGAACGCAGCCGGTTAAAAATTGTTATGGTTTTCGCTCAGGTATCCCGGCAGTGTATTTTCATGCCGCTTGAACGACGAAGCACTGTTAATTTCATAGTTTTCAATTATTTTTGAAAACAAAAATGCCTTAATTTTCATTTAGTAGGAGACGAAAACACCGCATAGAACTTTCTAACCTTTTTTCTGCACATATGGATCTTCAGGAAGGCAAACAGAAATTTATTGAATCGTGGGGCAAAATGGCCAGTGACTGGGGGATCAACCGCACTATGGCCCAGGTACATGCTTTACTGTTGATTTCGCCCGATGCTATTTCTGCTGACGAGGTCATGGAAGGCCTTAACATTTCCAGAGGCAATGTCAATATGAACCTGCGCGCCCTGATCGACTGGGGCCTGGTGCATAAAAAACTTAAGGCCGGAGAGCGCAAAGAGTATTTTTATGCCGAAAAGGACATGTGGACGGTTGTCCGGCAGATTATCATCCACCGGAAAAAGAAAGAACTGGAGCCCATGATCAGGGTACTGGACGATGTTGCCGGCGTAGAAGCCAGTTGCCCAGAGTCCGAATCATTCTGTAAGGTCGTGAAAGATATCCGCATGCTATCGCAACGTGCCGACCAAACGCTGGATACGCTGGTCAAAGCCGACTCTTCCTGGTTTGCCAATATATTTTACCGGATGGTCCGCTAGGCCAGGCCATTATCCTCCCCTTCCTCTTTTTCTGATCACATACAACAAGTCCAGTACACGGTTACCGGTACGCCAAACATGCATGCAGGGTGTCCGGGTTATTCACCGGTGGCAGCATATTCGTATAGCGCGTCGTTTGCTGAAAGCAGGCCCAGTAGAAGGGCAGTCCGTTTTGCAACTCCGGACGGAAGGTTAGCTGAAGAAAGGCCGTGGCCGGAAGCGCGCTGATCAGGTGGTTCAACTGCAGGTGTTCAAAGGATAACTTCCCGTACGGCGTGGAATCGCCGGATGGAGGTGCCAGCCAGGGGCCGGCATAGGCCGTAAAGGACGGTTGCCGGATCATGTGCAAACCGGCATACTGCGACCGGAAATAGGGCCAGGCGGCTACCGGCGGGTCACCGGATATGACGACATCCCAAACATCCCGCACCGCAAACGGCATCCAGCTACCAGGGCTGCAAGTGCAGGGGAACGTATTGCCTGCTGCAGAATTCGAGATAGCGCGCTTTGCTACGGGGCATGGATACGGTACATTTGCCCAAACATAAGTTCTCTGACAAGATTATTGAAACGTTTTGACCAGGCAGTTGTGGTACTGTTCAAGGCGCAAACGACGCGAATACCCTACGGTATTTAAGGAGTTTGTAACGCAGAACAGGAGCAAAAGGGGCGGTCAGAAACGGTTATAATAATCTTGTCAGAGAACTTACAACGCACCACCTTATGACGCTTCGTGAATTTTTCGATTACCTCAGTGCGCACCCCCTGAGCATTATGGGCTTCTTTTTGCTTATTCCGCTCATTGCCCTGCTGGCTGGTTGGATGGGACGCGGCGATGGGCATGTATCGCCCTGGAGTTACCTCTATGCCGCATTGGTTTATGCCGTTTGTATTCCCGGTATCTTTTCCATTGCGCTGAGTATTTATTTGTTCCTGTTCGAACGGGGCGGCAGTATCCTGAATACGAATATCCTGACCCAGATCGTTCCGGTATTATCCATGGTGCTGACCCTGGGGATCATTCGTCGCAATACTGCCTTTGAACACATTCCGGGCTTCGGAAAACTTTCCAGCCTGATGGTTACCATCGGTGCCGTTTTTGTGCTGATGTATATCCTGGACCGGACGCACCTGATCGCTTTTGTCCGCCTGCCGGTACAATACCTGGTACTGATCGTGGTCGGTACCCTTCTCGTAGTCCGGTACGGATTCCGGCAGCTGGTTTCATGAATACAAGCGCATATAAGCATGAATATTTCTGACGGGTTTCTTTCCGTTTGGCGCAGCCTAATGGCAGCCGCTTTACTTCTGGGCCTGTGGGCCTGTGATCCGGCCTCCCGGCGGGTAGAGGAAGAGTATACCAAAGACGATACCCAGGTCGAGATCGCCCGGGATGTCGAGATCCTTTATTCCGACAGCGCCGTTGTCCGGGTACGGGTTCTGGGCCCCACCCTCTACAATTTCGTTGATCGCCTCGAAGCACGCCAGGAATTCCCTGACGGGATCAAAATGGAGTTTCTGACGCCCAGTCGCCGGGTGCGCAGTACGCTTACAGCCAAATTTGCCATCCGGAAGCAGGAAAAAGGACTGGTCATTGCACGCGACAGTGTGGTGCTCACTACCGTGCAACAGGAAAAACTGGAAACCGAGGAATTGATCTGGGATGAAAAAACAAAAAAAGTATCCACGGAGAAATTTGTCAAGGTTACCAAGCCCGGTGAGGTGATCTACGGCTACGGCCTGGAAGCTAACCAGGATTTTTCCTTTTGGAAAATCACGGTGCCCAAAGGCACGATAAGGGCCGAACAACTGGATAAGGCCATCCGGGATTAAGCGGAACGGGATTCCATTTTTTTTGCTATTTTGACCCGAATATTTGCTTCAACCAACATGGACGAACCGCACGCCCGGCATTCCGGCTGGATCACAGCCTTTCAGATTGGCGGCTACTCCTTTCCGGCTACCATTGTATTGACCGCACTGGCCTTTTTGGTCAGCCTTGCTGCCGACCCTGTGCTGACGTTTGTATTTGGCAGAGGCTGGGGAGCACCACTGGCGGTCGCGCTTCTGCTTTTTTTCCTGTTACTGTTGTTCCGTAAAGCCCTGCTGTCACGGGTATACAATCCGCCTTCCAAAGGCGATGAGGCATTGCTTGAGTATTTTGTTCAGCAAAATACCGGCAGTGGCGCTGAAGAGGAAATCGCAGCTGCACTACTGGAAAACGCGCTCCAGCTCAAGGCCGTACGTGCCCACGACTGTATGTCGCCCAGGCCGGAGATCATCTATGTTGATATCGATGCGCCAGTGTCGGATTTGCAGCAATTGTTTATGGAAAGCGGACTCTCCCGTATCCTGGTAACAGAAGGCGATCTTGACAATATAAAAGGATACGTACACGTACAGCAGTTGCTCAACCGCCCGGACCGGATACGGTCGATCGTTATGCCAATCACCTTTGTGCCCGAAACTATTGCTGTGAACGACCTCCTCCACAAACTGATCCGCACCCGCACCAGCATCGCCTGCGTGGTCGATGAATATGGCAGCCTGGAAGGCCTTGTCACACTGGAAGATGCCCTGGAACAACTTTTCGGCGAGATCGATGATGAACATGACCAGGAAGAGTTTATTGAAGTCCAGCACTCCGAAACCGAATTTTTGTTCTCCGGCCGCCTCAAGGTGGATTATCTCAATGAAAAATATCCCGGTCTGAATATCCCTTCCGGGGATTACAATACGCTATCGGGATACCTGGTCACCACTACGGAAACGATCCCTGAACAAGGCGTTCGGCTGGCACTCGACGGCAAAACCTTTATCCTGGAACTGGTCAGCGACCGCAAGATCGAAACCGTCCGGGTACTGCTGTAGCGGTTGGGCAGGAATAAAAAAACCGGAATGCGGAAGACCGCATTCCGGTTTTTTTTCACACCCTGCTTCTTATTCGCAACCAATGTCCCGGCGGGACTGTGGATCATTGTTGGGGAAGCAGAATCCCGAAAGCACATGATCCGGCACATACCGCTGAAGGTTTGGATCGCGCAGTCCTTCAAGCAGGAACTCTTCCAGGTCCGATTGCTCCGACAGGCTCAGGTCGAGCGGATGGAAAAATGGCGAGATCTGGGCGGACGGAACCCGGGAGTTTTCCGGAATGCCGTTGTTAAAATATTCCACCACTTCCCGCATGGTATTTTTACTGCTGCCATGGAAATATGGCCCACCGTCACCCAGGTTATACAGCTGGGGTACACGGAACCGGAACATATCTTCGGGTTTCGTGGTAAATCCACCCCGGCCCAGGTTACGTACATCGTCGACACTGGTATTAAGCCCGCCGATCTCATACAGGTCTCCTACACCCAGCGCATGGAAGGTCATCGAGCCGAGGTTGGGTTCATTGTGGCAACGGTAGCAGCCTGCCTTTCCGAAAAACAACAAGGCACCCCGCTTCTGCTCCTCCGTCATGGCATCGTCTTCGCCTTTCAGCCAGCGCTGAAACGGAGCTTCCGTGCACAACAGCGTACGCAGATACGCCGAAATGGCAAAACTGGCCGTAGTGCGGGTATAGCGTTCCGCCTCCGGCACATCCGGGAAAGCGGCATCGAAATACGGCTTATACCCGTAAAACTCCACCAGTTCCGGATTGATCAGCAGGCGGTGTACCTTTAGTCCTTCAATATTCTGCCCCTCCAGGGATCCGTATCCTTCAAAATTGACCCCGGATCCGGCGATCGTAACGCCCCATACGTCTTCCGTACCAACATTGACCCCTTCAGGTCCGAAGGAACCATTCCACATGGAATTCGTCACGTAAGCAACATTCAACACGCTCAAAGGACGTGTTCCCTGTGCATCGAGTTCCTGTTCTGCATATTCCAGGCGTTTATTACGGCCTTCTCCCTTTGTCCCGAAGCCGTACGCCCCGTCTGCAATACCCTGGATACGATGTGGCCGGAAACCGGCTTCAGGTACGTGGCAGGACGAACAGGAGAAGGTAGCCATACCGGAAGTGTGCTTGGCTTCTACACCAAAAGCGGTTTCGTAAAACAGCATTTTGCCCAATTCCACTTTTGCATCGGTGAGTGGGTTGACCGGTACCTGTGGTATCTGGCTGTAATCCCTGGCATCCGGCAGGATAAAATAACCGGGTGAGCCTGTTCGCGACACACCGGCGATCGCCCGCGTCAGTTCGATGTCCAGCGGTGCCCACAAAGGGTCATGCTGACAGGCAAACAGCACTGAGGTAACAATAAAAGCAAAAACGTAAAACTTCCGCATATAGATTGTTCAATTAAACATACAAATGGTTTAGTGGTGGCAAACGCAGCACAGCTTGCCCCACCGGAGTTCTACAAACATTGCGCCACTCCGGAAAACAAACTGACACCTATCCGACATTTGCCGTTGCGGGATACCCAATTTGTTGTACTTACACAACGCCGAAAAAATCCATGTCTGCGTTGTCCAACCGTATTAATTGCGGGAAATAACCGGTTCGCACCGGTTACCAGGAGGTTCGATTAATATCTTCCAGATCTGCAGGTTGATCCCGGTAAAGAATGGAACTCACCATCATGATCAGGCTTGTCACCAAAATTACGAAAAAAAGTACACCTTCATCAAAACCCTCGATCCGTTGCCAATCCGGTATCTTGTAAAACAGCAATACCGTCACGAGCCCGCGCGGGATATAAAACAACTCCGGCAACAGGTCGTACTTGTGCACAATACGCAAATACACGTACCGCAGCAGCAACAACGCGAGTACTATGGCCGATCCAACCAGCAGCACATCAGGATCCGTTAAAAACCCCAGGTTAATGCTGTACCCGAACAGGATGAAGAAAAAGGTCCGGATCAGAAAGGCTGATTCTGCTGTGATCGACTTCAGCAAAGCCTGTACATTATCCACACTTTCCATGCTGAAATACCGCCGGATGGGCTGCCAGGGGATCAACTCCCAATTATTGACTACCAGGCCAAATAACAATATGGTTAACAGCGACGGCAGGTTCAGTGACTTTCCTCCGATATAGATCAGCACCAGCACGGCAAATACAAGAAAGAACTTGATATGCACCCGGCTGCGTACCAGCAGGAACATCAACACAAAACTCACAACAATAGACAGAATGATCCCTACCGGAATACTTCCGAAAAACCAGGCGGTGTCGTTCAGCGTGATCAACCGGTCAGCCGTAAGAAAATTGAACACCAGGATACCCAGAATATCGGAAAACGAAGCTTCATAGATCAGAAACTCCTTTTTCGACTCGCTCAGGTGGTGTACGCTGGGCAGCACGATCGCACTGCTGACAATACTCAGCGGAATCGCGTAAATGATACAATTGGTAAACGGAATATCCCGCTGCTGCAACGACAGCAGTCCTGCCACGGCAAAAGTGGACAGCAGGAAGATCACCAGGGCAGAAAGGAACGAACTGCGGATCAAGCCGAATTTAGACCGGCTCACTTCCAGATCAAGTCCCGCCTCCAGTACGATCATGATCAAACCGGCTGTGCCCAGCAGTTCAACCACATCCGACGGAATTTCATACGTATAGCCTGACCGGTCTACCAGGTAGCGAAGCAGAATGCCCGTGCCCAATAGTAAAAGTACCGATGGAATACGGGTAATCCTGTTGAACACCGTAAACAGGTATGACAGGACGATCAGGCCACAAAAAATGTATAAAAACGAATATGCCGACAGGCCTTGCATGGAAAATTCAAAGTTTACCAGCCATAAAGAACCGTAAATTCCGGAATAAACAGATATTGGCAATTACAATTTACCATTGGCTGATGCGGCGGAACCCGCCCGGTTCCGGTATTTATTCACCAAACACCTGCTGTACTACATGAAGTCAACGATCAAAGGCCCGGCTATTTTTCTTGCTCAGTTCATGGGCGATACCGCTCCGTTCGACTCCCTGGAAAATATCTGTACCTGGGCAGCCAGCCTGGGCTATACCGGTGTGCAGATCCCCACCTGGGAAAGCCGCCTGATCGACCTGGAAAAGGCAGCAAACAGCAAAACATATTGCGACGAACTGCGAGGGCGCGTGGAAGCCTGTGGGGTGCAGATCACCGAACTAAGTACCCACCTGCAGGGACAACTGGTAGCGGTTCACCCGGCCTACGACCGGCAATTCGACACCTTTGCGCCGGCCCATCTCCATGGCAACCACAAAGGACGTACCGAATGGGCCGTACAGACACTCAAACAGGCCGCACAGGCCAGCCGGAATCTCGGGCTGAACGCGCACGCCACCTTCTCCGGCTCCCTGATCTGGCATACCGTTTATCCCTGGCCCCAGCGACCACCCGGGTTGGTGGAAGCCGCCTTTTCCGAACTGGCCAGCCGCTGGCTTCCCATCCTCCGGGCCTTCGATGAAGCGGGCGTCGACCTATGCTACGAGATCCACCCCAATGAAGACCTGCACGACGGCGTAACCTTCGAGCGTTTTCTGGCCGCAACCGGCCACCACCCCCGATGCTGCATCCTGTACGATCCTTCGCATTTTGTGCTCCAGCAACTCGACTATCTGCAATACATCGACTTTTACCACGAACATATTAAAATGTTCCATGCTAAAGACGCGGAGTTCAATCCAAGTGGCCGCAGCGGTGTCTACGGAGGATACCAGAGCTGGATTGACCGGCCGGGGCGCTTCCGTTCCCTGGGCGACGGGCAGGTAGATTTCAAAGGCATCTTTTCCAAACTGGCACAATACGGTTTCAACGGTTGGGCCGTATTGGAATGGGAATGCTGCCTGAAGGCACCCGAACAAGGTGCCCGGGAAGGTGCTCCCTTTATCCGCGACCATATCATTACGGTCACGGAGAAAGCATTTGACGATTTTGCCGGCGGCACAACGGACGAGGCTTTGCTGCGGCACATTATGGGGACGGACAGGGAATAGCGGGAAAAATACCGGCATACAGGATAATCATACCTGCCGGAAAAGAAAACATATGCGAACCAGCCTATACATCGGGTGTTTGGTACTCCTGAGCGGGTGTTCCCGTGCAGAGAGCAAGGCGGTATTTGATTTTGTCCAGTACCTGCTTACCCAGGATACCTGGCTGCGGTGGATCGCTTGTATCCTGCTCGTATACCTGATCCTGCAGAGCCTGCGGATCATCCGGTTGGCAGTCCGGTATTTGTTTCGATTCCTGAAAAAAAGTTACCGTTTCGTTTTTGTCTGGGGCCGCCGCAACCTGATCCTGATCGCCATTCTGGGCACTATCCTGTGGGCAGTCAGCAATCCCCTCATCGATCTGTTGCAAGATATCGAGCAGCGCTTTTTTTATCCGGTATATGTCAACGAATTTGGAAGTTTCTCCGACGAGCACCTTACTGCTATTTTTGAGGCCGAACTGGCCAAACAGGTAGACCCCTATCAAAAAGCGGTAGTTATCCGCCGCACCCGCGAGATCGCTGCACAAATCCAATCCACACCGCTGGCAATCTATGAGGCTGCTTACCTGGAATGCGGCCTGAAACCGTTCCGCGTTCGCAGCGATCAGGTCGCAGCCGGCTGGATACAGTTTACCCGGGTCGGCCTCCAAAGCCTGGAATACAAGGGAAAACCCGTTCGGTTTGAAGACGTGTTGGAAGCCTGCCGCAACCAGGACATTGAGTTTATGATGGACCTCACGGAACTGTACCTCACCCGGAAATACGAAAGGTCCGGAAAGGTCCCGCTCAACAACACCATCGACCTGTACCTCGCTCTCTTTGCGCCGGCTTATATCGGGGCTCCATCTGACCAGGTCGTATATGCGGGGTATAACAACCCGAGCTATTATAAAAATGCCGGGCTCGACGGCTGGTTTGTCAGCATCGATGCCAACGACCGGGAACAGATCTTTCGCAAACGCTCCCGGCGCGACGGAAAGATCACAATCTGGGAAATTTTCCTGGCACTGGAGGCGAAAAAAAACAGGCTGATCACGACCTACCTTAAATAGCCACTTCCCGGTGCAGTGCTGCTCAAAAACAAGACAGTTCAGCCCCCCTTAAAAGCCCTTCTCCGCTAAAATCCAGCCGACTACCGGATACTCTTTTTTAGTTAAAATCAGGACCCTGCAGATGCTTTTTTACCCTATTTAGGCTATTTTTGAGGCGTATCCTGTCTTTTGAGGCCGGAATTTTAATCCCGTTTGCAAGTCTTTGATTAGACCACTTAACGTTAATCAAACGCTTACACCGCCTTACGTATGAAAAAGTTCCCTCTAGTGTTGTTTGCACTCCTTTTTGTGGGGGCAACGACCACCCTGCATGCCGTCACCAAATCGGAGCAGGTCGAGCGGTATTTGGGAGAATACCGGTACAAAAATGACCGTCCGTTGGGCACGGTAAAATTCATTTTTCAAAAGGCTGTACTCAAGCGCCAGGGCGACGGCAAAAAGAACTACGAACAGCTGCTGTTCAATGAGCGCTATTTTTCCAACAGCGACAATGCCGGCCACTTGATCGGCATCCAGATCGTCCGCGGTGGCAAGACCACGACCATCCGCCCGGAACCGCCTACGGATCCTGACGAGGTGGCTGCACCGCCTCCTGCTCCCAAGCGAAAACAGAAGGCACGGCCGGCTGTGCAAAGCAGTCAGGACGATCCGCAACCAGTGCAGGTGTTCACATCAGCTGCAGCTGCAGCGCGGAATCTCGCCAGCGATCCGGTGCGCCCCCGGCAGAACGAAAGCCCTTCGAGCAGTATTTCCATTCCGGACTCCACGACTATCGCCAAGAACATCGACAATGCCAAACGGCAGATCACCGGCTGGAAAGGCAAGATGTGGCAAACCGTGCGACCGGCGTGGGAGTTTGTGATGTGGATCTTCAGTAGTGTGATCATCATGTTGATCTGTTTTGCCGGCATCTGCCGCTATGTGGCCAAAACCGCTGCCACAGAAAGCCTGATCAACAGCTACGGCAGGATCATCGTAGGCCGATGGATCGTTTCGGCCCACCAGAATGCCGCAGCCATGTTGCTGATCGTGACCTGGGTGATCGCTATCGTGCTGCTGATCGATGTATTCATGTGGCTCGTTTACCTTGACCTCCCGATCTGGACCCTGCTGGTGATCTGGTTCCCGATCCTGTTCGTTGCAGAAAAACTGACCAGCTGGATCGTGCCGAATATTACGGTTGTAGGTCCGGGAGGAGAGGAACACCGGTAAGTCTGTTTATCCGCCTGTATGCAAGCCTGGCGGATAAACAGGCAACGCCAATCCGTAGAATCGCGTCCTTTGTTCGTGCACAAGGACTGTATATCCTTATTTTTCCGGGCGATCGGTACATTTTTGTCCCTAGCCTTGCTGCCCTGGCAGGCACCGGCACAGGTATTGCACCTGGCTGTCCCGCAATCTGATGTTCCGACATTTACGGCGCTTACGAATCAGCTGAAGCCACGCCTGCAGGCGTTTGCGCCGGATTCCTTCCTTCTTCCCTATACTGACACCAGTGCTATTGCACTGTTGACCCAACTGCGGCAGAATGCCTACCTCGCCGCCTCCATCGACAGCGTATCCCGTCAATCGGACAGCGTACTTACCGCCAGGCTGTACCTGGGCCCACCCATGTACTGGGTACAATTGCGCGCGGCAGCCGGCATTCCGGAGCAATGGCTCAATGGCTCCGGCTTCCGGGAAAAACTGTTTACGGGCAAACCACTTCGCTATGACCACCTGCTGCGCCTGGAGAAACAGGTGCTCCGGCAAATGGAAAACAACGGTTATCCGTTTGCAACTATCCGGCTCGATAGTGTAGCCGTAAATGCCGACGGTGGGGTATCTACAGTGCTGCAGGTACTGCCCGGGCCATTCATCACCTATGCCGATCTACAGATCCGCGGAGATGTACGGCTGCCAAAAGCCTATCTGCCGCAGTATCTGGGACTACGGCCAGGCAGACCCTATAGCCAGGCACAGGTGTTGCGTATCCGAAAACGGCTTAACACACTTCTGTTCCTGGAAACCACCGCCAACCCAACGGTATCCTTCCGGGGGGAGGAGGCACGGGTAAACCTATTCCTGAAGAAAAAACGTGCCAGCCGGTTCGATTTT
Source organism: Bacteroidota bacterium (assembly GCA_006226345.1). Lineage (GTDB taxonomy): Bacteria > Bacteroidota > Bacteroidia > Chitinophagales > Saprospiraceae > M3007. The sequence continues at coordinate 17,363 of SBHD01000280.1, read as the reverse complement.
ATCATCGGGCTGCTGCCCCAACCCAACAGTACGGACGGTCGCCTGCTGCTCAACGGGTCACTCAGCGCTGCTTTTCTCAACGCACTCAATTTGGGAGAACGGCTCTCGATCGAACTCGAGCGCCTGCGCCCGGAAACCCAGCAACTCGACCTGCAGGCCGGCATCCCCTACCTGTTTGGGTTCCCGTTTGGACTGGACGGGAAGCTGCACATCTTCCGCCGCGACAGCACCTGGGTAGATGCCGGAGGCGAACTGGGGGTGCAATATCTGCTCGAAGGCGGCGATTTCGTCAAGTTCTTTTGGGAAAACAGCGCCTCATACCTGCAACAGATAGATACCGCTGCCGTTATCCAAAGCCGCCGCCTGCCGGAAGTGTTGGATCTCCGGCAAAATGGATTTGGCCTGGAAACCATGCTCAACCGACTGGATTACCGGTTTAACCCGCGACAGGGCTGGGCGCTGACCCTGCGCGGCGTCGCGGGTTTCAATAATACCCTGCGCAACAGTACGATCGAAGGCCTGCAGGATCCGGCTGATCCCGAATTTCGCTATGCGAGCCTGTACGACTCGGTTGCAGGACGGGTGGCCCGGTACCGGCTGGAAGGGCAGGTTGACGTGTACTTTCCCATATTTGCCCGCAGCACAGTCAAACTCAGTGTGCGGAGCAAGAGCATTTTCTCCTCCAGGCCTGTGTTTACCAACGAACAATACCGGCTGGGCGGAAATAAATTATTGCGCGGATTTGACGAAGAAAGCCTGTTTGCCACCCGCTTTGTTGTGGCAACGGCAGAATATCGTTTGCTACTCAGCCAAAATGCTTTCCTCGCCGCGTTTACCGACTACGGCTATCTGGAAAACAGCACCGTCCGGAACCGGCTTTTTTTACGTCCATGGGGGTTTGGCGCCGGTCTGAACTTTGAAACACAGGCCGGGATTTTTGGCATCAGCCTGGCCACCGGCCGGCGCGATGCCGGGCAGTCAGTTGACTGGCGGGCGCCTAAGTTCCACCTTGGATATGTAAACCTCTTCTGAAAATTGACGTTTCAGGATAAAAACTACAGCCTTTCGGGCAGCACTTTCGCCGTTCCGGCGTTTTCCTTGCGCACCGATCAAGTTGTTTGCCTATGTCAATTCGTTCCATACACTGCTTTGTTCTTGGCTTTACCCTGCTGATCCTGGGAGGCTGCTATACCACACAGGAGGAAGATCCGGAGATCATTGTGACCCTGGATCCGGAATTTACCGTGGACCTCTATGAGGAAAGAGCTCCTGCTGACGGATCACCTACATTTGGCTTATGGATGGAGAGCAAGGCCGAATATGCCTGTTCAAACGTACAGATCGAAGCCATTACCCAGGTAACCGGCAAGACGATCGAGGTGCAAATGCTGGAGATCCGGCAGCCGGACAGCTGTCAGAGTGGGCCGGGGCCGGCCCGCGGTTTTTTACCGATTGGAGCACTGGCGAACGGCACGTATACGTTCCGTCTGTCCTTGAATCCTGTGATCATAAATACCGGGACGCTGTATGTCCAGGATGGCCGGTATGAGCTGAGCCTCTCCCGCCAGCAGGGTGTGGATTTTCAGAACCGGGTACTGGAAACGCTTCAGGAGGGATACCTGTGGGGTTATGCGCTGACGCCGGACGAGCAACAACAACCGACCGCAGACCTGTTGGTGCAACAACTGAAGGGTGTGAGTCAGGATGCAAACCTGCCGGCCGGTTTTTACGGTTATTTTACCGTTTCCGGTACCGGACAGTATTTTTTCCACCGCAGTATTGCACCTGCAGGGACGCACAAGCCTTTCCTGCGGCGCCTGGGCAACACCCACCCGGATGTCGTCAAAGCGATATTGCAGTCCTACCGGAACCATCCGGCAAATCCATTGGAGGTGCTGTGCTGGTCGACAGCAGGGATCTTCTAGTCTGAGGAAAAGAAAACTGTTACTTCTTTCTTTTGCGGAAGCCGCCGTAATTGCGTTTGCCGCCCCGGCCTTTGTTGCCGCCGCCACCTTTGCCACCGCGGCGCTGGTTGCGGCTTGATTCTTTTTCCCGTTTGCTGGCACTGTGCGCCAGAATATCCAGGGAGCTGTGCCCTTCATGGAGTTCGAGCTGGCCGTCAGAAAGGATCTCCAGGTCGTCTTTTACGACATCGTCACTTACGTAATGCTCGCGGTTCCAGGTTTTGTAGGCCAGTTTCATGTAAGACGCGATCACCTCCACAAAACCCTCCTTTTTAGAGCCGTCCGGCATTTCAATCGCCTTTTTGATCAGGGTTTGGACATTATAGCCGTAATGCCGCAGGCGCTGAGTTGTAGGCGGGTAGTCAATCCGAGCCGGCCGGGTTTTATCCTCTTCCTTGCGGATCGTGATGCCGGGAGGCAGGGTAACATCGAGATCATACCCGACGATAGCCAGGGCGTGGTTCCACAATTTCTCCCGGTAATCATCCATATTGCGATTACCGGCCGGGTTGAGCTGTTGCATCAGGCCGATAATAGATTCTACGGTTTTTTGCCGTTTTTCCTTGTCTTCGATGACTTTGGCAAATTCCAGCATTTGCTGGATCGCGCGGCCGTATTCGGGAAACCGGATATCGGGTTTTTCGGTATTGTATTCAATATCTAATTTATTCACAGCGTAGCAGGTGGTTTGTAGTTGATGTAGAGGGTGTTTTATTCTACCGTCACCGATTTAGCTAGGTTACGGGGCTGATCGACGTTGCAACCGCGTAGCAGGGCAATATGGTAGGCCAGCAATTGCAGGGGGATCACAGATAATAACGGAGTAAGGGGCTCTGCTGTTTTGGGAATGGCGATCGTGTAGTCGGCAAGATTGGTAATCGTCGTATCACCCTCGGTCACCACCGCTACTACAACGCCTTTCCGCGCCTTAACTTCCTGGATATTCGAAACGATCTTATCATAGGCACTTGGGTTAGTGGCAATGACAAAAACCGGCATATTCTCATCGATCAGGGCAATAGGCCCATGTTTCATTTCGGCTGCCGGGTATCCTTCTGCGTGAATATACGAAATTTCCTTCAGTTTCAGGGCACCTTCCAGGGCGACCGGAAAGTTGTAACCCCGCCCCAGGTAAAGGGCATTGGTGGCGTTTTTGAACTCCCCGGCAATGTAGCGCACCTGTTCCTGACAATTCTCCAGCAGGTCTTCTACCTTGCCGGGAATAAGGGCCAGCTCCTGTACCAGTTTCTGGTATTCAGACTTGCCGAGGAACCCCCGTTCATATCCGAGGATCAGCGCCATGATCGTCAGCATAGTCACCTGGCCAGTGAATGCCTTGGTGGAGGCCACGCCAATTTCCGGGCCAACGTGGATATAGGAGCCGCTGTGGGTCAGTCGGGCAATGGAAGAGCCCACGACATTGACGATACCATAGGTAATCGCTCCGCGCTCCTTTGCCAGCTCCAGTGCCGCATGGGTGTCGGCGGTTTCACCCGATTGGGAGATTGCCAACACAATATCCTGTTCGCGCACGATCGGATTGCGGTAGCGGAACTCGGAAGCATATTCAACTTCCACCGGCAGGCGGGCCAGATCTTCAAACAGGTATTCTGCGATCATCCCGGCATGCCAGGAAGTGCCGCATCCCAGAATGATCATCCGCTGCGCATTGATCATCCGCTTTTTGTACTCCTCCATGCCTCCCAGGCGCACCCAGCCTTCTTCGGCGTTCATCCGGCCGCGCATACATTCGGCTATGGTGGCCGGCTGCTCGAAGATCTCCTTGAGCATGAAGTAATCGTAGCCGCCTTTTTCCAACTGCTCGATCTCCAGCTCGATCTCCTGGATGGTGGGCGTCATGACCTCGTTGCGCAGGGTTTTGATGGTCAGCGCACCGCCTCGTGTGACGGTGGCCACTTCTTCGTCATTCAGGTAAACGACTTTTTTAGTATGCTCGACGATCGGCGTGGCATCGGAGGCGACCAGAAATTCACCTTTTCCAATACCTATAACCAAGGGGCTTGATTTGCGCGCCGCCACAAGTTTTTCCGGATCGTTTTTGTCCATGACCACAATCGCATAAGCACCATGCACCTGCGTCAGCGCCTGCCGTACCGCTTCCTCGAGCGGGAGGTTTTCACGCTGCTGCACTTCTTCGATCAGGTGTACCAGCACTTCCGTATCCGTTTCGCTCTGGAACACATGACCGTGTTTGAGCAGGGCGCTTTTAAGTACGGCGTAGTTCTCAATGATCCCGTTGTGGATCAACACCAGGCGGTCGTTACCGCTGGTGTGCGGGTGTGCGTTAGTATCATCCGGTTTGCCATGCGTCGCCCAGCGGGTATGGCCCATGCCGGTATGGCCAGTAATATTCTTATCCCTGGTAAAGGCCTCCAGCTCGGCTACCTTCCCTTTTTTCTTGTAAACATTCAGATCCCCGTTCTGCAGGGCGATACCTGCACTGTCATAGCCCCGGTACTCCAGGCGATGCAGCCCTTTGATGATGATCGGATAGGCTTCTTTGGAACCGATGTAGGCGACAATACCACACATAAGGCGTTTTCATTTTATGCCTGCGAAAGGCTATACGTAAACCGGATGGATAACTGGATTAGTACTTGGTTGTTAATGTTTATTGTACTCTGGTATACTTTAAAATCAGCTTTGCCGGGAAGGTGGTGCTTTTCGGGCCATAGAACACAGCGCGGCCGGCTGACCGGCTTTGGGGATATACATTGATAAACAGGGTTTGATCCTTGATATCACCCGATGTGTTGTCGACCATAGCCTGAAAACGGCGCGTCAGCGTCATTCTGTACCGATCAACTATCATACCGTTATCGGACTCTTCCTCCGGAAATCCGCCAAAAGCATTGAATCCGCCTGTGAGAGCACTCCCAAGTGAGTATAACACATCAGAGGTCAGCGAAACGGTGGTGTCTCCCACAGATTCCGTCAACACCAGCTGCTTTGCCGGCTCCAGCAATGGATTGTCGCCCGGCAAAACTGCCGCGGTCAGCTCCAGCTCAGCCTTATTCACCGCAATATTATCGATTAAGTGGGCATATGGAAATTGCACCTTCAGGCGCAACCCGCTCATACCCTGCACAAACAGCAGATCATCTGCCTGCTGCTGCAGATAAGGCGCTACAGTTGAACCGGTATAGTCATGGGTAAAACCGGTGAATTTATTCCCGCCGACGAAGGAGAACGTGTAAGCCCGCGACTCAGTTATGGTATCCGTAGCATATTTGTAGTACAAGCGGATAAAACTAAAGCTGCTGTTATTGAGGTCAAATGCCAGCATGGCGCCCGGATCACCGCCAGACTCGGAAGAGATGCGCAGCCCCCGGACATTGGTCCAAAAAGTGGAATCCGTAGTCAGATCAAGGCTGTCGATATCCAGTATCTCCTGGCCAAAGGCGTTATCCAGGGGGATGCGCACATACGGCCCGGTATTCGTAGAATCGCCCAACAAGGGGAAATCCGTATTGGGCTGGGGAAGAAAATTGGCGACCTCTCCCAATTGTTCTCCTACCGGAAAGGACTGGTTGGAATAGTAATTGGTAGACCAGTGCAGCACGGTATCCTGCGCCAGGCGGTGCACCCGCAGGGTTTGAGGCTGCAAGGTGTCGCCGTAAATGCCAGCATTATCATAGCGCAGGTACATCACGATCGAATCCACGAGCGCATCCTTGAAATTAGGACTGAGCCCGCTCAGCCGGAACAGGCTGTATATATCCGAACGGGAGTATCCGAATACCGGGTCTTTCAATTCGCCGCAAAAAAAGTAATCGAACGTGGAAGAGCGATCGGCAGTGATCAGGCTGTCTTCCGGCAACACGGTGCACCACACCGTCAGGGTATCGGTGTAATCATAGTCGGCCAGCTGGTCATCCAGCAGATCGGCACCGAACGGGGTGGGTTTGTTGCAGTTATACGCGGCGAAAAGCCCCAGCGAAAGCAGGAGCATAAAAAGGATGTGCTTAACGATAGAGTGTTTCATGTGTTTGGAAATGACTGGCAAAGGTATGGATAGCCAGACGTAAAAACAGGCTTTTGAGTGGCACGTTTAGCGTCCTGGCAAATTGTGGTTGGCGTCGCCGCCGGTTAACGCTTGTCCGTGCTGTTATAACAAGTATAGCGGGCGAAGAACTTCCGCCCGCTATAGCATGGTATTTCATTCAGTGTTTTGCCCGCTTACTGCGAAACTTCCGCTTCGTTCAGTTGGCGGTAAAACTCCAGTGAATCCTCCAGAAACGATTCTTCGCCTGCCCACGGAAGCACCGGTTTATCCTGCGCGACGGACAGATAATCAACGTTGGCATCAACGGATTCGCTGCCAATGGCAATAGCGTCGGCAAAGGTACAGGCGCCTTTTTCCATGGAAATGCCATCGCCGTTGCGATAAGCTTCCAGGTCGGCTTCAGACAGGTTATTGATGGCCGCCTTCTTGAAAAAACGGTCACCACCGAGTTCGCCGTGTCCATCCTGATATACATTGTATACCACAGTGGAGTTGGCAAAAAGCGGCTCGGTTTTATAAGCTGTCTTCAGGTAAAGGGGTAGTAAACTGGTCAGCCAGCCATGACAGAGAATAATATCCGGCGGCCAGCCAAACTTCTTAACCGTTTCGATCGCGCCTTTGCAGAAAAAGGCCGCGCGGTCCGGGTTGTCCTCAAACGGTTTGCCATCGGCATCGTTGAAAACAAATTTCCGCTTGAAGAAATCTTCGTTGTCGAGGAAATAAACCTGGAGCCTGGATCCGGGTAAGGAAGCTACTTTAATGATAAGCGGGTAATCATCGTCATCTACAATGATATTCATCCCGGAGAGTCGTACTACTTCGTGCAAACGGTGGCGACGCTCATTCACCACACCATAACGTGGCATCAAGATCCGCAATTCATAACCGTTGTCCTGAAGAAATTTGGGTAACTGCGCCACCAGCCTCGAGATGTCATTGCCGTCCGTATAGGGCTCCATCTCCTGGGTGACGATAAGCAAACGCTTCTTTTCCATGTATGCAACCTAACTTTTGTGTATAATCCCACCAAAAGGTTCGCTGCGTCTTTTACGCGGCAAATCGGATGCAAAAGTATAGAAAAAAAGCGAGAATCTTAGGCTGTTTCCCTCTGAAGAAATCTGAATACAGCGAAAAAACGCTGATTTCAGTCAAATACGGCAGGTTATTCGTTATTCCTGCCGACCCGTTCGAGCACCCGAAAGGTGAACGCGAATTCGTTTTTTTCATCAACAGGGTGTGCTTCCCGCCAGGTTTCTTTCCAGTCTGCCTCATCCAGATCAGGGAAGAAAACATCACCTTCCGGTTCCGCATCCACTTCGGTCAGATACACCTTGTCCCACATGTCCATGCTGTCGCGATAGATCACGCCTCCACCGATGATAAAAGCCTCTGTCTCCCCATTGGCCGCGGCCAGTTCCAGTGCTTCCCGGATGGAGTGCGCTACCAATACCCCGGAAGCTGAAAAGTACGGGTCGCGGGTAATGACCACATTGGTACGTTTGGGCAGCGGCCGGCCTATACTGCGAAAACTATTGCGGCCCATCAGGATGTGATGCCCCATGGTCGTGCGTTTGAAATAAGCCAGGTCTGCCGGCAAATACCAGGGGATCTGGTTGTTCTTGCCAATAACCCCGTTTCGGGCAACTGCGACAATAGCGGAAATGAGCATGTTAGTTGAATTCGGTTAGATTATATGGTTGGATTTTTGATCAGACCGCCGCAAGCACCCCTTCGATCATCTGCCGCAACCGGGGCTCTGCCGACCGGGCCACCGCGATCACGTCTTCCACTGAGGTTTCCTGGATCACGCCCGGCGGGAAGGATACATTCGTGACCATCGATAACATCAGCACAGGCAGGTCCATATGCCGGGCCACCAGCACCTCGGGTACCGACGACATGCCCGTGCAATCGCCACCCAGGTGCCGCAACATGGTATATTCGGCCGGAGTTTCAAGGTTGGGGCCCTGAAGAGCACAATATACACCTTCCATGGCCCGGATCCCGTGTTCCCGGGCTATCGACAGCGCCCGGGCGCGCAGGTCAGTATCATATGGCGCGGACATATCCGGGAAACGCGGGCCGAGTCGTTCGTCATTCTCCCCACGCAGCGGGTTTTCGGGCATCAGATTGATGTGGTCGCGGACCACCACGATATCCCCCCCGCGTAAATGCGGATTGACCCCGCCGGAGGCATTGGTCAGGATCAGGCGCTCAATACCCAGCATTTTCAGTACACGCACCGGGAAGGTCACCTGTTGCATCGTCCAGCCCTCATAATAGTGAAACCGGCCCGCCATCGCCACCACCGGATGGCCGCCAAGCCGGCCAAAGACCAGCCTGCCCTGGTGACTCTGCACCGTACTCCGGGCAAAATGCGGGATGGAACTATAGGGAATATCTGCGGCAGTTTCGATCTCCTCTGTCAGACTGCCCAGCCCGGTACCCAGGATAATTGCTGTCCGGGGGACAAAGTCTGTGTGCTGGCGAATAGCCCCGAGGGCTTCCTGTATCTGGTCGTAGAGTTGCATGGTGTGGTTGGGTTGTTCGTTCAAAGGAGAAAACAACTGGCTTTTTCCAGGCTAGTTCCCGCCGGCATACCAAATCCGGTAGATCGCATCGGCATAATCGTCCGACACCAGCAGGGAGCCATCCGGCAGCCATTCCAGGTCAACAGGGCGACCCCAGACCTGCTCTTCCGGCTGCAGCCACCCGTCGGCAAATGGCTCGTAACTTATACATTGGCCCTCTTCGCCCAACCGGACCAGCGTGAGGCGGTAGCCGATCTTTTTACTCCGGTTCCAGGAGCCATGCTCCGCGATCAGGATCTGGTTTTTGTACGCTTCCGGCCAGCTACTGCTCAGCACGAATTCAAGGCCCAGCGGAGCCGTATGAGGTCCCAGATTCTGAGCCGGCGGGGTGAAATCCGAACACGGGCGCTTCTCTCCAAACTTCGGATCCGGCAGGTCGCCCTGGTGGCAATACGGATACCCAAAGTGCTGGCCGTCGCGCACGGCATGGTTCAACTCACAGGCCGGTATGTCATCGCCTAACATGTCGCGCCCGTTGTCGGTAAACCACAATTGCCTGTTTCCCGGATGCCAGGTAAACCCTACCGTATTGCGGATTCCGGACTGTACGATCTCCGGTTCGGCCCCGGGATGGTCCACATCGAGCCGGGTCAGAGAGCAATAAATCGGGTTTTCCGGCTCGCAGATGTTGCAGGGCGCTCCCACAGGGATATATAATTTATCATCCGGCCCGAAGGCAATATACTTCCATCCGTGGTGCGCATCGGTCGGATATTTGTCGTACACCACTACCGGTTGCGGCGGGTTTGCGAGGCGGTTCTCGATATCATCGAAACGAAGGATGCGGCTTACCTCGGCAACAAAAAGGGCACCATTGCGAAAGGCCACACCGTTGGGCATACGCAAGCCGGAAGCCAGCTCGTATTTCAGGTCGGCTGTCATATCGCCGTTCGTATCGCGAAGCGCATACACACTCCCCTCATTGCGGGTACCAACGAAAAGCGTCCCGTCGGGGCTCAGGCACATGGAGCGGGCATTTTTTATTCCTTCGGCAAAAACTGTGATCCGGAATCCCTCAGGCAGCCGGATCTTATCCAGGGGCAGGCCACCGGAATACGCCGGCACGGCAGTTACCCGTGGAGCGGTACCGGTTGTTTTTTCTCCGGAGGAGGAAGGTGCTTTGCAGGCAAGTTGCCACAGCAGCAGGAGTAGCAGAAAATAACGCATAGTTGAGTATTTATTACAGTCGTACAAATGTAGTACGCTGCACCCAAACCACCGAAAGACAGCACCTGTGTGCCGGCTATTTTCTGCAAACGGGCTTCCCCCGGATGGAAGGCCGGACCTCAATTAAAGGCCCGGATACCCGATTTGTTTCAGTCCCGACAATAAAAAACCGGACATTTTCAGATTTTGCAGCCGCTTTTTGTCTAACCACCATATCGCCTCCTATGCGTAAGCACGTGTTTGTAATCTTCCTGTTTTTTTCCGCTCCCCTTTTTGCCCAAAATGATCTGGATGTTTCCGTGCGCAACTTTTCCACACAAGCACCGCTACCCGGCATCGTGGTACGGGTGCAAAACACCGGTATTGGTTATTGGGCGGAAAAAACCACGAACAGCCAGGGCCGGGTTGTTTTTTATGGCCTTTCGCCTGCCGGCACATACGAAGTGATCGCTCTGGAAACCCCTGAATTTTATGAAGTTCGAAAAAGTGAGGTGGTACTACAGGCTGGTACGGGCACCAGTGTATCGCTCGAGTTGGGCAAAAAGATGGAACAGGCCGTAGAGGAAGTAGTGATCCTGGGGTCGAGCCGGATCAATACCCGGAATGCGGAAGTATCCTCCCTGTTGCGGCAACGCGAGGTCGAAACCCTGCCACTCGAAGGCCGGGACATTACCCGCATCCTGTATCGCCTGCCTAATGTGGTGCAGGCCACCGGATTTTACCCCGAGGCGCCCAATGTGAGCATCAATGGCGCCAACTCCCTGTTCACCAACTACCTGATAGACGGCATGGACAACAATGAACGCTTTCTCGGTGGTATGAAGTTCAACATACCGGTAGGGTTTGTGAAAAGCATTAACGTCCTGACCAACAACTTCTCCACGGAATACGGCCTGAGCGGCAACGGGATCGTACACCTCACCACCCGCAGCGGCAGTAATACTCCCGGCGGTGAAGCCTTTGTGGTGACCCGCCCCGGCGGCAATTTCGATGCCTCCTCGCCCTATGCCCAGCGCGATCTGTCGGGCAATGCTGTTAAAGACGGCTTCCGGCGCTATCAGGCCGGTTTCGGTGTAGGCGGCCCGCTGCGCAAGGATCGCACTTTTTACTATATTAATGCTGAATTCACCCGCGACCAGAAGGACAACCTGCTCCACTCTCCGCAACTCGGCGTGCGGGAAACCGTACGTGGCGAAAACAACTTCAGTTACCTGAGTGCCAAAATTGACCAACACTGGAGCAGCCGGTTCCACAGTGCCATCCGGGCCAACATCGGTGTAGTCAACATCGCCCGGCAGGGTGGCGGCCTCGAGGGCGGTGTAACGTTTCCATCAGCAGCCAATTACCAGGATCGCAACAGTGCACTGGTGGCCCTGCAAAATACCTACCTCGGCGAACGCTTCAAGTCCGAGACCAATGTACAATACAGCCGCTTTCGCTGGAACTATGGCCGGCCGCAAAACGAAAACAGCCCGCAGGTGGTCGTCTGGGACCCGCAAGAGCAGCCTATCGCCATTCTCGGCCATCCGGGTTATATCTTCGATGCCCTCGAAAATACCGTGCAGGCCCAGCAGAAACTGGCATTCTACACCGACCGGCATATTGTCAAAACCGGCGTGGAGGCCATTAGCGCCGACCACAGTCTGCTCGGCGGCGGCAATGTAAACGGAAATTACACCGTCCGGCTCACACAGGCCCAACTGGATGCTTTGCGTGCACAAAACCCGGGCAGCGGCCTGGTACCCACCGACCTGCCCGCCGGCGTGGAAGTACTGAACTACAATGTGGAGCTGCGCCCCCGTTCGTTCGGAACCCGGCAGACGATCTTTTCCGCCTATGTGGAAGACGCGTTTTCGGTTAGCCGGAACCTGTTGCTGACGCTGGGGTTGCGTTACGATTACGATAACCTCTCAAAAGGAGGTGGCGATAAAGGCGACTTCAACAATCTGGCGCCCCGTTTTTCCTTCAACTACAAGATCAACAGCATGAGCGCCATTCGGGGCGGATACGGCATTTTTTACGACAAAATACTCTATGCCGTGTATTCAGATGCCCTGCAGCAAAACACCACTTCCGCCGATTACCGAAAACAACTCCAGGCCCTGATCGACCAGGGGATCCTGCCGGCCGGCACCGACCTGGACAGGATCACCTTCGACGGGAACCTGACTGCCTCGGTCGCCGGTGTGCCCTATCTCAACGGACCTTCCTACACCGAATTGCAGGCACAACGCGAACAGGCCTTCAGCAATGAACGCCGCATCCTCAATCCCAACGGGTATCAAAACCCGTACACCCACCAGCTCACACTTGGTTACCAGCGTCAGCTCGACGACAAACGCCTGTTCTATGTAGACCTGATGTACAACAAATCGTACAACCTGTTCCGCCTGCGCGATCTGAATGCACCCATCCCCTACCCGCTCACCGATCCGGACAATGCGGTGGTACGGACGGCTGCCGAAGCCGACCTGACGCGTCCCGTGCCGATCAGCAACAACAGCGCAACGATCAACGGGGAGGTGCTGACCGGTGTGGCGCGCAATGTCGTAGTGTCGGAAACAGAAGGCGAGGCCAACTACCTGGCTGCCTCCTTCAACCTGCAAAAGGACCGCGCCGATGATCGCTATGCCTGGCGGCTCATCTACACTCTTTCGCGCCTGCGCAACAACACCGAAGACATCAACTTTCGTGCCCAGGACAGCAATGACTTTGAATCTGAATGGGGGTCCAGCATTAACGACCGCACACATGTCGTCAATGCCATTTACACCTATTACCCGCTGAAAAATCTCAGCCTGACCCTGGCTACCCTGCTGCAGAGCGGTCAGCCCGTCAACCGCATCCCCAACGCCACCGTATACGGCACCACCGACCTTAATGGCGACGGTCGTTCCTTTGGCGATGCTTACGTCGGCAACAGCGACCGCCACCCTGGCGAGAGCCGCAACAGCGATCGCCTGCCCTGGTCAAACACCTTCGACCTGGCTGCCGAATATGAATGGCCGCTGGGCGCCGGTAGTCTGATCATTCGGGCCGATATATTCAATGTGCTGAACGCCGTCAACCTCAGCGGCTATTCCAACAACGCCACCCAGAGTAACCAGATCCAGGTAGGCGGGCGCGATTCAGGCGTATTGGTACGGCGCAACGCAGCACCGCCGCGGCAGGTACAGTTTTCGCTGCGGTACAGGTTTTGATCTTTCACCGAAGAGGCGAACAGGACCATCACAGGACCATAAAACTATTATTCCATGCGCTATTTCGCATTCTGGCTTTCTCTTTTCATTTTCGGAGCCTGCACTGGTTCGCCCAAGGATACACGACCCGACCTCCGCACCCTCTCCTGGCCCCGGATCGAAAAGCAGGCAGGCGGCACCACCGTTTACATGATGATGTGGCAGGGCGATCCGCTCATCAACCGGTATATGGCGGAGTATATTACACCCACGGTAAAGGAGCGGTACGGTATCAACCTGCAGATCGCACCCGGCCAGGGCACAGAGATCGTAAAAACCCTGCTGGCAGAAAAAGAAGCAGGCAGGCAGGCAAGCAGTATCGATCTCTGCTGGATCAACGGCGAGACGTTTTACCAGCTCCGGCAGATAGAAGCCCTGTACGGGCCCTTCACCGATCTGTTGCCTAATGCGCAATACATCGATTTTGGCAACCCTTTTATCGGTTACGATTTCCAGCAAAAAGTAGATGGCTACGAATGTCCCTGGGGAAATGTACAGCTGGCGGTGATCTACGACACCACCCGCACTCCGGAGCCTCCGCGCACGCTCGAAGCACTGGGGCAATACGTCCGGAAACACCCCGGCAAATTCACGATCCCGTACGAGTTTACCGGCATGACCCTGCTCAAATCCTGGATGATCGCCCTGGCCGGCAATCCGGATGCGCTGAACGGCCCCTTTGACGAAACGAAATACGCGCAACTCAGCGGTCAACTTTGGGACTTCATCAACCAGAACAAGGCTTATTTCTGGCGCAACGGCAATACCTTCCCCGAAAGCCTGGCCGCCACGCACCAGATGTTTGCCAACGGCGAGCTCGACTTCACCTTCAGCAACAACGACAGCGAGGTGGACAATAAGATCCTGCAAAATATCTTCCCGGCCACTGCCCGCGCTTATGTGTTTGACTCCGGGACCATTCAAAATTCGCACTTCCTGGGCATTCCGGCTACAGCGACCAACAAGGCCGGCGCCCTGGCTGTACTCAACTTTATGATCTCGCCCGAAGCCCAGCTTGAAAAAATGCAGCCCGCCGTATGGGGTGACGGCACCGTGCTTGACCTCGAAAAATTACCCGCGAAATGGCGCAATCGTTTTGAAAACACCCCCGGCCGCCGCTATGCCCCCCGTCGACAGGAGATCAATGAAAAGGCCCTGCAGGAACCCGCGCCGGAGTACATGATCCGCTTGTACCGGGATTTCCGGGAGCAGGTGATTGAGAATTAGAACGGGCGGATAGGCGCTAAGTCCAGGTTTTTTGTTAATTCGCATCCAACACGAATTCACAGGTACATTGACAATCCAGTCCCGGTCCGAAATACTTTTTGTCGCCTTTTTTATCCTGGCAGCCCTTTTCCCGCTTGCCGCCGGTCTTTCGTATGCCCTGGCTTACAGTATGGGTATCGCCGGAGCACTGGGTACCGGCTTCACCCTGCAGTACTGGCAGACCGTTTTGGGTCACAGCGGCTTTTGGACTTCCGCCGGGCTCAGCATGGCCGTAGCGGCCGGCTGCGTATTGTTGTCGACCGGACTGGCGCTAGCAATAGTCCTGACCTTCCAACGCCAACTGGTGCATAGCAGGCTGCGATTCGGGATCTACTGGCCGCTGGCTATCCCCCCGATCGTGGCGGCATTTTGGGGGTTTCAGTTGCTTGGCAGTTCAGGGTTACTGGCGCGTTTTGCAGCCGGAACAGGGCTTATTCAGGGACCGGAGGATTTTCCACCGTTGATCAACGATCCGGGGCAGGTCGGCGTGATACTGGTACTGACAATGGCTACCTTCCCGTTTTTCACCGTAGTGGCGCAGCAGTTTTTTCGCTCCGAACACATACCGGAACTGATGCGGCTGGCGCGCACTCTTGGTGCCAGTCACAGGCAAGCGGTCTGGCGGATAGCCGTACCCGTGTTGCTCCGAAAACTCCGGCCTGTACTGGTGTTGTATAGTGTATTTCTCTTTGGCGCGTATGAAGTACCGCTGATCCTGGGCAACCAGTCGAACCGGATGATCTCGATACTCATAGCGCAGAAATTCCGCCGGTTTGATCTGCTGGAACTGCCGCAGGCGTATGTCATTACCGTGCTGTATGCGCTGATCGTGCTGGGCATGTTGATCGGTTTCCGGCCCGGCCGGGAAACAAAAGGGCACGCGCTATGAAAAAGGCTTTTTTTACCGGACTGATCCTGGTACTGGCGCTTCCATTTGTGTACCTGCCGTTGCTTTCCCTGGCGACCCAATGGCGCTTCCCCCTGTTAATTCCGGATGAGCTGACCCTGCAACACTGGACGCAGGCCTTAAGCATAGGCGGGATATCAGGCAGCCTGCTTTTTTCTGCGTTCACGGCACTGGCGGTTGCCCTGGCCTGTACGGCCCTGGGGTTCCGGGTCGCCCGTACCATTGCCCGGCATCCGCACCGGCAGACACTGGTGGCCATTGCCTACCTCCCCTATGCTTTTTCGCCGGTCATTTATGCCTTTTGCCTGCAGTTTTTCTTTCTTAAGACCAGTCTGAACGGCACAGTGGCTGGCGTGTTCCTCGGTCAATTCCTGATCGTTTTCCCGTTTACCATCATCCTCTTTGTCAACCACTGGACACCTCGCCTGCGCGCTATGGAAGAGTTGGTATACACACTTGGCGGCACCCCGGCGGCAGCCTGGTCGAGGGTGCTGCTGCCGATATCCCGCCCGGCATTGCTGAACGGTCTTTTTCAAACATTCCTGTTGTCGTGGTTCGAATACGGACTCACTTCGGTGATCGGGCAGGGACGAGTACCGACCCTTCCGGTACGGGTATACCAGTATATTGGTGAGGCAAACCCGTATTTTGCCGCCCTGGGAAGCACTTTGCTGATTTGCCCGCCGTTGCTTTTTCTCTGGCTCAATCACCGTTTTCAACAAAAAATCCATGCCTGATCTGCTGACTGTCCGGGACCTCCAGGTGCGCTTTGGCGCGGAAACCGTACTGCGTGGAGTGCAGTTCGGCGTCAGAGAACGTGAAACGCTGGCTGTGCTCGGCCGGTCGGGTTGCGGCAAAACGACCCTGCTGAAAACCCTGGCCGGGTTGCTGACCGCCGACGACGGCGATATCCTGCTGGAGGGACAGTCCTTGCTGAAACGCCCCCCACAGGAACGCGGCATGGTATACCTGTACCAGGAAGCGTTGTTGTTTCCGCACCTCAATGTTTTTGAAAACATAGCATTTGGGCTGCGCCTTCGCCGGGAATCCGAAACGGGCGTCCGGGACAAGACAAACCAGCTGCTGCAAAACCTCGACCTTGCAGGCCAGTCGAAGAAAATGCCGCACCAGCTCTCGGGCGGTCAGAAACAGCGGGTATCTTTCGGCCGGGCCCTGATTATCAATCCCCGTATCCTGTTGCTCGATGAACCCTTTGGCAACCTCGATGTTGAAACCCGGGCCAATATGCAGCAACTCTTCCGCCAGGTGGCCGATACCTACCACACCACGGCAGTATTCGTCACCCACGACCTCAAGGAAGCCGTGTGCATGGGTGACCGCCTGGCCTACATGGAAAACGGCCGGCTTGACATGTTCGACAACCTGGAGGCCTTTATCGCCGACCCCCGTACCGGAATGAAACAGGAAATGGATTTCTGGCGAAAACTCGACCAATGACCTACAACCACTGCGAATCCCTCTACTGGGTATTTACCCAACTCTGCAACGACACCTGCGATCACTGTTATAACCTGTCCGGCCCGCAAGGTAACCGGATCACAGCGGCTGAATGCCTGCAGATCATTGACAACCTGCCCGATACCATCGACCGGATCATCCTGTCCGGCGGTGAACCTCTGGCCGAAAAGAAAAAACTGTACCTGATCCTCGACCGCCTGCGCGAACGCTATGGAAATGCCACGCAAATTATGCTGCAAACCAACGGCGACCTGCTCAACCGCGAGATCCTCGACATCCTGATCGAAAAAGGTGTCACCCGGTTCGATATTTCCAGCATCGACCGCTACCACAAGCACGCAGGCAGCCGCCTGATGGAACTGGCTGAGCTTTTCGAGTCGCGCGGCGTTAACGGCGACGACAAAGACCCGCTCGTGGAAAAAGAAACCTACCTGGTGAAAGGCCATCCCTTATCCTGGGGCTACTGGGGCGCCACGGAAGATATGTGGCTGGGCGGCAACTGGGCACGCGGCCGGGCCCTTGAAAAGAAGATCTGGAAACGCGACCCACAGCACAACTTTTGCCAGATCCTCAGCGGCGGTATCGGTTTCCTGAGCGGCGCCGAAGGCATTCCACAGGAGATATCCATCCAGCTCTGGCGCATCAACCCCTGCTGCCCCGGCACCTACAAGGCCCTTGGCGATGCCCGTACGGAAAAGGTCGCCGATGTGCTGGCCCGTGTCG
>SBHD01000144.1 GCA_006226345.1 Bacteroidota bacterium | reverse complement strand
GCATGATAGCGCACACCCAAATTGATGTACGTAACCATGCTGAATATTGTTCTATTTGAGCCGGAAATTCCTCCGAACACTCTACATTAACCACAGCAGCTGGCAAACCTGCCAGTACCGGTGCTTCTGTATCGCTTACGTTGATCGTTTGTACAAAGTAGGTCGAGTTTCCACAGTCATCCTGAGCCGTCCAGGTACGCGTAATGCTGTACTGGTTCGGGCAGGTTCCCGGGATCTCTACTTCGCTAAAGTCAAAATAGATCGGATTGGCGCAGTTGTCTGTTGCCGTTACATTGGCTACAGCCGGTACGTCTTCCGAACACTCTACATTAACCACAGCAGCTGGCAAACCTGCCAGTACCGGTGCCTCGGTGTCACTTACGTTGATCACCTGAACACGGGTCGTCATATTACCGCAGTCATCGGCAGCTGTCCAGGTACGTACTACCTGGAACTGGTTGGAGCAGGTACCCCAGTTGATCACCTCGTTGAAGTTGATATCAACCGGAACGTCGCAATTGTCCGTAGCCGTTTGAACCGGCACACCCGGTACGTCTTCCGAACATTCTACGTTAACCGGGGAAGCAGGAGCAGCCTGATCCCATACCGGAGCTTCGTTATCGCTTACCGTGATCGTCTGAACAAAGGATACGCGGTTGCCGCAGTCATCCTGAGCTGTCCAGGTGCGAATGATCTGGTATTGGTTCGGGCAGGTACCCGGAACTTCTACCTCACTAAAGTCAAGTACGATCGGCTCGTCGCAGTTGTCCGTAGCAGTTACCGTTGCAACAGCCGGTACGTCCTCCGAGCACTCTACGTTCACCGTAGCAGCAGGCAGACCGGCAAGTACCGGAGCCTCAATGTCGGAAACAGAGATCGTCTGAACACGGGTCGTGGCATTGCCACAATCATCCATAGCAACCCAGGTACGGATTACCGTGAATTGGTTCGGGCAGGTACCCGGAGCAATAACTTCAGAGAAGTCCATGATCACCGGATTGCCACAGTTGTCCGTAGCAGTCTGTACCGGTACAGCCGGAACCTCTTCAGAACATTCAACAGCCGGGTTGTCCGGAGCGGGCTGATCCCAGACCGGAGCTTCGTTGTCGAAGATCGTAATGTACTGATAATGGTCAGCAGTGTTGCCACACAGGTCAGTAGCTACCCAGCGACGCACCACTACATATTGATTTGCGCAGTCACCCGGAATTTCAGACTCAGAGAAGTCAACAAAAGCAATTCCGCAATTATCGGTAGCTTCAACAACCGCAACAGCCGGAACATCCTGTGCACAGGTAACCGTCTGATCCTGCGGCGTCGTCAGCAACACCGGCGGTTGGTTGTCATAAACAGTGATATACTGCCAATGCTCAGCAGTGTTACCACACAGGTCATAAGCGATCCATCCACGAACGATCGTGAACTGGTTCTGACAAGGACCTTGATCTACAGTCTCGCTAAAGTCTACGAAAGCGACACCACAGTTGTCGGTCACCGACTGCAACGGAGCAGCCTCTACGTCTTCGGCGCACTCATACGTGCGGTCAACAGGCGTAACTGCCAGTACAGGCGGTTCGTCGTCATGAACCGTGATAAATTGCCAGTGCTCATCTGTATTTCCACACAGGTCGGTAGCTTTCCAGCGACGTACGATCACGTACTGGTTTTCGCAACCACCCGGCTGAATATCTTCGGAGAAGTCTACAAATACGATCTGGCAGTTGTCCGTTGCATTGCCAACCGGAGCATCCGGAACTTCAGCCGAACATTCAACCGTACGGTCGATCGGCGTCGTCAGCAATACAGGCGGCTCATCGTCATTCACGGTGATGGTCTGCCATACATCTGAAGTGTTGCCACACAGGTCGGAAGCGATCCAACGGCGGCTGATCACCACCTGGTTGGGGCACGGACCCGGATCAACAGATTCGGAGAAGTCGATGAAGGCTACATCACAGTTGTCTTCAGCAAATTGCTGCGGAGCAGCCGGAACGTTGTCGTAGCAATCCACTTGCAGATTAAGCGGCGTTACGAGCAGCGTCGGTGCTTCCGTATCATTCACATTGATCGTCTGAACCCATTCCGCGGAGTTACCGCACAGGTCGGTAGCCACCCACGTCCGAACTACTACGAATTGATTTTCGCAGTCACCCGGCTGGACCTCTTCAGAGAAATCAATATTAACCGTACCACAGTTATCCGTAGCCGACTGATTCGGAACAGCCGGAACTTCGTCAGCACACTCAACAGTGATGTCGATCGGCTTGATAGCCAGAACAGGCGCTTGCGTATCTTCCACATATTGGAAGGTCTGCGAGCAGGTAGTTGAGTTACCGGCAGCATCCCAGGCAGTGTACGTACGAACGATCGTACGGATACCGTCATAAGCACAGTGGGTCAGGTCATTGTCATAGTCGCTGGACTCGATAGCCGTAACACCGCAGTTGTCCGAAGCCAAACCACTGGCAAGGAACATAGCCAGTGTACCCGGAGCCGGCAGGCTCTGCAAGCAGGTCAGCGACAGGTTGTCCGGCGGACAAGTCAGGCTCGGAGCCTCGTTGTCTTCAACCGTTACATTAAAGTCACAGCAAACCGTGTAGCCGCTCGGTGAAGTGTAGCAGTATTGAACATGCGTTACACCGATCGGGAATGTGGAACCGGAAGCCAGACCCTGCGTCAGGGTACCTGATTTCGGGCTACCGCAACCGTCGTTGAACAACGGAGCAGCATATTCCACAACAGCCTGGCAAACACCATTGTCGGTGTCAACCGTGATATCGGCCGGGCAGAACGCCACACCAGGCGACTGCATGTCTTCTACATACACCTGTGTGGTGCAAGAAGATTCATTGGCCGGAACCGAGCAGTCTTTCACGCGCAGCGTGATCGTTACCCAGGTGTTCATGTCTGCACAAGTCAGCACTACATTCGGGCCGAAGTTTACACCGTCACGGCTAACTTCTTTGGCACACAGGCCGCAGTTGTCCGTGCTGCCGGCGTCGATGTCGGCATAGGTGATCACTTTGTTGCCATCCGGCTCCAGGTTCACCGTGTAGTTACCAACGCACATAGCCATCGGGTTCTCGTCGTCCGAGATCTCGACAGTTACCGTGCAGGTCGATACATTACCTTCGGCGTCCGTTGCCGTATAATATACATAGGTGGTACCAACCGGGAACAGCGCACAATCTTCGTCGCCTACCTGGTTGATCATAACGGTCGGGTCACTAACTGTAACCACTACCGTCGGCGCCGGGCAGGGACCGCCCGGATATTCGCAGTTGTCATACGCGGTCGGGCGCGTGTAACACTTCATCTGGTAGCAATCGCCATTCACTGTCTGAGCAGTGATCGGATCTTCCGGGCAATCGTTCCAGAGCGGTGCTTCGTCGTCCTTTACGCGGATCTCAAACATGCACATAACGCCCGGCTTGTTCAAGCCGTGCTCGTCGCGCACGCGATAGATCACTTTATAATGGTCGTCGTCGCAGTACGGACCTTTGGCAAACATGTAGGATGCCGGGGTTCCGTTCATTGCGGCAGTCAGTACATCCGTCGTGTAACCCGGAGTCGGGAAACCGTTGTTCGGGTTGACGGTCGTATATACACCATTGATCTCTTTCTGTACTTCCATCTCCATGCACATCACGGAGCAGTTGTCTGTCGGCACAGGGTGCGTCCAGGTTGCATTTACCTGGCAGTCGTAGCCGGCTTTGTCAGACGTATAGAAGGTCATATCTGCCGGGCAGTTGATCGTCGGCGGCGTTACATCCTTCACCGTGATCGTCGTCGTGCAGATATCGTCATTACCACACTTGTCCACAACGCGGATCTGAACTTCAACAATCCCGGTGTTTTGAATATTAGCACCGCAGTTCGGGATGTTCGGAATGTCCGAGCAATTCAGCTCCAGATGATCAAACCACGGGCCGGAAGCACCGCGGCGGATCTGGATCTTATCGATCATGCAGTTGTCAAAACTGCCGTTGTCCACTTCCGTAGCGTTCACCGTAACCGTACCATCAGCACCCAGTTCGCGCGTGATCGCCTTGCAGAGTGCCTGCGGAGCGATCATATCGCGTACACGGATGCGGTGCGATACCGAGTTGGTATTGCCGGCGCAGTCCGTCAGCAGGTACCAACGCGTGATGATCAGCGGATCGTTCATGCAGCCTGCGCCACCGTTGTTATCGATCAGAATAGGTCCGGTAACTTTCACGTCTTCAGCAGGCGTGCAGTTATCGTCTTCATCATCGATGATATTTACATTAGGAGCAGGTACCTGGTCGGCACAGGAATATTCATCCTGATGGCTTGACGCCGTGGGCGCCTGGTCATCGACCACCATTACCTTGGCAGTAATGCTCTGCGTATTGCCGCAGACATCCTTGGCCGTGAAAGTGACCACCTTCTCTCCACTATACGGAGCGCAGTCACCCAACTGGTCCAGGATACCCTGAACGGAGGCCGGTGAAGTGGTATAGGTGACCGGGCCGGTGCAGTTGTCGGTAGCGTAGCTAGCGCCATTGGCATTCAGCCAGCTTTCAATATACGCACCCAATTGTGGATAGGAGCAGCTTATTACAAAGTCAGCAGGGCTGCCTGCCCAGACCGGCGCCAGTTGATCCTTCACCTGGATCACCTGCGATACGATCTGGGTATTACCGGCACAGTCCGTCAGTTTCCAACGGCGGATGATCACGAACGGATCATACACACAACCGTCTTCTGCCGGCGGGTTGTCCTGTATCTCCACCAGTACATTATTCGGATCGCAGTTGTCCGACACGTTGGTCACCTGTGCGGTGCTCATCGCCGGAACGTCTTCCTTACAGTTATACATGGCGTTGGCCGGCGGAGTGCCGGTCGGAGCGATGTTGTCCATCAGGTCAACCCAAACAAATGCGGTATAGCCCTGATTTCCACAATCATCTACAATAGAGAACTGAACAAAGGCGCGGTTCACATTACCTACTGGAGGACCGCAGAAGCCAGTCAGCTCACTTACGATTTGAGCAGCTGTTTTATTGGCCGTAACATTAGCCACGCCGCAGTTGTCCTTACCGATTCCACCACCATTGTCATTCAGCCAGGCAAGTACCTGCGCTTGCAGATCGGCAGGATCGCAGACGTTCATCAGCGCAAGCGGCTGCGGCATCGGATCCCAGTACGGGGCCATATTATCGTTCACTTCGATAATCTGCCCCGTAAGAGTGGCGTTCCCCGAGCAGTCCGCTGCACGATAGATGCGGATGATCCGCTTTTTGTTCGGGCAAGGCATAAGCACCGTACTATCCTTTACGTGTGTAACCACGATCTTATCGTCAGGCGTGCAGTTATCTCGTACAGGCACGGCATCCGGATTCGGCAACGGTACATCATCCGTACAGGACCGGTAAATAGGAGGAAGTGGTGCGATCACCGGAGGCACGCCATCGACCAGGCGTACTTTAGCCGACCGGGTAGACTCATTGCCGCAACCGTCCGAGGCCGTGAATACAACGATCACCTCGCGCGGGTTTGGGTCACAGGCATCCGGCATCTGACTAAGGATCTGGCCCACGTTGGCTGGTGTGGCATTGATCATAACCATATTGCCGTTGCAGTTGTCTACGACCCAGGAATCCTGACCGGCCATGTTCGCCGGGTTGGTATTAATACCCAGCCAGTAGTTGATCCTACTAACCTTTTCGGTATTGCTAGCGTCACAAGCAATCGTCAAATCGCCCGGGCTCTGATTCCAGGTGGGGGGTACGTTATCCGATACTACGAGCTCCTGGTTACAGTGTTTACTGTTACCATGTATGTCATAAACCCAAAACTCCCGGCGGATGGTACGGTTTGTCTTACACACCGGGTCGTTGGAAACCAGAAAATCCCGATATCGTACAAACGCGATTCCACAGGCATCCGTGGCGGAACCGCCCAGTGCCTGGAATGCACCATAACTGATTTGTGTAAATCCATACATAGATGGACCGGGCGGCCGCGGAATGTCCTCGTTACAGACATACATGCCCATCGGCGGGCAAACGACAGCGGGAGGCTCACAGTCCTTAATATGAACGCGGACGCGAACGAAGGAGGAACGACACTCGACCCAGAGCGGTTTTTCAACCGTTACCCAGAAGTCGCGGAACGTGCCCACGTCGTCACAATCCACCATTACGGGATCTGTGAGTTCTTCCATACCCATCGCGTCTTTCCATACCCGGAACTGGGAGCAGTTCGGGTCCGGGCTCGATGCGAAAGAGGAGACCCAGACTGGCGTAAGTGCAGTCAGTCCGTGATCGTCGGGCGCCACACACAACGAGATGTCTGGCGGACAAGTGATTGAACAGGCGCCGCCCGGGCAACCACCGCCCTGTGCGGACACGGTGTTTAGCCCTAAAACAGCAAAGCAGACCAACATCAGCAGGCGGGAAAACGCTGAGATTGTTCTGCTCGAAAAATAGTCAATCACTGTCTTCGACACACGGCTACAGCCAGGCGAAGAAGCCTCGTAGACTTTTTTCATGAGATTGATAATTTAGTTAAAATAAATATTACAGATGAATCAAATAGTTCCAATTCAAGGGGATTAAAACGTACGGGAACAAATCAGTTCTTGGAACTCAACATCGACCATCTCAAACCGAAAAGCATTCAAAGCACCACAAAAACAGTGCCCAAAACGCATAAGAGGTGCAAAGATGATATTCCATCACCTTTCACCTTGCGAAGGTAGAATTTTATCTCAACTTTTCACTAGCTAAAAGCAACAATCGTTAACTTTTTTTAACAACCGGGCACTAATGCCCACCTGACAAGCCTGGAAGGGCATAATGGTGCATCCGCCGAAAGCGTAAAATCAGCTGCTCGACTTCCCTACGGCGTCTTTTCGCTACCGGAACCAGGTACTCCCCCACCCGGATTTCATCGGACGACAGGTCTGAAATACGGGCAATATTCACCAAAAATTTTTTGTGGGCCCGAACAAAATCACACCCCTCCAGCTGATCCTCCCAAAATCCCAGATTACGGGTAGCCGTGATCTTTCGCTGATCCGGCAGGTCCAGGTAAACCAGGGTCAGCTCGCCCTGTGCTTCCAGATACAGGATATCCTGGCAGGACACCGGCAAACGCCGTCCCTTTGTGATCTGCAGGTCCAGCATTCTCTGATCCTTCGGTGGCATTATCCCGGTTATGGAGTAGTGTAAAAGTGTGGCACGGTTAAGTGCGCGATCCAGCGTGGCGATCGTCAGCGGCCGGAGCAGGAAGAAAGCCGCCTGCTGCTGCCAGGCCTGGTAGGCATCTGCCTTTTGGGAAGACATCAAAATCCAGGTCCGCTTACCCAGTTCGGGAGCAGGCGAGTATTTGTTCAGGTCGTGTACATCGAGGAGCAAAACATCAACGGAGGCGGCATCAGACAGGTCGGAAATCTTGTGGATCTTCCAGTGTGGATTACGGCCCAGCCAACGCCGGGTAGTTTCCGAAGAAAAGAATGAGGCATCATCCGGATGCGTGCTCACACATCCAATATTGATCATGGGGGCTGTTTTGTACTTCGCCAAAAATACAAAGCCCCGGCGGCTCCACAAGATTTTTCTGAATATTCCCGAGTGTCGGCTTCCCGGAACAGCCGGACCCCGGTCAGTACAAGAACCAGGTCAGGCTAAGGCGGACCGAACTCGTCCGGATACCCGGACCCGCAGCCACCCAGTCCAGGTAGTTGTACAAATTCCGGACCCCGAGGTAGTACCGGAGGTTAGCCCGAACCCGGCCTTCACCAGCCGCCAGCCCGGCCGCCGGACCAAAATCGAGTCCGGCAAACGCATCGTTCAGGTCGACTGCCCGCATCGCATTGTTGATCGTGTTGTAGTCATCCACCATCAGTTCACGCTGCGAACGGTCCAGTGTGTGAAAATTGGCCCCCAGAAAACCACCGGCCTGCAGGAAAAACGGCAACCGTCGCCCAGGCCGGAAGCCCGCGTACAGACCGGTTTCAAAACTGTGGTAGTAATATGCGTATGTATGTTCCTCCGGTTTTTGTTCCGGCAGGAAATATACCGCCCGCGCCCGGGCTCCTTTCAGCGTGTACACGATCTCCTGGTTAAACTCCAGGTAATCCCCCAAACCTATGGCAACCGCACACCCCACTGCGGGTGCCGGCCGGCCGGATGCCGTGGTGAACAGATCTGATCGCAGAGAAGCGTAGTTAAGCCCCGCGGTGAAACCGAGCTGGTAGCGGATCTGTGCCGAAGCATTCAAAGCACCGGCCAGGAACAACAGCATGAACAAAAGTGTCCTGAATGACATGGGCAACAAGATTGCTATAGGCCGGCTCAGGAGTCCTTCCCGGACCGGCAGGTTGGTTTACAGAATACTGGTATAATGTAATCAGCAATTCAGGACGGGCAATACCGGATTGGCTACAGGGTACCGTGCAATGGGTGTAACTATTTCTGACGGAAACACCCTGCCAAGCCTCCCAAAAACCCCGCCAGTGCCATCACCCGCCCCGGATTATTTTACGCGCCTTTCTGACAAATTCCGCAAATACTCTTTTTCCGTTACCCTTGCCTGAGCAGCACTTAGAAGATGCCTTTAGTTCAATTTTCGCTGCCTGCCCCTGCCTACATACCAAGCCTTGTACTCCAGACACCCGCCGCGCTAATTCTTAATAAATCCAACGCGGGTCATCGCAAAACGGAGTTCAGGGATTATTCAGGATTTCATTACTGCATTACTGTATATCGTGGTATGTTCTATGGACTTGAGGACATG
>SBHD01000282.1 GCA_006226345.1 Bacteroidota bacterium | reverse complement strand
GCAGGGTTTCCTGGTGGAAAGCTACCCGATCGCCATGCGTGTCTGGGATTATGTACCCGTCACCATCACCGTGCTCGGCATCGGCCTGCTGGCTTCCCTCGCACCGGCGGCGCGGGCAGTGCGGGTACCAGCGTTTTTACGGGAAGAATAAAAAAATAGTCGTAGCCGCACGAGTGGTGCAACTACGACTACAGAGTGGATCAGGACAATCCTGGTCTTACAGCCGGCTGAGCGTTTTCTCTACAAAGGAAGTCAGTGCCTCGCCGCGTAGCATACCCTGCTGGAGCAGGGCCATATCATACAGGTACTTGGCCAGCCCGGACTGCTCATCCTTCTTTTTCATCTTTAACAACTTCTCCGCGATCAACGGGTGGTTCGTGTTCACCACCACATTGTACGACTCCGGTAATTCACCCATGCCCATACCGTGCAGCGCCTGCATCTCTTTCATCCGGCGCATGAATTCGGGCTTGGTGATCGTCACCGGCAGGTCATCGGGCGCCAGCGCGGAGCATTCCACCTGGGCCAGGGACTGTTCCCCGACCGCACTTTTGAAGAGTACCTTTACCTGCTCCGTTTCTTTTTCATCGAGCACGGATGTTTTCTCCTCATCTTTCTGCACCAGTTTGTCCAGCGTATCGGAGTCGATCCGGACGAACAGCAGGCCGAGGTCGGAGCGGTATTCCAGGTGTTGCATCCAGTGGTTATCCAGAGGCGTGTTCATTTTGAGCACATCATAGCCCCGGTTTTTAGCGGCCTTGATGAGGGCATTATGCTCATCCGGGTCCTGGGTATAGATACCGACTACCTTGTTGTGCTTGTCGGTCTGGTTGGCCTTGATCTTTTCCTTGTAATCATTGATCAGGGAAAACTCGCCGTCCGTATTTTCCAGCAGGGCAAAGTTCATGGCCCGCTCCTGGAACTTATCGTCGGAGATCATACCGTATTTGACAAAAACACCCAGGTCGCGCCATTTTTCTTCAAACACTTTGCGATCGGCCTTAAATTGCTCGTTCAGCTTATCCGCTACTTTTTTAGCAATATACTCGCTGATCTTTTTGACATTGGTGTCGCTCTGCAGGTACGAGCGGGAGACATTCAGCGGGATGTCGGGGGAGTCGATAACCCCGTGGAGCAACAGAAGCCACTCCGGCACGATATCGCGCACGTCGTCGGTCACAAAGACCTGGTTGCAGTACAGGTGGATCTTGTTGCGCGCAACTTCGATGGAATTGCCCAGTTTGGGGAAATACAGGACGCCCGTCAGATTAAACGGATAATCAATATTGAGGTGAATCCAGAACATGGGCTCCGGCGCCATCGGGTAGAGCGACCGGTAAAACTGCTGGTAGTCTTCATCCTTGAGGTCAGTCGGCGCCTTTTTCCAGATCGGGTGCGGATCATTGATGATATTGGGCACCTCCCGTTTTTCTTCCTTGGCATCGTCGCCTTCGCCAACCGTTTCATATTCCGTACGCATACCGAACTGGATCGGCACCGGCAGGAATTTGCAGTATTTGTCGAGCAGGTTTTCCAGCCGCGGTTTTTCCAGGAATGCGTTGTTCTCCTCGTTGATATAGAGGATCACATCCGTACCGCGGTCTTCCTTGGTCACTTTTTCCAGGGAAAACTCCGGAGAGCCTTCACAGGTCCATTTTACGGCTTTGGCATTCGCTTTTTGCGTCCAGGACTTGGAAACGACCTCCACCTTGTCGGCCACCATAAAGGCAGAATAGAAGCCCAGGCCGAAATGGCCGATAATTCCGCTGTCTTCATATTTCTCCAGGAATTCGGCAGCGCTGCTGAACGCGAT
Organism: Bacteroidota bacterium; assembly: GCA_006226345.1. Taxonomy (GTDB): domain Bacteria; phylum Bacteroidota; class Bacteroidia; order Chitinophagales; family Saprospiraceae; genus M3007. Next base: position 6,966 of record SBHD01000282.1, on the reverse strand, counting down.
CTGGTTGAGGTATTTGAGCACCTCCTCCTCTGTCATGCCGATACCGCGGTCGCGTACAATGATCCGTTTTTCATCGGGTTCGACAATCACCTGGATGGTGGTATCGCCGATCTCGCCTTTGACCTCGCCCCGTTGGGCCAGCACCTGCAGTTTGTTGGTGGCATCGACGGCATTAGAAACGAGTTCCCGCAAAAAGATCTCATGATCGGAGTACAGGAACTTCTTGATGATCGGGAAAATATTCTCGGTTTGGACAGAAATGGTACCTTTTTGCATAGTCATGCTGTGGATTTGGTTCTGATTCGGGTTGTTCAAAGCTTGTGCCAGCCCGCCTGTGCCTGACAAAATGGCGGACCCCCGCTGCCATTTCCTTCCGGCAACCGGTCAACCTGCCCGAAAAAAATTGCCGGACCGGTAAACATTGGCACAGTAGTTGTAAAATTATTAGCGCGCAACGGCGCGATACGCGGTACCGGACCTTTTGGTGCTGCCACTTGAAAAAACCGGAATAACACGTTCCATAAGAATTAAGGTCAAATGTGGCCTTAAGCCCGTGGGCGAGGGACCAGTCCGTCTGGGGGGTAGGGCTGGTCTCCTCACCACACTTATCAGATGCTGCAGGGAACGATGCCGGAAATTAACTGCAAACCACTCGAAGAGCGTAGATAGTTCCGTACTTTATTTTATTCAAAGTGTTTCCCGTTTTAAATTGCGCTTTTCTTTCTTTTAATAACTTATTTTAAAGTGTGAACGTAGCAGGGTCGGTTTCCCAACCGACCCTGCACCTTTTTTCAGGCAAACGGGTAAACACTCCGTGGGTTATCACTCCCATTTATTTAGATTCCACTTCAGGGAAACGGAGCAGGGCGCGCATTTTATAGTAGATATCGGTATTGTCATACAGACCGCCGAATTTTTCCGCCCCGGGGCCGTATGCAAAGACCGGTACCAGTGTCGCCGTATGGTAGTCGGTGGTAAACTTAACCTTGATCGATTCGCGGTTTTCCCCACGCAACAGGGCCATGCCCCCGGTTTCATGATCGGCAGTAACAATGACCAGGGTATTACCGTCGGCTTCTGCAAAACGCAGGACCTCGCCTATCGTTTCATTGAAGTCCAGCATTTCCTGCACGGCCTTATCTCCTTCGTTTTCATGGCAGGCCCAATCGATCTGGGAACCCTCGATCATCAGAAAAAAGCCTTTTTCACTGCGTTGCCGGAGAAAATCCGGCGCAAATCGGGCTGCCTGTGGCAGGTAATTGCGGCCGTTAGCAACGGACTCCGGCTGATCCAAAGCGGAAAAATACGCAAATGGATGTTGCGTGCTCACCGTACACTGGCTCAGGGGCTCGATTGAAAAATCGCTGACCACCACACCCTTTTCCTGCAGTTCCTTATACAGGTTCCGCTGGTCGGTATACCGGTTGGTAAAATAGCGCATGCCTCCCCCGATGATCAGGTCGAAGTCAGTATGCACGAAATACTCCGCGATCTTTTCCATGTATTTGCGCTCCTCCACATGGGCAATAAAAGAAGCAGGTGTGGCATGTGTGATACTGGAGGTAGCCACTAGGCCTGTCGCCAGCCCAAAGGTCTCCGCCTGCTCGAGGATGGTCATACAGGGCTCTTTCTGGTCGTTCACGCCAATAGCACCATTGTATGTTTTACAACCACAGGCAAATGCCGTGGCACTGGCTGCCGAGTCGGTGATCAGGCTTTTGGAGGAATGGGTTTTGATCAGGCCGGTGATCGGAAATCGCTCCAGATTAGTCTTGTCGTTATTGGCATACATACCGGCAGATATCTGGGTTAGCCCCATGCCATCACCGATCATCAGGATGATGTTTTTCGGAAATTTCTCCGGTTGCTCCGGCACGGGTTCCGGAGTGCGGGCACTCTGGAACGCCAGAACAAAAACCGATAACAGCAGCGCAAGATTTTTCATGGCCCAAATCTACAGAATTAGCGCAGGATCAACGCAAGAATTAACAGGTGCTCCCCTATAAACATTTACGCCAGGGCATAGCGATTTCCCGGCAGGAAGCGCACCAGGCCCTTGAACTCCAGCCCCAGCAACAAGGCAGCCAGTTCGCCCGGGGTATGCCGGGTATGCTGGGAGATCGTATCGATCGGCGCCTGCGGGCAGTTGCGGAGAAACTCCACCAGGGTCGATTCAGCAGGCTCCAACGCTGCAAATAACTGTGCCTGCCTGCCCACCATAGTCCCGGCTTCTTCCCAGTTGAGCATCTCGGCCAGGTCGGCTGCCGATTCCAGTAGCCGGGCCCGGTGGGTGCGGATCAGCAGGTTGCAACCGGCGCTTTTCGGATCGCGCAGGCGGCCGGGAACCGCAAATACCTCACGGGCATACTGCCCGGCCAGTTCTGCGGTGATCATCGAGCCGCCGGCAGTTGCAGTTTCCACCACGACCACCGCATCACACAGGCCGGCAATGATCCGGTTGCGCATGGGAAAATGCTCGCGATCCGGCCCCATCCGGTGCGGATACTCACTCAGCAAACCGCCATGCTCCATCAGTTTCATTGCTGTGCTCCGGTGCTGACTGGGATAAATGCTGCCGAGGCCATGTCCCAACACGGCTATATTGGGTATGCCCGTCAGCGTGGCATGCCGGTGTGCTGTAATATCGATACCATAGGCGAGACCGCTCACCACGGTAACACCGTAGGCCTGCAGCCCTTCCACCAGTTCGATACATTGGGTGCGACCGTATTCCGTTGGTTGACGGGTACCTATGATGGCTACCATACGCGTGCTGTCCAGCAAGCCCGGATCAGAACCTTTGAAATACAGCAGAGCCGGGCAGTCGACGTTCTGCCGCAAGCGGACCGGATAGCGCGCATCGGTGTAAAATATTGCTGAGATTCCGTGCTGTTCGAGGTATTCCACCTCGGCTTCCGCCTGCCGGAGCACCTCCGGATTGGCCATACCATCTGCCAGCCCCGGGCCGATGCCGGGTATTCGCAGCAGTGCGCGCCGGCTGGCGCGGAACACGGCTTCCGCACTGCCGCAGTAGCTGACCAGGGTTTTGGCCGTGACCGGGCCGACATGGGGAAGGAGCGTTAGGGCGATTTGGTATTGTAACTGGTCTGTCATGGGTTACAAGACTGATTTGTTGTATTTTTGTTGGCGCAAGCCATTTGATTTATGGCGCTCAATCTGTTCGCTTTGCCTTTGGTTATATCCCGGTATTTCCCCTGCACCGTCAATCAGCCAGCACCGGCTGGTAAAAATAACCTGCACCCCTGAATTTTTTTGCATTTTTAAAACATTTAGTTTTACTCACCCATGAAGATCCCGAAGGTCGAATCGCTTATTATCACCATTTTTTTTCTAAGTATTGCCCTTTGGGCGATCTCTAAATGTGCGGCCAAACGCTCTCAGCTCCCGGCAGCCGACACCGATCTGGATGAAGAACCGGCTGAAACGCCCGAACTGGTTGCCACACCCCAACCTGCCCAGCCTGCCGCCGCTGTACCGCAAACCTATTCGACACCTGCGACTGAAAATAAAGGCGGTCTGCCCAAACTGCAAAACCCGCCGCCGGACACACCGGCGCCGGCCGCTACTGTGCCTGGGGTGCGTCCAACCCTGGGGAACGTATCAAGCACCACCTCTGCCGAATATCCGGTACTCTATGTCACCATAGACGGCCTGAAACTGCGAAAAGGCCCCAACCTGCAGAGTACCGTCATCACCCGGTTGAAACTTGATGAAAGTGTATACTATCTGAATGAAAAAAGTGAGAAGCCGGAAGAGATCAACCTCGGGTATGAAACCGTGTCGGACTACTGGGTCCGGATCCGTACCAAAACCGGAAAGGAAGGGTGGGTATTTGGTGCCGGCCTACACTATTTCAAGATGAAACGAAAAGGCGTCATGGAATAATCCGCCTGCCTGGAAAAAACGGCGAACAGGTCACCCTCCCATGCAACATGCAGGCTGGACAACACGTCCAACGCCCCGTAATGTACAGCCCGGCAGAAACCCGTACTTTGGACCCGCAAAACATGACAACAGAACCCGGCATACTCGCTCAGAAACTGGGAGAAATGGATATTTTCCATACCATCCCGGCCGATATCCTGCTCCACCTGGCAGCCCAGTGCCGCATCGAAACCTTTGGAGCCAATGACAACGTATTCGAAAAGGACGAGCCCGGCCGGTCGTTTTACATGATCCTGGACGGCGCTGCACGAGTACATGACGGTGATTTCACCGTGGCGCACATGACGGCCGGCCATTGTTTTGGTGAAATGGCCCTGCTGGATGAAGGTCCTCGCTCCATGTCCGTTAGTGCCACCATACCCACCCGGCTGGCCCGGATCGACCGGGAGGTATTCTTCGATGTACTGGGCGACCATCCGGATGTCATGCAAAAGATCGTCGGCCTGCTGACCCGGCGTTTGCGGTTCCAGACGGACAAAACGCTCGAACAACTCCGTAAGCGTGAAGAAGAACTCTTCCAATTGGTGGAAGAACGCACGGCAGAACTGATGGCCCAAAAGGAGGAAGCGGAAAAACTCCGGCGGAAGGCCGAAGCCGAAAAAAAAGAAGCGGAAAAACAACGCCTGCGCGCCGAACAAAGTGAGCGCGCCGAACAGCAGTTCCTGGCTAATATGAGCCACGAGATCCGTACCCCAATGAATGCCGTGCTGGGTATGACCAGCATCCTGATGCAGAAAAGTCCGCGGGAGGATCAGATGCGTTACCTGAAAAGTATCCTACAGTCCTCCGAAGCCCTGCTGGTTATCCTCAACGACATTCTGGATATTTCCAAGATACAGGCCGGCAAACTGGAACTGGAGTTCACCGGTTTCCGCCTGACCGACATTCTTGAACAGGTACGCGCAACCCTCCAGTTCCGCGCCGAAGAAAAAGCCCTGGCCCTGGAGCTCGATTTTGACAAAAACATTCCTCCTGTGCTTATCGGTGATCCGGTACGCCTGCAGCAGGTGCTGCTCAACCTGGCCGGGAATGCGGTAAAATTTACCGAAACAGGGGCTGTCAAACTGGTGGCCCGGGCGCTAAAAAAAGATAATGATGCCTGCCGGCTGTATTTTGAAGTGCGGGATACCGGGATCGGCATGACCCCTGAACAGTTAAATGTCGTGTTCGAAAGTTTCCGTCAGGCATCAGGCGATACCACCCGCAAATACGGCGGTACCGGCCTCGGCCTGTCCATTTCCAAGCAACTCGTCGAACGGTTTGGCGGCAACCTTCAAGCCCGGAGTATGCTTGGCAAAGGCTCTACCTTTTTCTTCGAGATCGAACTGAAGATCGGCAATGAGATGGAAGTAGAGGCCGCCACCTCCCAACGCGATGCCGCATATGCCCTGCGTGGATTACGGATCATGGTAGCGGAAGACAACCATTTTAACCGGATCGTTGCGGAGGAAACCCTGGAGCTACTGGTTCCCGATGTTGAGGTAGTTTGTGTCGAAAACGGGCAGGAAGCAGTCAACCGTGCCAAAGAGGAGCAATTCGATGTGATCCTGATGGATGTAACCATGCCGGTCATGGACGGGATCCAGGCCACACGTGAGATCCGGGCCATGACCGGGCCGGCAGGCGCCGTTCCCATCATTGCCTTTACGGCTTCCGTCACCCAAAAAGAAGTAAAACGCTGTCTGGGAAACGGGATGAACGGCTGTGTGCCAAAACCGTTCAAGGATGCCGAACTGATCAATGCCCTGATGGCTGTTATCAAACCTGAACTGCAACCCTTATCTTCTGCTCCGGAACCTGAACCCGCAGCTCCCGGCCCCGCCGACAACCGGCTGACCTTCCTGGAGGAACTTACTGGCGGCAACCCCACCCGTATCCGGAAGTATCTAAACCTGTACCTCGAATCCGTACGCGAAGGCGTGCCCCGCATTGAGGCTGCCCTCGCAAAAGAAGACCGGTTAGAACTGCGAAAAGTGGTACATACGATCAAACCGCAATTCCGGATGCTGGGCATGGAGGCACTGGCCGAACTGGCCCAAACCATCGAAAACCAGGCGGTGGAAGGCATAGCCCTGGAACAACTCCCCGAAAACGTCAACCGCCTGCTGGAGGAGGTCCGGGCATCGGTACAATCCTTTGAAGAATACCTGCAACAATCATAACGGGATCGCAATTGCATAACTGAACCAATATGGTTTTGGATATTCACTGGCGAATCCCCTACCTTCGCATAAAAGAATTAAACCTATGGCTGACCAGAAAAAGAAAATATTCGTAGTCGACGACGATAAGATGTTCTGTACCATGCTGTCCGACCACCTGGAGGACAAAGGAGGGTATGAGGTATCCACCTTCGGAACGGGTGAAGAATGCCTGGAGCAGATCGATCAGAAACCTGACGCCATTATCCTTGATTATTACCTGGACACCAATGTTCCCAATGCTAAGAACGGCCTGGAGATCCTGCAGATCATCCACAAAACCGATCCGGACCTGAAGGTGATCATGCTCTCTTCCCAGGAACACTACGGCGTAGCCCTGCAAACCATTGCAAGCGGCGCGGTTTACTACGTGATCAAGGACCTGAAGTCCTTCCAGGAGATTGACAGTATTCTGGAGGAATTGTAACGATCAACCGTTATCAGACAAACAAAAAAGCGCAGCCGGCTGAGCCGGCTGCGCTTTTTTGTTTGGGTCGGTCCGTTAATTCGGGCTATACGGAAACTGGCAGTCCCGTTAACGTATGCGCTGGACGACCAGTGCCTTGATCAGCCGTTCGTTTTCACAAGTCAGGCTAACCTGGTAAACGCCGTCGGCAAAGCCATGCTGATCCAGTTCAACCGTCACAAAGTCCACATCAACAGCATTATACTGCCGGCTCCAGATCAGGGCCCCCAGCTGATTGTAGATATGCAGCGTGATCGGCCGGCCGATGAATTCAGCCACATCGATCCGCACACTCGATTGTGCCGGGTTAGGAATAAGCCGGAACCGCTCGCC
>SBHD01000344.1 GCA_006226345.1 Bacteroidota bacterium | reverse complement strand
TCAAATGATGATGCAAAATTAAGCTGATTTTCAGCGAAATCAAGAGGTTTTGCTGTGAAAATTATTTAAATTTTATTCAAAAGATGATTCGGTACTTTTTTGAATATATACTTTGGTATAAAATAATATTTTGCACGACATCCCGACAGGGCATGCAAAAACCGCATTGGCGGCAGGCGCGGCTGTTTTATTTGCCAGGCTGGCCGAATCAGACCATTTAATATGTGGTTACAACGGACTACTCTCCGGTGCTGAGGTATTGCCGTACCAGTTCGCGGAGCGTATCACCGTGTACGTTGCGGGCCAGCAGGCGCCCTTCGGCATCAAGAAGGTAATTGGCCGGGATGTATTCGAATTTCAGTGACTGGCGCACCGGAGAGGGGTCGCCCAGCAGATCGGAGACATTGGGCCAGATGGCACCGTCTTTTTCTATGGCTGCCATCCAGGCGGTGCGGCTGCGATCGATTGATACGCCCAGGACGTTAAACCCTTTTTCGTGGTACTGTTCGTACAAGGGCCGGATCACTTCCCGGGTCTCCAGCCTGCATGGCGCGCACCATGATGCCCAGAAATCGACGAGCAGCAGCCTGGCGCGCAGATCACTCAGGTGGAGGGTATCGCCCTCCGGTGTGGGCAGGGCAAAATCCGGCATTTTTTCACCTTTCAACACCGGCAGCCGGTCGGGTTGCAGGAAAAAAGCGAGCTGATCTACCCAGGGGTGGCCCGGGGCCAGGGTGCGCAGCCGGTCCAGCACCTGAAGGGAAAATTCCGGCCGGTCGCGGAATTCATTGTCGCCGGCGCGCAGCCGGAACGCAACGAACAGGGGGAGCGCTGTCCGGCTCGTGTCCAGAAAATGATCCAGGGCTTCATTGACCGCCTTGCGCGCGCCGGCGTTACCATGGGTATCCGTTTCTTCATCGGTATCCGTTTGAGCCTCCTCCAGGTACAACGGCGCCCGGCAGTCGCGCAGCTGCGCCAGGGTATGGCTTTCGGCGTTCGCCTGCTTCAACCGGTAGGAGCGGTTCAGGGCGCTGATATCAGCGTTCAAAACGATAGGAGCGCCCGGTTCGGGGATAAGGGTGATATAGTTTTCTCTTGCCGGCAGCTCCTCGATACCATTGGGGTACCGGCTGTCGGTGGGCTGGGCGTATAACACATACAATGTTTTTTCTGCTGTGTCCGGGAACACATACTGGAACGAACCGTCCGGCTCCAGGTCGATCGTATCGATCACCCGGCCTTCATAGGGCGCCAGCACCTGCCGGTAATACTGCGGCCGGACGACGTACAGGCGCGGCTGCCAGTCCGGTTGCAGGGTGACCTGTCCGGTAACTTCCGCTGCTGCCGGGTGGTGTTGGGCACAGGCTGGTTGGGAAAGCAGGATAATCAGGAAGGAGAAAGCTGGAAGAAGAGCTGAAATGCGCATAGTCGTAGATTTATCGCGCAAAAGTAATGGACCGGCGTAGCACGGTAGCTGAACTGGTCCGTGATGAAATTGTACTTTTACGGTATTTATAACCGCCGTACAACCGCAAACAAGCAGCAGCAACCATGGGATTCCGTTGTACCCTCATTTACCCGTTCGCACAATTTATCGCCCGGCGTATTGACCGCATGGCTGCCAATGCCATTGCCGATCAGGAGGCTATTTTTCATCAATTGGTCCGCCGGGCCCGAAATACGGCTTTTGGCCGCGACCACCGGTTTTCGGAAATTCAGGATTATGCCGGTTTTGTGGAAGCGGTGCCGGTGCGCGATTATGAAGAACTCAAACCATATATCGAGCGCGTGAAAGCGGGTGAGCCGGATGTGCTCTGGCCGGGCCGGCCGGCCTATTTTGCCAAAACCTCGGGTACTACATCCGGCGCCAAATATATTCCGATGAGCCGGGAGAGCACGCCGCTGCATTTCGGTACGGCCCGCGATGCCTTGTTCAACTACTTTGCCCGTACCGGCAACGGGCGCTGGCTCGACGGCAAGCTGATCTTCCTCTCCGGCAGTCCCGAAGTAGAAGACCTCAATGGAGTACCGACCGGCCGGCTGAGCGGGATCAGCAACCACCTGGTGCCGGCCTGGCTGCGCACCAATCAGCTGCCATCCTGGAACACCAACTGCATTGAAGACTGGGAGGAAAAGGTCGAACGGATCGTCGATGAAACCCTGAAAGCCGATATGCGGCTGATCTCCGGGATCCCGCCCTGGGTCCAGATGTACTACGAGCGCCTGCTTGACCGGACCGGGAAGGCCAATATCCGGGAGATATTTCCGAACTATTCGGTATTCGTATACGGCGGGGTGAATTTCGAGCCTTATCGTGCTAAACTGGAAGCACTCGTCGGTGCGCCTGTCGATACCGTGGAAACTTACCCGGCCTCAGAGGGGTTCATTGCCTTCCAGGACCGCTTCCCGGCAGAAGGCCTGTTGCTGAATACGCGTGCCGGCATGTTCTTCGAATTTATTCCTATGGATGCAGACTTCCATGACAATCCGAAGCGGATCTGGCTGAAGGACGTGGAGATCGGCGTGAATTATGTGCTGGTTCTGCACACCAATGCCGGCTTGTGGGGATATAACATTGGAGATACGGTGCGGTTCGTGTCTAAAGATCCATACCGGCTGGTCGTAACCGGCCGGGTCAAGCACTTTATATCGGCCTTTGGCGAACATGTGATCGGTAAAGAAGTGGAAGAAGCTATTCTGCCGGTGGCCCAGGCCGAAGGGGCCGGCATCATCGAGTTTACCGTGGCACCACAGGTCAACCCGCCGGAGGGCGGACTGCCTTACCACGAATGGTTTGTGGAGTTCGATACGAAGCCGGCTGACCTGCCGGCATTCGCTGCGGCCATCGACCGGGCATTGCGCGAACAGAATATCTACTACGACGACCTGATCACCGGCGGCATTCTGCGCCCGCTCGTGATCCGGCCCATGCGCCGCGATGCCTTCCGGGAGTATATGAAAACACAGGGTAAGCTGGGCGGGCAGAACAAAGTACCCCGCCTGGCCAACGACCGGAAGATCGCCGATGCCTTGATGCCGTATGTATACTCGTCCTACGACTCAAAGTCGTAGTGTGGGTTTAGGATTGCAGAGGGCTAAACACTTTTCCAATTTTTCTTTTCCAATTTCCAATTTCAAATCAAAGGGACGTTCATGTACGGTTTATTTGAAATTGGAAATTGGAAAAGAAAAATTGGAAAAGTTGTACAACCACTCAATAACACTATATACCGAACGACTCAAAGTCGAAGGACGAGTAGTTGAAATCAGCCCTAAGGCCGTTCCACTTCTGCTTTATTTCCATACTGATCCGCCCAGTCAAACATTTCGGCCAGTACGTGCAGGATACTCTCGCGTGCGCGGTAACCATGACTCTCATGGGGAAGCATTACCAGGCGGGCAGTGCCGCCATTGCCTTTTATGGCCTGGAACAGGCGCTCGGACTGAATAGGGAAAGTGCCCGAGTTGTTGTCGGCTTCGCCATGGATCAACAGCAGTGGTTCGTTGATCTTTTCGGCATGCATGAAGGGCGAAACCCGGATATATACTTCCTGGGCTTCCCAGAACGACCGGCGCTCGCTCTGGAACCCAAAAGGCGTGAGAGAGCGATTGTAGGCCCCTGAACGGGCAATACCGTAGGCATAATCGTCGGAATGTGCCAGCAGGTTGGCTGTCATGAAGGCACCGTAGGAGTGACCACCGACACCTACACGGCTGCGATCGATATAACCCAGGGAGTCCAGGTAATCAATGGCGGCCCTGCCCGAGGCGACGATCTGTTCCACAAAGGTATTGTTCATCGTTTCCGGGTCGCCGACAACAGGCATGGTAGCATTGTCCAGCACCGCATACCCCTGGGTGACGAAAAACAGGGGAGACGTGCCGCGGTAATAGGTGAACGTATGCTGCGAACCGCGCACCTGTCCGGCCGTGGACGGGTCGGAGTATTCACGCGGATAAGCCCAGATAAACAGGGGCAGCTTTTGTCCGGGCTTATAGTCCGGCGGCAGGTACAGTGTGCCGGAAAGCGGTACACCGTCGGGGCGGGTATAGGTGACCAGTTGCTTTTGTACACCGGTAAGCTGTGGAGCCGGGTCTTTAAAGTCGGTGAGTGCCCGGTGTGCTCTTGTCTTCAGGTCGACCATGAAAAAGTTCGGTGGTTCGGTGCGGCTTTGCCGGTTGGTCACGATCTGCTTCCGGTCCTGTCCCGCAAACGTGACGAACGTTTCATAGGTCTCAGCCGGACATTCATATACCGTTTCGGTCTGACCAGTCTTCAGGTTGATCTTGTCGAGGCGCGGGAAATCACCTTCGGGCGATGCGCCGGAAGCTTCAAACCAGGCCCAGTCACCGTCTTGGAGCATAACCCGTTCGCCACCGGTAGTATAGGTAAGGATCGGGTCTCCGGGGTCGCCGTAGGCATCCCGGATGCTCCGGTCAAACAGGACGGTTTTGTTGGCCGGCTCGTTGAGGTTGATATAGTAGGTGGTACGCCACCTGCGGGCCCGGTCGTATTCGGTAAGCAGGGCGACATCTTTGGTGCCGGTCCAGTCGAATCCCGAAAAGCGTTCTTTCATTTTCAGTACGTCTACCGCTTCACCGCTGAACGGGGCATCGAGCCGCAGGAGTTTGTCGCGGAAAGCTGCCTTATTGGTCGGATCACCTCCGTCGAGCGCTTCCACCCAAAGCAGCCGGGCCGGATACAGGGCCTGCCATTCGAAATCCCGGGGACCACTGACCACGCCCTGGCGGGGAATATCATCCGTGACCGGGAACTCGGCCAGCATGCGTACCCGGTTGCCTTTCCGGTCCCAGACCTCGTCTTTCCGGGAAAAGTAATAGTACGGTACACTGTAGGAAAACGGGCGTTGTAGTGTGGTTACTAGCAGGTATTGTTCGTCGGGTGACCACTCAGCATCGGTATGGAGTCCCGGCTGGCCGAGCAGCTGTGGGGCTCCGGTACCATCTGTGGTTATCAGTGCGAGCTGGGAAGTAGCATACCAGGCAAAACTGTTCTCGTCATCCGAATTAGTCAGGAGGTCCTGGTAGGTACGGACCTGGGCAAGTTTGCCGGGAGCGGTTTCTTCAATGACCGGTCCGGTGGGAACCGGAGCGGCTTTGGGGGCGGGTCCGCGGCCTGACGGGATCATGCGTACCAGCAGGTGTTTGCTGTCGTGCAACCAGCTGAAGGAAGAACCTAAAACATCGTTGAGGTGAAAATTGCCGATACGCCGGGATTTACCGGTACCGGCGTCGGCCACCCAGAGTTCCACCCCTTCGGAGGTGTTGATCTCCAGGGCAAGTTGCCGGCCGTCGGGCGACCACTGCGGTATACCGCCCAGCTGACCGGTCGCAGGGAGCTCGAGGGCTACCTTTTTGTCACCATCGAGCCAATGCACATGGGCAGCCGTGTATTCGGTGGTGTTCTGGCGGCTGTTGAGCGCAGGGTTGATCCGCAGACCAGCCAACCGCAGGAAAGGCTGTGCCAGCGTAGTAATGCCGGGGTAAGGGTTGTACTCTACGAAAAGGATCGCTTCGTTGGTGGGGCTGACCCGGGTAGAAGGCGTGCCGGGAGCTGCCACGATAGCAGTTACGTTGGCCGATGGCTGTTTGTACCCCGACTGGCCATAGTGCAGGGCCGGGAGGAGGAGCAGGGCGAAAAGGAAGGAGAGGACTTTTGTTTGCATCGTGTTTTCTTTAGTTGTGGTTACCGGTATCGTTTCAAACGCGGATGGCGGCCTTTTAAAGGACCGCCATCCGTGCGCTGAAAGATAAGCATAAAACCACATTATAGGGGAACCCGGTTACGCTATTGCCGGACCAACCGCAGGGTGCTTTGCGCCCTCGTCCCGGTACGTGCAACGGCCAGGTATACGCCCGGTGCGACTGCTTGACCCGAGTGGTTTCGACCATCCCAGGTAACTGTTGCCTTTCCGGTGCCGTCGTCTGCAAGTGCAAACCGGTGTACCAGTTGTCCGTTGATAGCATACAGTTCCAGGCTGGCGCTTGCTGCCAGTGCTTTTCCCGGGCGTGCCTGTATGGTTATGGTGACCCGCTCCGTAAACGGGTTGGGCCAGGCGTGCAGGAGGGAGTCCGGGCGGTTGACTGTTTCTGTGCTGACCAGGACAGACTCGTCCTGGCAGTCGGAGCAGACCAGGTCAGGATCTTCCAGGCACAAAAAGGCCGTATACCGGGAAAGGATGCGTTCGGACAGACTGAGGAAGATCGTTTCGGTAATTGCACTGGAGTTGGAGGGTTCCTGCTCCAGCAACTGGATATAGTTGCCGTACCACATTTCCCGGGTAAGAGTATCCGCTGTGACAACCGATGCTTCCGGCACAACCCAGGAGGCTGAAACGAATTGGCCGGCCAGTTCTCCTGCCAACTCGACACGGAAGGGTAGGTCTCCCTGGAATTTACCTACCTGCAGGATCGGCTTGTACAGGCTGATTGCCTCTGCTTCATTGCCTGGTTCAAACCGGCCATAGCAGTACCCGTTTTCCAGGGTAGTATGGAAATCATAGGAGCGCAATGCCGGACCCAGGCCAGCTGTCGCATTTCTTGTTACGGTGGAAATATTGGAACCCCTGACGGTATGACTGGCTCCTCCGGTTAATTTGGCCAGATTGGTGAACAGATAATCGTTGCCATAATACTTGGTCCCGCCAATATAAAAATAAGGTGAATTGGTGCTGTTGTAGTTCAGGGTATGTACCTGAATGGGCGGCGTGTTAAGCAGGGCTAGCAGGTCCTGGATCAATACGTTTGCACTCAGATAGTTGCCATATTGTGAAGCGTTGGATGCTACCAGCAGCTGTCCCTTGTTGCCGTTTTGCCGGATGAAGTCGATGCCTTCTATCATTAGTGGCGCCAGATTAGAGTAGTTGGTCAGCTGGTTTTCAGCGGCGTCAAAGGCCTGGGTAACGGAAAGTGGATCGGCTGGTATCCAGGATGTGCTGATCGATTTGGGTATCAGTCCGGATAAAATAATATTGAACGAATCCAGGGAGGTGAAATCTGAAAGGAGCTGACTTTTCAGGGCACTAAGCAGGTTGGCGGCGGTTACATTGCCTATTCCGGCTTCCTGATCAATCAGGATAACGACTTTCCGGACCGACTTGTGTTCGAAGAACCGGGCTGGCAGCACGGCCAACTGGTACAGGCCGTTCTGGCCATCTTTCAGGATGCGGAGGTAGTGTCCGTGTTGCAGGGGTGAATCAAAGGCGAACCGCAGGCCACCCTGGACGTATCCTGCCGGAATATTGATCTGGTAGTAGTTGCCGAAGGTGGTATCAGTCAGTGCAGTAAATGCCAGTTCCGGATGATCGACCAGTCGGGGGTTCTGCCAATCGGCATCCGGCCAGGTAAGGAGCTGGAGCGATGGTATATACCTGGAGGTTTTCAGCAGCTGGATTGGCAGGTCTGCCTCTACGCTTTTCCGGCTCCAGTCGGTGGGCATCAGAAAGGTGATCTTGACCTTGCGGCGTTCGTCGGCCCGCATGGGGAATACCCGGAGTTCGTATTGCGTCGGACTGTTCTTGGCCAGAATTGAGGGGTCCTGGCGCCGGTCGACAATATCTTCGTAGATAGAAGATGCCGTCCACCGATCGAGGATGAGCGCCCGAACGATCTCGTCATTAACCCAAAGCCAGGAATCGTGTACGATGGCGTTTTCCGGCAAATCGAATCGCAATACGACCTCCAGGGAGTCTTGTGGCTGGTAGGTGGTACCACGGCCCGAAAAAGTCAGGTACAGGCCGTATTCGTAGTAAAGCCCTTTCGGGCGAATGGACAAGGTTGCTTCTTCTATGGTACCTTGTTGGGAAGACCAGGAAACGCGCGGGTTGCTGACACGAAGGCTAAAGCTGGCATATGCCGGAAGCGGATACAGGAAGGACAGGGCCAGGATGGCCACAAGAAAGTGAAGGTTTTTCATCGCCTTGGAATTTAGTATGAGCAATAACGGTTGAAAAAACCTTCTGCCGGCAGTAGGTATGCAGGAAAAACGGCCTGCCATACTGTTGTGCTGGCTGGTATAGCTGGGTTAAATTGCTAATATGGACATTTGCAGCGATATGCTGAATGGGAAGTGCAATGCTTACCCCGCCCGGTCATACGCCGCTTCTAGCCAGGTGATGACCGCCTCGTCCAGGTCGGAAGCGCTTTCGATGCGTACCCGGAAGGCTACTCTTTATCCGGATCCGGCAAATGTGCCGATTGGCCGCAAAGGATCTTCCAGCCATCCAGCCGGCGGATCACCACCCCGGATTCGGTCATATGAAGCCGGGTTGTGTGGCCGGTGGTATCCTGTAGGGTGCCTGATACAATGCCCGTGTAGGCAGCCAGGTCGGGTGAAAGGGGGTGGACCTGCACCTGATCCCAGCGGTAGTCGATACGGTGGAACGCGCCGGCATTGTCGATCAGGATCGTGCGGACCGAATCGTAGGTCAGGGCCGAGGTGTAGCCCGGCGGCACCCAGAAGAAATCGTCGGAAGCATCGAGGTAGTCGAACTCGGCGGTGAGCCCGTTTTCCCGGATCGCCTGGAAGTAGCGGTCAAACATCGTTTTTACTGCTTCGGTAATGGCCGTTTTCTGGTCGGGTGTGAGCCGGGTGTCGGGTTGCTTGCAGGCTGGCAGGCTGAGCAGTATTGCTGTGAGGAACAGGTATGTTTTCATGATGGACGTACTTTTCCAATTTCAAATTTTTCTTTTCCAATTTCAAATTATAGGAAGTCCTTGGCGCATGGATCTTCGTTGAAAGTCAAATTGGAAAAGAAAAATTTGAAAT
>SBHD01000135.1 GCA_006226345.1 Bacteroidota bacterium | reverse complement strand
ACGTATCAGCGAGGTGTCTACCCGTTACGGCATGGCGCTGAACCCCAATCGCGAGGTTCATACGCTGTCAGTTGTGCCAATTATACGTTCAACGACCAGTTTCTGAATGATGTCAATAATGTAAGCCGCCAGGTGTATGTTGTACTCCAGCAAACCAGTGGATACCTCCTTGTCCCTGTTATTGCCGCTACCCGGATCGTCCGGAGCGGAACATACTATCTTTACCGAGCGCCTAATTACTCCTTTGCCATAGATACCTCCAATCTTGTTTATGAAAGTAATATCGCTACCGGCAGCTCGGATTGGTACATCTATTTCAACGGACTGAAAATTCGCGGATGTTATTATGAATATTCATTCAAGCGGGAGCCAACCCGGGTGAGCCAGGAGCGCTCGGAGTTTGATTTTATTCCCGGTATCGGTATTACAACCGAACGCACCGGGATGACCGCGGTGGAAGCGGAGAATAATCAATACCGGCTGGTTAAAGTAAATGGCCTTGCATTGGAGGATTACATTGTTTCCCGCTGCCAGGGTAAAACGACCACCGGAGCGCCGTTGTCGCAATACACCCCTCAGGTGACCTATGGCGCCGGTACAGATAAAGAAACTGCATCCATGACCAACCAGCCCGTTTATACGGAAACAAATCCGTTGGGTCCGCCACCATTGGCTGATTGCCCGGAGATGCCGGGAGAAGGTTATCATATTGTTCAACCCAAAGAGACGCTTAATGGTATTTCCCGGGCCTATAATATCCCGGTAAAATCGCTTGTCGCATGGAATAACATTAAAGATCCCGACCTGATCCTGATCTGTCAGAAGATATGGCTGCGTAAGCCGCCGGCCAATGCAACCTCCCTGGCTTACAAAGGGGAACAGAAACCCGCAGCATATGGTACTTCAGATGGCACTATCGTACAACGTCAGGATATTTACTGGAACAAAGGTGTTAGTACTGCCCCGGCTACTTACTCAACTGCTCCAACGACTACCCAGCCTGAGCCGACGACCATCTTTACGCCAGCTGCCAAACCCCTGATCCACACCGTACAAAAAGGTGAGACACTGTACGGGATAGGTCAGCGTTATGGGATCACCGAAGCAGAGATGCGGCGTCTGAACAGTTATCCGGCTACGGGCACAGTGCTGCTGCAGCCCGGTATGCAAGTGTTTGTAGCCGATTGCTGCCCGGATCAGGGCGCGGCTGCCACGCAACCGGTTGTCCAGCCTGCTACGGCAACCCAGCCAGCTGGAAACTACATGCCACAGCTCACCACCCAGCCTACAACTTCAGGGGTGCAACCGCTTGCACCGGCCACTTATGGGCAGCCTGCAACAACTACTCCGACGACTACTCAGCCCACCACTGCCACCCAGCCCAATCAAACAGCCAAGCCCGCTTATTTTCAGGAGTATATTGTACGTGAAGGTGATACGATGAACTCGATCGCTATCAAGTTCAAAGTGAGTGCCCAGGAACTGGCGCTGGTGAACAATAAGGAACCCAATGAAACCCTGATTGCCGGTCAACGTCTGCTGATCCCTAGAAACTAGCAGAGACTCCCGGCATTTTTAAGATGTGCGCGGCAGTCTGGTACCGGACTGCCGCGCGTTTTTTTTGCTTTTTCAGAATCGTACTGAAAGTGTTGCCATTAAATTCCGGCCTGCCTGCGGGAAAAAACCTGCCTGGTAATACCGATTGCCTGTTTCCAAACGGGTGTACGGGTTATTCGGCCGGTCGTCATAACCCGCAGAGATATACCGGTACACCCAGCCATTTGATATAAACGTTGCGTCAAACAGGTTATTAACCGCCAGAATAAGGCTCATCCGCTGTCCCAGCCAGTCAGCCAGATCGTAATTCAGGCGCAGGTCACTGAAGAAATAGGCTGGCAACGCCGTTTGCTCATTTTCTGTATTGTCCAGGTATTGCTTCCCTACGTATTTGCCGGCAATTGAAAGCTGAAAGCGGTGTTTCTCCGCGTTCGGAAAGGGTTGCCACCGGAGTTCTCCCCTTGCCACAACGGAAGGAGAAAAAGCGAGGTCGGATTGCTCGAAAAGTTGACTTTCCTGTTCCCCGGTATCCCAGTTGTCCAGATATGCGGTGAAGCGTTTTACCTTGTTTCGACTAATTGCCACATTTCCGGCGAAGGTTAGTTGCCGGCCTGCCTGCACGGTGGCCTCCAGCTCCGCGCCGGTCCGGTAACTATCAGGAACATTGGTCCGGATATAGGCACCCACATCATTGATCCGGCCATCCAGTACCAGTTGATCCCGATAATCCATGAAGAACAGGTTCAGGCGCATTTCATGGCCACTCTTCCTAAACCGGAAGCCACCTTCCCAGTCATTCATACGTTCGGGAAGAGGCCGGCTTTCCGGAGTGGATTGGGTATAATCGTCCCGGTTGGGCTCCCGCTGACCAACTCCCCAGAAAGCGTAAACATTGGCATTTGAGTGGAATTGCCAGATCAACCCTGCCTTGGGATTGAAAAAACGGAGTTCTGCAGTCTGTGTAACATTCTGCTGGTTCTGATCAAACCCCAGGAAGGTATAGTCAACTGCCCGGTATTGAAGATCGGTAAATACCGACAGCCCTCCCCGGAAATGCAATTCCATTTTGCCGTATACATTGCCGTCATTCTTTGTCGCATCGTTGTCGTAATACCGGAAGTCATCCGGAAATCCGTAGGCAGACCAGATGACATCACCAAAATGCCGGCCTTCATACCGGCTCCAGGCGCCACCGAGCATGAATTCCGGGGGCTTGCCCAATAAGGGTGGGTTGACGGCGGGCTTCCAACGCAGGGCAAACGTACCACCATAAAAATCGTTGTCAAGCCAGCGTTGCCGGATCAGATCGGTTTGTTGCAACACGGTGTCGCCCAGAACCAGGGGAGGCAGGGTATAGTCTGCATACTCCTGGCCGGCCTTGTATTGTTCATAGTACCCATAGCCCCGGGTGTAGTGGCCATTTACCTGGACACTCATTTGTTGTGACAGATTGCGTTTGTAATGGAGCAGGAAATGCTGTTGGGTATAGTCATCCACTTCATTGTCATATGGTGTGCCGGGTCTTTCCGTTCCGGCCGAATTATAGGTCCGGAGACTGTCGATATCCAGGTATTGTGCGGGAAGTCCATTCCAGGCCTGGTAGGTGATCTCTTTACCGGACAGCAGGTGAAACTGAACGGACTGGTCGGAATCAATGTATGCGCCGGAAACATGATAGGATTTCAGGTCAGCACTTGCCCTGTCAATATATCCATCCGAACTGATCCGGGACAGCCTGCCTGAAAAAGCAAACCTGTTACCCAACAGGCCCGTTCCGACGTATACAGACTGCTTGGCAGTGGAAAAAGAGCCCAGGCTGTTGGTCAGTACCGCAAAGGGCTCAGGTTCGATGCGGGAAATATCCAGGTTGACGGTGGCGCCAAAGGCTCCGGCTCCGTTGGTGCTGCTGCCTACACCCCGTTGTACCTGGATCTCCGCAGCCGAGGTGGCAAGGTCCGGGAGATCGACCCAGAAGACTCCCTGGCTTTCGGCATCATTTATCGGGATACCATTGATCGTGACATTGACCCGGGTAGGATCACTTCCGCGAATGCGCATCCCTGTATAGCCAATTCCGGTGCCGGCATCTGAACTTTCCACGAGTGAAGGAACTCCACTCAGAAGAAATGGAACGTCCTGTGCCTGGTATTGCCGGGCTATATCGCGGGCCCCGTAGTTGGTATGCGGAATAGGGGAGTGTGCACCGGTCCGGGTGGCTTGGATCACAACCGTCTGCAGCAGAGTAGAGTCCGTACTTTGATCAGTCCTCTGAGCAAGCATAACCGGCATGGAGAACAAGACACCTATTCCTACTGCCATCAGGCGATGCCACAGGTTGAAAAATGGAAATAACATGTTCATGAAAGTTGAGTGAAACATCCGCTCCCGAAGGGGTTTCGGAACCGTAGTGATGCCACTACCCGTCTCAGTTCCCTTCCCGGCATGACCCGGGCAGGTTCGATGGGTATGATCTCAGCCTGATAAGGCACCCCAATGAGTAATTTTTCGGCCATTTGCCGAAATACGCCGCAAGCTACGAAGTTCTGTTAAAATAATGCACTTCCTTCAACGCCTTTGCCAGTCGGGCGCAGTGCGTACCACTGATGATCCGGTAGGTTGCCTTTCGTTCATCCAGGAGGGCGGTATACTTTTGAAACAACAGGTGTCGTTCTTCAGGATGCTCCCGAAGCGGATCGGGCTCCCAGGGAATGTCGGGGCTGCAAAGGAGGTACAGATCGGCTAACCGGGCATTGGCAAATCCCTTTTCCCAGTGCCAGGCCTTGTTTGGAATGGAGCCATACCTGTATTCTTCCCAAACCTGGAGTACTGTCCAGTCGGTATCACAGATCAGAAACGCTGGCTGTTGATGGTAAAACCAGTATTCCCATTGTTGCTGCCCGCGTCCTATCCGTTCCAGGTCTTCCCGGGTATATGGCCGCCCCAGATACTCCAGGTAAAACCGGGCAAATTCCGGAACCAGCAGGCTGCCGGGCAACGCTTCGTGGAGGGCTCCTGCCAGCGTCGATTTACCACTGGACTCCGGTCCGGTCAGCACAATTTTGAAAGTATCTTGTTTCTGTAGAATCATATTTTCTGTTTGGTCGAAGGCGGCTATTTTTGCAGTTGAAACACTTATCATGCACGAGATTGAACCATATTTCAGGTGGCGGGACCAGTATATCGCTTCGGAAGATAATCGTTCACCCTTTTTCGGGCGGAAATACAGCGAGTTTTACTTTTCCAATAAACTGTACAATTTTTTTCTACACCCGCAATGGGATGAGTTTGGCTCTGCTACCCTGTATGCCAAGATACTATTTGCCGATTACGATCAAGGTTTTGCGCTGATCGAAATGATAGGGGAGTGGAACGATACCCTGCACAATGATATTATGTTCCTGAAGCGGGAAGTGGTCGACCCTTTGTATCGGGAAGGCATAAGCAAATTTGTATTCTTTTGTGAAAATGTACTCAATTTTCATGGCGGTGAGGACGATTATTACGCCGAATGGGCCGAAGAGGTCCGGGAGGAAAGCGGCTGGATAGCCTTGATTAATACGCGTTTGCATGTGGAAGAGGAGCTGGCAGATGCCCGATTGTCCCTGTATATGAATTTTGGAGCGGCCTATAACGATATTCTCTGGCAAACACAGAAACCTCAGGTTGTGTTCCGACTGATCGAAGGCATGGTCAATGGCCAGGTCCGGCGTTTGGTAGGCTAAATGAACTTGCCGACCTTTGCCGGCAAACTGTAGCGATTATTAATGGAAACGACATCCAACCCAGCCTCTGACACACCCGTACCATTCCGTTCGGGCTTTGTCAATATTATCGGCCGGCCAAACGCGGGCAAGTCTACCCTGATGAATGCCCTGGTCGGGGAGCGGATGAGTATTATAACCCACAAACCGCAAACTACCCGGCACCGGATCATTGGTATACTAAGTGGTGAAAACTTCCAGTTGGTCTTTTCCGATACACCCGGATATGTGCGTGACCCTTCCTACAAGATGCACCGGGCGATGAACCGCTTTGTGGAAGGCACGCTGGACGATGCCGATCTGTTGTTGTTGGTTTTTGACCTGACCGAAGAGCTGGAGGATGACAATCCGGTTATTCCTATGCTGTCTGCTGCCAAGGCACCCATAATGCTGGTGTTGAACAAGAAAGACCTGGTGAAGGAACAGCGCCTTACGGACGTGCAGAATTGGTGGGCCAAACGATTACCGCTGGCAGATGTTGTGGCAATCTCCGCACTTAATGGCGATGGAACAGCAGATCTGCTGGAGAAGATTGTCCGGTATCTGCCGGAAGGTCCGGCCTTTTATCCGACCGACCAGTTGACGGATCGGCCGGAACGATTTTTTGTCAGTGAGATCATCCGGGAAAAGATATTCCTGTTGTATGCCGATGAGATCCCATACTCCAGTGAGGTGGGAATTGAAGCTTTTCAGGAAACGCAAACGAAGATAGGAGAACCACTTGCCCGGATATATGCTACGATATATGTGCTGCGGGAAACCCAAAAAGCCATATTGTTGGGAAAAGGCGGCCGGGCCATTAAAAAACTCGGCACTGAAGCCCGGCAGGCCATTGAAGAATTTTTACAGACTAAAGTATACCTGGAACTTAGTGTAAAAGTGCGCGGGAACTGGCGGGATGACGAGCGGGCTTTGTCACAATTTGGGTATAAATAAAAAAAGACGGCAGGATGTTAACACCCTACCGTCAGAAATATAACCCCAAAAAACCTAAGTCAAAGATAAAACCCTTGGTGAGTTTTGTGCAAATATTTTCCAGAAAAATTTTTTAAAAGAAAAAAATTAGGCGTCTCTGGTGCTGGCATAGCAAATATTCGCCGGGTCATTGATTTTATAAACTATGCGGTTTTTGCTGTACCCAACAAAAAGTCCCTCCCCGTACATCAACGGAGAAGGACGTCATCAAAACACGCTTCATTTTAACCTTATATTATCACCGCACAAGCGATATTTTCGGGACTGGTATGTCAATCCTTTCCGGACCAGACATATTTAATACAAATGTAGAGGCAAAATTTGATACAAACAATAACCCTGGTCCCAAACTTTGCGTATTGTGTTGACATTCCGGGAGTAAATACGGGTTCCCGGAACGAATTTGAATAACCACATACTACTATGAATACCCTTATTATCCGAAACGCCAATATTGTGAACCGTGGAAAGGTCTTCCAGGGCGATATCCTGGTCCGCAACGGCAGGCTTGAACGTATCCGCCCGGCGCTGGACCTGTCTGCAGATGTAGAGCTCGACGCAGCAGGGAAATATGTGATCCCGGGTATTATTGATGATCAGGTCCATTTCCGGGAGCCGGGGTTGACCCATAAGGCAACTATCGCCACAGAAAGCCGGGCGGCAGTAGCCGGAGGGGTAACCTCCTTCATGGAAATGCCCAATGTGAACCCGCCTTCCGTTACCCAGGCTTTGCTGGAGCAGAAATATGAAATCGCTGCACAGAACTCCCTGGCCAACTATTCTTTTTACATGGGGGTCACAAATGATAATGCCGAGGAAGTGCTTGCGACAGACCCGGAAACAGTATGCGGGATAAAGATCTTCATGGGAAGTAGTACCGGGAACATGCTGGTAGATAATCCAAATACGCTCGAACGCCTGTTTCGTGACGCCCCGGTGCTGATCGCCACCCATTGTGAGGACGAGGCAACTATCCGGCAAAATCTGGCGCGCTTCAAGGAGGAATACGGCGACCAGCTGGATGCTGCTTTCCACCCCCGGATACGCAATGTTGAAGCCTGCCTCCGGTCATCCTCTTTTGCAGTTGAATTGGCCCGGAAGTATAACACCCGGCTCCACATCCTGCATATTTCCACCGCAGATGAGCTGGCGCTTTTTGATAATACGGTGCCGCTGGAACAAAAACGGATAACAGCAGAGGTTTGTGTACACCACCTGTATTTCCATGCCGGTGATTATGCCCGGTTTGGAAACCAGATAAAATGTAATCCGGCCATCAAAAGCCAGGCCCACCGGGATGCCTTACTGCCGGCTCTTTTAGAGGACAGGTTGGACGTGGTTGCTACCGATCATGCTCCGCACACCTGGGCTGAAAAATCAGCGCCTTACCTGCAGGCACCTTCCGGGATCCCGCTGATCCAACATTCCCTGAACGTAATGTTGGAGTTTTATCATGCTGGAAAGATTAGCCTGGAAAAGATCGTGGAGAAAATGTGCCACGCTCCGGCTATTGCTTTTCAGGTCCGGGACAGAGGATTCCTTGACGAAGGAGCCTGGGCTGACCTGGCCATTGTGGATCCGGAGGCTGCCTGGACTATTACTCCCGAATCTGTCCTGTACAAATGTGGCTGGTCGCCATTTAAAGGGCACCAGTTTCGCGGAAAAGTGCTGAGTACGGTGGTGAGTGGCCACCTGGCCTGGCATGAAGGCCGGCTGAATACATCAAAAATGGGCGAACGACTAAGATTCAATCGCTAGGTCAACAGTTATTTGGTGTTTCAACCGAGTTCAAACGGAAATCTTACACAGATTCCACATTGTTTCGCCCAGAAACTGTGAAATTTGCCCGCTTTGTATGCTAAACACGGCCTAATCCTGCATCTGCGGGTGCCGGCTGGTTCAACTTAACCCATTTGGATATGAAAGAACTTAAAAACTACCTGGAGGCTAACCGACAGCGCTTCCTGGATGAACTATTTGAATTGCTCTGTATCCCGTCGATCAGCGCCGACCCTAAATACAAGGATGATGTGCGGCAGATGGCGGAAAAGACGGCAGAACACCTGCGCAACGTCGGCGTGGAAAAGGTGGAGGTTTTACCTACAGCCGGGCACCCGATCGTGTATGGTGAAAAAATGATAGATCCGAATGCCCCGACCGTTTTGGTTTACGGACACTACGATGTGCAACCCCCGGATCCGTTGGACCTTTGGGATAACCCGCCATTTGAACCTGTGGTGAAAAAGACTGACCTGCATCCGGACGGCGCCATTTTTGCCCGGGGCTCGTGCGATGACAAAGGGCAGTTTTTTATGCATGTTAAGGCGTTTGAAGCCATGCAAAAACATAATGCACTTCCCTGCAATGTAAAATTCATGATCGAGGGTGAGGAAGAGATCGGCTCCAAACACCTGGAACAGTTTTGCAAGGAAAACACCGATAAACTGGCCTGTGATGTTGTTTTGATCTCTGATACCAGCATTATCGGCAACGATACCCCGAGCCTGACCGTAGGACTGCGCGGCCTGGCCTACATGGAGGTAGAGGTTGCCGGCCCGAATAAAGACCTGCATTCCGGCGTTTACGGCGGTGCCGTAGCGAACCCCGTTAATGTCTTGTGCGATATGATCGCGTCGCTGCATGATGACCAGAAGCGGGTAACCGTAAAAGGTTTTTACGACGATGTGGAAGTACTGTCCGATGCGGAGCGCGACATGTTAAACGCAGCGCCGTACGACGAAACAGCCTACAAAGCCGATCTCGGTGTGAAAGCGTTGATGGGTGAAGCCGGATATACGACCATCGAACGGGTTGGTATCCGCCCGTCCCTGGATGTAAATGGTATATGGGGCGGCTATATCGGAGAAGGTGCCAAGACAGTTCTGCCGGCAAAAGCGCATGCCAAAATCTCCATGCGCCTTGTTCCGCAGCAGGATCCGAAAAAGATCGAGAAGTTATTCCAGGAACATTTTGAGCGCCTGGCGCCCGCAGCAGTGCAGGTGAAAGTGACCGCATTACATGGTGGCCATCCGGTGGTTGTGCCAACTAATTCGGTCGAATATCAAGCCTCTGAAAAGGCAATGGAAGCCACATTTGGAGTTAAACCGTTGCCGCAACGGGGTGGTGGAAGCATACCGATCGTTGCCATGTTCGATCAGGTACTTGATGCCCGTTCGGTGCTGATGGGTTTCGGGCTTGACTCCGATTCTATCCACTCACCGAACGAACATTACGGTTTGTTCAATTTTTACAAGGGGATTGAAACTATCCCATATTTCTATCAGTATTACGCCGAAATGAAAAAAGGTTGAGGCTGAGTAGTTCAACATCTGCCGGCGTTTTACATTTTAAAAAATCCATACTTTACTCAGACATGAAAAAATCATTGATTTTTCTTTTTGCTTTATTGATCTGTGGCGGACTGCAGGCTCAGGCCGAGCTGAAAACCTCCGCTGATAGTGCGAGTTATGCCTATGGCGTGTTGTTGGGAAACAGCCTAAAGCGCCAGATGCCAGCCGATCTCGACCTGGATCTGGCGCTGGGAGCCCTGGCGGACGTGATGAAAAATGGGCCTGTGCTTTTTGATCCGCAACAGGCATCCGTGATCTTCTCTACGTACAACACAGCTTTGCAGGCAAAGGCCGGTGAAGCAAGTAAAATGGCCGGTGAGAAATTCCTGGCTGAAAACAAAAAGCGCGAAAGCGTGATGACAACCGAAAGCGGCCTTCAATATGAGATCCTTTCGCGTGGTGACGGCTCGGAATCGCCGTCCGCTACCGACCGGGTAAAAGTACATTACCATGGTACCAATGTTGACGGTTCTGTTTTTGACAGCAGTGTAGAGCGGGGCGAACCGATCACGTTCGGCCTGAATCAGGTGATCCCCGGCTGGACTGAAGGTCTTCAGCTCATGCATGTCGGAGATAAATTCAAATTCTTTATTCCTGCTAATCTGGCGTATGGCGAGCGTAGCCCCAGCCCCAAGATCAAACCATTTTCCACTTTGATCTTTGAAGTTGAACTGTTTGAGATCAACCCGGAAGATTGATCTTTCGTCCAGGTAAATTTCGCCTATGTACATCTGCCCGGTCCGGAACTTAACCGGTACCGGGCAGATGCTTAAATAACTGGCTATGCGCAGCGTTTCATTAAGGGTGTTGATGGCACTCCTGGTGTATATCCTGCTCCGGTATCTGGGCGGTCCGCCCGGCCGCATGCTGTTATATCCGGTCACGTTACTGGTCACTTTTCTGCATGAATTCGGGCACGGACTTGGAGCGGTTCTGACCGGTGGGACGGTGGAGGGTATGCAGGTGAATGCCGATGGTAGTGGGTTTACCATAACCCGTGGTGGAAGCCGTTCCATGGTGCTGATGGGTGGATATCTGGGAAGTGTGATCCTTGGAAACCTGTTACTGCTTATCGGAGCACGATACCCCCGTCTGACCCATCACACCTTACTGGTTTTGGCGGGGCTAATGGTTTTAGCCGGGCTTCTGTGGTTTCAATCCCTGACCAGTACCCTGCTGCTCTGGGGCTTTGGCCTGACGCTGGGCTGGCTGTCCTACCGTACGCGCTGGGGAAGGGAGATCTTGATCTTTTTAGGACTTGCTGCTGTTTTTTATATCATCCAGGACTTTAATGTGGGCCCCCAAAGCGACCTGCGCATGTACGAACAGGTGGTTGGGGTCTTTCCGGCTACGATCTGGATGTTTATTTGGTTATTTCTGGCCGTCGTTATATCGTGGTGGAACTTCCGGCAGGTTCTCCGGTGGTAAATGTCGTTTACCGGCAGTAATGTTATGGTTCCATTTGTATCAGCCTTCCACGTACTTCATATTTGTAGTTTATGTTGGCAAAAAATATATCCTTACGTCTGCTCACCTCCTTTGTACTCGTGTACATGGTATTGGCCTTTGGCTGGTGGGCAATTGAACTCTGGCGAGAAAACGAACGTGTTTTTGAAGTATCGTATGAACTGCTGGAAACCCGTTACGGCGGGAAGCGCCAGGGCCTGAATATTACGGAACTGGAAGAAACAGCCGAGTTCAGAGAGCTGGTCCGGCGACAGGAAAAGCATCAACGCATGATACTGGGCGAAGGTGTCTTTTTTACGCTTTGCCTGGCTTTTGGGCTATATGTGATCAACCGGGCTGCCAACCGGGAGATGGAACTGGCCCGCCAACGTCGCAACTTTTTGTTGAGTATAACGCATGAACTGAAGTCCCCGATTGCAGCCCTTCGCCTGACACTGGAAACCTTCTGCAAACGAGACCTGCAGCGGGAACAGGTCCAAAAGCTCTGTGCCAACGGACTACAGGATGCCAAGCGCCTGCAGCATTTAGTGGAAGACCTGCTACTGGCTGCCAGACTCGAGGATAACTGGCACCCCCATGCAGAGGATGTCGATCTGAAGCAAATAGCCCATGCAAGCGCAACAAGCCTGCAAACCCGCTTTCCGAACGCAAAGATCCGGATCGACATTCCGGAAGGCTTTCCCACCGTTTCAGCCGATAAGCCCGGCTTAACGGCTGTGGTAGCCAACCTGTTGGAAAATGCTGTCAAATATGCACCGGAAGGGGCAGAGGTCATCCTTTCTGCCCAATTTGTCAAGGATAAACTGCAGATCCGGGTGGCAGACCAGGGCATTGGTATTCCAGATGTAGAAAAACAGGTGATCTTCGAAAAATTCTACCGGGTAGGGAATGAAGAAACCCGGCGGACTACAGGGACAGGCCTGGGGCTGTATATCGTCGACCAAGTGGTAAAAGCCCACAAGGGAACCATTACGGTCTCCAATAATAGTCCCCAGGGCACAATCTTTACGGTAACCCTTTAACCTGGATATCATATGCCGGAATCCGCCAGTCCGTTCAAACAATTAATTACTGAACTGACGCCACGCTACGGCGCCGGAGAAGCCCGCAGCCTTGTCCGGATCCTGTTTGAAGATGCCTTTCATACCCGGGATGGCGCCAACCATGTTTTGACACCGGAGGAGGCAATCCGTTTTGAACAGATTCGGATCCGTCTCCTGGCAGGAGAACCGCTACAGTATGTGCTGGGTGAGGCGGACTTTTTTGGTTTGAAATTGCACGTAACACCTGCGGTTTTGATACCACGGCAGGAAACAGAGGAGTTGGTGGTCTGGGTATTGTCCTGGCTTAAAGAAACCTCCATTCGGGATCCCTGGGTGTTAGATATCGGAATTGGCAGTGGTTGCATCGGTATAGCCCTGAAAGCCAGACGCCGGGATATCGAACTATGGGGGCTGGAGAAAAGTCCGGAAGCACTTGATGTGGCCCGTGCAAATGCCGGACGTATCCTGAACGGCCAGGAGTTTACCTTCCTGCAAGGCGATATCCTGGAGGAGGCCATTTGGGATGATTTGCCGGATTTTGATATAATCGTAAGCAACCCGCCGTACATACCGCGTTCGGAGACGGAACTACTGCCGGAGCATGTCCTGCAACATGAGCCTGAAATGGCTCTGTTTGTCGAAGGTGGGGATGCACTGCTTTTTTATCGGGCTATCGCAACATTTGCCGGTAAAAAACTGAGGCCGGGTGGAGCATTGTTCCTGGAATGCAATGAATTCAATGCGGAGGAGGTAACAGGTTTGTTGAAGGAAAGTGGGTTTGCCAAAGTTCAGTTACGGAAAGATATTGCCGGGGCGGACCGAATGGTATTTGCCGGGAAATAACGGGTGGATCCTTTGTTTTGGAACCGAAACTGGGTCTGTTTATCCCCTTATTCAGGAAACAAGTTGAATATTTGCAGCCATGTTTGATACGACCAAAAAAATAGGTGTGTTGGGGGGAGGCCAACTCGGCAAGATGCTTTGCCTGGAGGCTGGGAACTGGGACTTTAAAATGTGTGTCCTGGATGCCTCTCCTGACTACCCGGCAGCCAATTATTGCGCAGAATTTACCAGCGGTAACTTCAATGATTACGATGATGTGTTGGCTTTTGGCCAGGATAAGGAGATCCTGACCATTGAGATTGAGCATGTCAACACAGAAGCCCTGAAAGCGCTGGAAGCAGCCGGCAAAACGGTACATCCGGCCCCGGCTGTACTTGAGATCATCAAAGATAAAGGGCTGCAAAAAAACTTTTACCAGGAACACGGGATACCGACTGCTACATTCGAATTGTTTAAGGATGAAAAGGCCTTAATAAAGGCAGTGGAAAAGGGGAAATGGAGTGTGCCGTTCGTCCAGAAAACGCGGACTGCCGGCTATGACGGCAGGGGGGTGGCCATAATCCGGACGGCAGAAGACCTGGAAACAAAATTGCTGAAAGGCCCCTGCCTGGCAGAGACCCTTACGCCGATCCATACCGAATTGGCTGTGATCGCAGCGCGCAACGCAAACGATGAGGTCGAAGTGTTCCCGCCTGTGGAAATGGAATTTCATCCGGAAGCTAATCTGGTTGAGTTTCTGATCTGCCCTGCCCGCATCTCGCCCCTGGTGGCAGCTGAAGCCGAAGCACTGGCAGAGCGGGTGATCCGGACTTTTGACGTATGTGGCCTGCTGGCGGTTGAAATGTTCCTTACTAATCGGGGCGAGCTGTTGGTTAATGAAGTTGCGCCCCGACCGCATAACAGCGGGCACCATACCATCGACAGCGCGATTACGAGCCAGTACCAACAACATCTGCGCGCCATTTGCAACCTGCCCTTGGGGGCCACTACGCAACGCACGCCGGCAGTTATGGTCAATTTACTGGGTCATCCGGACTATTCGGGGCCGGTATTATACGCGGGCGTGGAGGAGTGCCTGGCCATAGATGGGGTACATATCCATTTGTATGGCAAAGCCGTAACTTCGCCTTTCCGTAAAATGGGACACGTGACGATCACTGCCGACTCGGTGGAGGAGGCCCTGGAAAAAGCCAGAATAGTAAAAGAAACCCTACGGGTGATCGCACACACCCAAAAGTAGAACAGTCTTATATCTGCATATTTCTGAAAACACCATGGTAGCAATCATAATGGGATCGGATTCGGATCTGCCGGTAATGCAAAAAGCCGCTGATATCCTGACTCAACTGGAAGTTCCGTTCGAAATGACCATCGTTTCGGCGCACCGCACGCCCGGGAGGATGTTTCAATTTGCGCAAACAGCTGCTGAGCGCGGTTTTCGCGTAGTGATCGCTGGCGCAGGTGGTGCAGCGCATTTACCTGGTATGGTAGCGGCCATCACTCCATTGCCTGTGATAGGGGTGCCCGTTAAGTCCTCTAACTCTATCGATGGTTGGGATAGTATTCTGTCTATTCTGCAAATGCCAGAGGGTGTGCCGGTGGCAACCGTAGCGCTGAATGCCGCCCGAAATGCCGGTATCCTGGCCGCTCAGATGCTCGGAACAGGCGATCCGGCCATATTGAAACGGGTAGATGCCTACAAAAAGAGCCTGGAGGAGACGGTGCTGGCAAAAGCCCGCAAGATGGAAGACCGCTAAGAGGCTGCTTATGCCTTTTAAGGAAGCAGCTTTTTAATCTCTGTCACGATATCTGCATAGGCTGCATCAGTGTTTGGAAAATCAGATACGGTCCGGTTCATGGTCGGCAGCGATTTGAGTTTTTCCAACCCGGTACCGTCAATATCCAGTTTTTCAATATAGACCGGAATTACCCGTTTCCCATTGGCCAGGGCTTCTATGACCAGATTGAACCAGGTCTCGGTGTTGAACAAGTTGGGCGTGATCAGCACCAGGATGTAATCCGCATCGGATAATTCCGTTGCTGCACGCGCCTGAATATCTTCACCTGCCCCGGCTTCATGCACATTGTACAGCCTGATCTTTTTGGTTGCTTTCAAAATGAACAAATGCCGTTTCAGGGCTTCCAGATGCGGCGTGTCCTGGTTGTCATATACCACAACAAATTTCGGAACAGCTGAGGTGCTCTGGAGGGTGGGGTTGACAGCGGCGCCGGTACCGGAAGATGCCGGGCGTGCGGAAACAGACTCGTTCCCGGATGCCTGGTGGGAAGCGCCGGCAGTTGGTGTTGCATGTCCTTTGTCCTTCATGAATTTGAAAATATCACGAAACAAGATACCCCGGTTGGCGCCTTTGCGATCGCCTTTGGCATTGATCTGAAGTCCACCTTCCGCGTCGGTTTTTCCGGCATGGTGAATGGCGACTACCTTCCAGTCTTTGTTGAACACCGGTGCGCCGCTACTTCCGGGCTCGGTGTCGGTGGTGTAATACAGGTGCTGGTTCCAGACGCTCAATACGTCATTGGCATTAAGCGCGATCTGTTTGTCACCGCCTTTGGGGTGCTGGATAATGGTTACGGGCTCACCAACGGTTGGAATGGCACTTGGATCAAATTCGACAAAGCCCCACTGGCTGAGGGGGGAGTCCGGATCGTCAATGACTTTAACTTTGCAGAAGTCAAACTGGTCGGGCGTGCTGGTAATAAAATCGGACGGGTCCAGCTGATAGGAGGTCCGGGTTTTAGTATCGCCCGATGCATCCACCTCGTAATTGAATTCCACCCGGGCATCTTTTGCAATGTCGGCAGAAGGGATCACGTGGTTATTGGTGAATATGTAACCCTCCTGGGTCAGAAAGCCGGTGCCCAATTCTCCATCGGCGCACACCACGCGGCAAACTGCTTTGGATGCCCGGAGTGCTTTTTCAAGCCAGTTGATCTTGAGCAGGTTGTTTTCCGGTCCAATGATCTTCTCCAGCCGTGCTTCGTCGGGCACGCGGAACTGGTACGTGTTCAGGCTTCGGATCTTGGCATCGCGTTCGATCCGCTTAGGTACTTCTTTCATCAATTCCAGCAGACCATATCGAGTACGTGCAGTGATCCGGGAAAGCTCCTCGAAACTGATCATGCCGCGTTGAAACATCTTGCTGGCCTCCTTAAAATTCCCGGACTGCATAATTATATCCTGCCGGATACCGGCCTGGGTCTCCTTATCCAGATCCAGCAGGGCATCGAGGGCTTTTTCTACCTCATTTTCCTCCAACAATCCCTCTATCGTTTGCAGGTAAATGACTTGGGCGTTTTGCATAGGGTAATTGGTATACTTGATTATAATTTCCGGTAAAAATAAGGTTTAGACCCAAAAGCGTCGGCTGAAGCTTCAGATCAGGCGCTTGTGCCAGCTCTTGTCAAATGGTACAAGCCATTTTTCCTGGAGATCGCGTTTGTTTTCCACCAGGGTGTTGACCATATAAGTCGATCCCCGGACAACAGCATTCTCTACCTGGTGGCGTAGTTCTTCGCGGTTGACATACTGCAGGTCGTCATCCTGCACCCAGGCAAACCGCATGCGCTCAAACAGGTCGATACCGAGCTGATGCCCCAATGCCTCTAAAAAGTGTACGGACTTATCAATGGAGCAGCCACTGGCGCCGGCTTGTGTTTCATCTACCATCAGGATTATGAACTGATTCCGGAATATTTCTGCAGTGGCTTTCAGCGCCTGATCATGCGCGGTCCATCTTTGAACAAAATCATCCAGGGCCGCTTGGGCCGTTTGGGATTCCTGCTCCGTGAGCGGGCGGCTGGCAATGTATACCCAGACGCGGGAGTCCGGGGAGAAATTTGCTGCGCTGGCGAGTTGCGGCGTAAGCATATCTAATGGTTTATATTGTAGCGGATAATTAGTTCCAGGTTGTAATACTTACCAACTTAACTATCCTGGATATTGTTCAGGATCATTTCGGAAAGATCATATACCATGACCTGTTCATTTTTTTCCTTGGCTTTTAAGCCATCTTGTAACATGGTGATGCAGAACGGACAATTGGCCGCTATTACTTCGGTGCCGGTACTCAATGCCTCTTCCACCCGTTCTGTATTGATCCGTTTGTCACCCGGTTCATCCTCTTTCCACATTTGGGCTCCGCCGGCACCACAACACAGCCCGTTTTTACGGGAACGCTTCATTTCGGTCAGATCGGTATCCAGGGCTTCCAGGACTGCCCTTGGCGCCTCGTAAATCTCGTTGGCCCGCCCCAGATAACAGGAGTCGTGATAGGTGATCCGTTTACCTTTAAAACTACCGCCGCCTTTCAATTGCAACTTTCCGGAATGGATCAGATCCTGTAACAGTTGTGTGTGGTGCACCACCTCATAATGACCGCCCAATTCAGGGTATTCATTTTTCAGGATATTGAAACAATGCGGGCATGCCGTCACGATCTTTTTCACCCCGTACATATTCAGGGTCTCGATATTCATCATTGCCGTCATCTGGAACAAAAACTCATTTCCGGCCCGCCGTGCGGGATCACCGGTGCAGCGTTCCTCATTCCCCAGAATGGCAAATTCCATTCCGACATGATTCAGGATCTCACAAATGGCACGTGTGACTTTTTGCGCACGCGCATCAAACGACCCGGCACAACCAACCCAGAAAAGGATCTCGGGGGTTTTGCCTTCCGATTGGTATTCAGCGTATGTTTTAGCAAGCATTATTCTATTCGATTGTTTGAATGCAGGTGATGCAATGTTCCCTATTCTTGCCGCCAGGCATCCCGGTCTTCCGACATGGCCCACGCAGCACCATTGTTCTCTATTGAGTTAAACATGGGCAGCCAGTCTGCAGGCCCTGCAGACTGGGTCAGAATCTCATAGCGGCGTAGTTGCAGGATAATATCCAGCGGATTGATCAGTATCGGACAGGCTTCCACACAGGCATTGCAGGTGGTACAGGCATGCAGTTCTTCCGGGGATATCCGGTCAAACAGGCTTTTCCCGTCGTTATATTCTGCGGCCGGATAGGTGCCGGCGCTTATGTTGCGGCCAACTTCTTCTGTACGGTCGCGCACATCCATCATTATTTTACGTGGCGACAGTTTTTTACCGGTCAGGTTAGCCGGGCAGGCAGCAGTACACCGCCCACACTCGGTGCAGGAATACGCCTGGAGGAGATTGGTCCGGCTGAGTGAGAAAATATCATTGGCGCCAAACTCCGGAAGTTCTGCAGGCGCTTCCGGGTCTGGTTGTTCCAGGCCCATCATGATGCGTACTTCTTTCTGGATGTCAGGCATATTAGCCAGCTGCCCTTTGGGTGTCAGCCGGGCATACCAGGTATTAGGGAAGGCAAGAAGTATATGGAGGTGTTTGGAGTACGGCAGATAAACTAAAAATCCAAATACAGTCAGGATATGCAGCCACCACCCAAATCGTTCGACAGCGATGACGGCCTGATCCGGCAGGGAACCAAACAAAGCCGGTCCGAGCCAACTGCTGATGGCAAAATCGCCGGTCAGAGCGTAGTGCCCGACACTCCTGGATTGTAACACCTTGTCGCCGCCGTTCATGCAAAAAATACCTACGATCAGGATAATCTCACCCAACAGGATCAGGTTGGCATCCCGGAAGGGCCAGCCTTTCATTTCGGGCTTGTGGAAACGGGGTACGCGAAGCAGGTTACGCCGGGCGAGGAAGATGAGGGTGGCGAAAAATGCCAGCACGGATAAAATCTCAATAAAACTGATCACGAACGTATAAAAACCACCCAGATGCGGAGCAAAAAAACGATGGTGCCCGGAAAGTCCGTCGACCATGATCTCTATCAGTTCGATCTGGGTAATGACGAAGGCCACGTAAATAAAAAGATGCAGTACTGCGGGAAGCAGGTTTTTAAACATCTTCTTTTGTCCGAAGGCTACCAGCAACACATTTCGCCACCGGGCGGCAGATGATCCGGCTGCCGAAACGGATTTGCCCCGCCGGATATTCTGCCAGACACGGCCGTATCCTTTCCAGGCAAACCAGCCGGAGGCAGATAACACGGCAATAAAGAGTATAGATTGTAACATGTGGTATTGTTTAACCTGCGAAAAGTACAGCGTTCACAAAAGAACTCCTGCATGATCAGGGAAAGGATTTCATCATTTTGAGAATCTCATAAGGTTTTGGTGGGTATTGAGGCATTTTCCGGGCAGGCTGCCAATGTAAGGCATTTACCGGTTAGTCTGCCAAAGACGCCGGCAGCCTGCCAAACCTTTGCACAATCAACTTCGTGTGCATTACCTTTGTCCGTAAATCACGCAGGTTCCATTTTGCCCCTTGGGTTAAAGGCAAACCAGTGTTAGGTTAATCTGTGTGCCGGAATTTCGAAGAATCTTGGATGAAGACTCAAATGCCGGTTGCGCACCAACTTATCAGGATGAAAATACTGGATGACAGGCAGATCAGGCAAAAAATAAAACGCCTGGCCATTGAAATTCTGGAGCACCATTTCGGCGAACCGGAGGTCATACTAGCCGGCCTTAACAACAACGGAGTAGAATTTGCCAAACTGCTGTTGAATGAACTGTTGCCGATTACGCCTAAAGACATGCAGGTTATCCTGACCCGCATTCGCCTGAATCCGGCCAATCCACTGGAGTATACCCCTGTCATCGAGATGGCTCCGGCCGAGCTGCGGGGTAAGCCGATCATTATTGTGGATGATGTTGCCAACACCGGCAGGACTATTTTTTACGCTATTCAGCCTTTATTAGCCGTTCTTCCACAAAAAGTGGAGGTTGCAGTGTTGGTAGACCGGCAACACAAGTCTTTCCCGATCAAGGCAGACTATGTCGGCTTGTCGTTGTTCACTACGATGCGCGATGATATAGATGTGCAGTTGAAAGAAAAGGAGGAAATGGCCGTGTTCCTGGACTAGGCCTTCAGCAGTATTCCCGGGGGGAGGTTTGGTCAGGGCTGTGGTGTTTTGGCAAGTTTGGCTTTCCGTACCCGTTTTTGTTCGGCATTACTTTCATACAGGCAGTATTGATCATATTTCACCGGATCGCGTTCGGCCCAGATATCTTTTCCGATATCACACAGGACGACCAGTTCATCATAGATCTTATTCCCCTGGTCTACCCGGCGTTCAACGGCAATATCTCGGTCATGGACCTTGTCCTGCTGAATATTCATCGCCTTTTCAAAATCCGTGCACGCGTTCAGTACCCGCTGGATCACATTTTCGTTTACACCGACATCGGCCAGAAAATCTACCTGGGCCCGGGCAACCCGGGCAACCCGGCGACCACAGAACAGTAGTTGAGGGTCGCTCATATCGCCTAGTTTGGCGGTGCCAAACTTTCGGTACCGTCCTGTTTTATCATGAAATTTCATGGCAACCCGGGTCATCAGAGAGCGGATAGCTGTGCGCAATTTGTCAGCAGCCTGATTTTTCTTTTCCGTACAGATCATCTGATCCCCGACCATTTCATCATCATCAGGCAACTGATGAAACTGATCGCACATGGCCTTGAATGCCTTGAGCCTGTTCACCCCGTATCCGTATTGTTCAAAATACTCGATATCACGGTGGGCATTCCGGATGGCTTGAGCACAGTTTACGTATAATTCCGGGTCTGAAACATTGTGCTTGCGGTGACCAGCTTGCTTTTTCATACCTGCAAATAGTGTTGTATGCCTATGGTTCAATTTTTTGTTTTAGCAGCAAACAGAGAAAGCAACTTGGTTTTTTACTTGTAAACCAGCACTTTATAAGATGCCAACAGGTGTTGCAAAAATAAATCGTTTTAAAAAGGAAACAAAATTTTAATACAAAAAATTATTTTCTTTTACTCAGATAAAAATTTCTTTACTGTTTTTCAACAATTTGTAAAAAAACAGGCAGCCGGATCGCCGGCAGTCGGATCCGGGGTGGAGTAGGGTAGTCGATCGCATATTGGTGCAAACCGGTCAGGTCTCCCGGCGGGAACATATTTGCGAGAGCGGATACTGTTGAAATCAGGGTTTACCGATCAGTCAAACCACTGGTAAATATCCTGCAGTTGAAGCCGGGCTTTAGCCTGGTTGTCCAGGTCGCGGCGGATCATTCCATGTTCCATTTGGATCAGGCGGTTGCCGAAGCGGAGGGTCTCCTGGAGGTTATGCGTGATGAAAATGGTGGTTAGTTGATAATCCCGGATCAGATTTTCGGCGGTTTGCATGACCACTTCTGCTGATCTCGGATCGAGGGCGGCGGTCGGTTCATCCAGCAGCAAAATATCGGTATGGTCCATCACGCTCATTAACAGGGTCAGGGCTTGCCGCTGACCACCCGAAAGGGTACCCATAGGCTGTTGCAGTTTGTTTTCCAGGCCCATGCCAAGCCCTGCAATTTTATCCCGGACCCTGGTTTTGAAGCTACGATCGATACCAATCCGCAAGGTTTTTGGCCGTGTTCGCAGGGCCGCCAACCGGAAATTATCCAGCACGCTGAGTTCTGATGCCGTGCCTCCCAACGGGTCCTGAAACACCCGTGCAATCCACCGGCTCCGCTTGTAGTCCGGCAGTTGGGTTACATCTTCATTTCTTATTTGTATTGTTCCTTTACTGGCCTGTATGGAGCCGGCAATAATGTTTAGCAGGGTGGTCTTGCCAGATCCATTTGCACCGATCAATACCAGGAAGGTGCCTGCTTTAACCTGCAGGTCAATGTCCCGGAGCGCCCTGACTTCATTGACCTGGCCCGGATGGAATGCCTTGGAGACCTGTTTTAACTCAATCATGGTGCCGCTCGGTTGAGAAGCCGCGGAATGGCTACAATAGCCAGTACAAACACGGCGGTGATCAATTTGAGCCAGTTGGGATTGACTCCCAGGGCAAGAGCAAAGGCGAGCACCAGTTGGAACAGGACGCTGCCCAATACGATCAGCGCCAGTTGGAGCCAGATCCGGCGTACCTGCCACCACTGAATAATAGCATCGCCAATCAGTACCGAGCCCAACCCGACCAACACAATTCCTATACCCATATTGATGTCTGTAAAGCGTTGGTATTGTGCAACCAGAAAACCACTCAGCGCAGTAAGCGCATTGGCCAGCGCCAGTCCGATGATTTTCATGCGGTCGCTGTTTATACCCATGGCCCTTGTCATGGTGGTGCTGTTGCCGGTAGCTCGCATTGCTATTCCGAAATCAGTACGAAGCATGTATGCCAAGAGTCCACCAGAAACGATCAGAAATAATATTCCGACCCAGAGTTCATTCCACAGATCGTTTTTGAAGATAGCGAGCCGGGTAAAAACATGCTGCACCTCCAGTAGCGGAATGTTGGAGCGTCCCAAAATGCTAAGGTTGACAGAATAAAGTCCGGTCATGACCAGAATACCTGCCAGCAAGGCATCTATTTTCAACTTGGTATGGATCCAGCCGGTAAACATGCCTGCCAATGCACCGGACAGCAGTACCACACCTGCAATAACGGGTAATGGCCATCCCTGAACGAGCAAAACAGCGGTACAGGCCGCCCCAAGGGTGTAGCTGCCATCAGTGGTTATATCAGGAATCCGGAAGATCTTCATCGTGATGTAGATCCCCAATCCCATTGCTGCCAGACACAAACCGAGAACCAATGCGGTCAGGTAAAAGATCATTTCAACAAACGTTCAGGTTTCGGAAAGTCGGGTTGTCACTGGACAGGTTCGTAACTCGCTGGAACCTGAATGCCAAAACGCCGGGCCGCTTCCGGATTATACACTCTTTTGCGAAGCCGAACCATTTCCCATTGTAGTCCCTCAGTAGATCCGGACTTTAAATACCGGGCAGCCTGTTCGCCGGCCTGGTAGCCCCATTGGTACATATCAGCACCAAAGGCAACCACGGCACCACGCGCTACCAGTCCCGCCTCACTGGTAAATACCGGTACATTGGCATCGTTGCAGGCTTTTATGATCGTTTCAAACGCGCCGAATACCGTATTGTCGGGGTTCGCGAAAAAGGCATCAATCCCTTCATGAAGAAGGGCACCGGTAACAAGCTGTGCATCCGCTGTGGCATTTACCGGCCTGGCCACCAGGTCGATTTGAAGCTGCTGTGCCAGTTCCAGGAGCCGTTCGTATGCTTCGACAGACTGGGGCTCCGACTGGTTATACAGCAGGCCGATCCGAAGCTTACGTCCTTCAACCTGGATTAGTTTGGGGATGATGGAAAGAGAGGTGTCAATATAGGCCAGGTCTTCCCCTACACCAAAAAGGTTGGCGGGCGGATTCCCTTGATCATCCGTGACCTTCATCAATTGGGGTTTTGGGGAGACCATCATAAACACCGGTATTTCCTTGGTTTGCTGTAATGCCGTTATCGTGGATATAGAGGGACTCGTGGCGATCAGACGGACATTTTGGGTCATGAAATACCGGATGATCTGGGTAAGCGTCGGAATGTTTCCCTGTGCATTCCGGTAAATGACTTTGATCGTTTTATCTTTTTCGGAGTAGCCGGCTGCTTCCAATGCCGCCAGGAAGCCGTCCTTTGCCTGTTCGATCGTACTGTCCTCAAACGCATCGGCGAACCCGATAGTTGGCACGTTCCCGGTGGGATTATTACAAGCCAACATACTGAAAAGAGCAAATAGTGCCCAAATAAGGAGTGATTTCCGGTTTGTCATTATATAGAATTGGTTGAATTGGCTCCAGTTATTTTCCGGGCAGAAAAATCAGCCCTGGTACGCTGCCGGATGCCGGGATGTTTTGTTCTGTTTAACGTTCTTTTTGAAGGGCTTCTACTGTGCTTGGGGGCAAGTTACGCAGATCAAGGATCATGAGGCCGTCCAGACAGTCCGAAAAATTCGGATCGACATTAAACGCAATAAAGCGGGCATTTTGTTTCAGGTATTGCCGAAACAGCACCGGCACCTTAAAATGCGCGGGCTCGATGGCTTCCACAAAGTTCTCCAGCGCATTGAATTCCCCGTGAAGCATTTCAGCCAGTAACCGGGTATCAACCGATTTGAGGTTGACCTGGAAAGGTTTACGGGGCCGGACCAGTTTGGCCAGTGTATTATCAAAACAAAAGCGCTGCACAAACTCGACAATCACACTTTTGGATACATCAGAAAATTCCTTGCTGATACTTACCGGCCCGTACAGATACCGGTATTGGGGATTTGCCAGCAAGAACTGCAGAATGCCTTTCCAAAGCAGGAACAGTGGCAGCCGGTGCCGCTGGTAGTCCGGCACGACATAGGACCGGCCCAATTCAACAGCCTGTTGCAGGATAGGGTAAAATCCCTGTTTCATCTTGAACAGGCTGTTCGTATAGAATCCGTTGACCCCAAACCGCCGGAAGATCTGATCGCCTTCCCCTAACCGGTATCCGCCAACTATTTTTGCTGCCTCGCGATCCCAGATGACTAATTGCAGGTAGTAAAGATCATACTCATCCAGGTCGCGGGGTTGGCCGGTACCTTCCCCGGCACTCCGGAAGGTGAGCTCCCGGAGCCGGGCAATCTCAAACATGGCATTGGGCAGCGCAGAAAAAGGGGCAACAAAAACATCAAACTGCCCGCGCGAGGTGATCAGATGGGCTTTTTGCAGCGCTTTCATATCAGCCGCGACCAGCTCGGGGGCAACAGGCTCGGCAAGAGGCTGCTGATCTTCCGGTTTTGGCGCCGTGAAGTGTTCCGGCCGAATATCAAAGGAAGTGCCCAGCGAAAAGATCTTTGCCTGAAGGAATTTCCCCCAGGTGCGATTGGTCTCAAAACGATTCAGGTCATCAGGAGTGATCGGGCTTCCAATACGGATGTGTACCTCCATCGGTTGTTCGAAATGCAATTTGGATTTCTGGGTCCGGTTCAGCTGCCACAAACCTTCGGGCCCGGTATCGGCTTTAAGGTGTACGGGTATGATTGGCTGGCCTGTTTTGCGGAGTTGTTTCAGCAGTTGGGTTCGCAACAGATTTTTCCCCATGTTACCAAGTGGATTGTCCGAAAAATCCACAGACAGACCGACTGGAACCCCCTGTTGTATACAGGCCGACACCTTTTTCGCGAAGTTGAGCCGGAGGAAACGATCTTCCAGGTTGCCTCGTTGTGGCAGGATGGTAATAGCCCGAAGCTGAGGATCCAGATTGGTTGAATAAGGGTGTAACAGCCGGGCTTCCGGATGATGGCGGGTGAGCAGGCACAGCAGAATCCACTTGTCCAGGCCCGGTACTAACCGATTGCAGACCAGAATGCCGACCGGGCTTTTTTGCAGCAGCCTGTCGTCAAACTCATCCAGGGTGAGTGTAATATTAGCTTCTGCGAGTCTGGATATAGCCAGGTTGGTTAATTCTTCTGTATGCATGTGGGGTAAAAATAATGGCTGCCGACCGGTTTTTCCAAAAGCCGCACACGCCTGCCTGGATTTTTAATATAAAGGTTACCTGGGAATTAAGTGTCGGTTAAGCGTCTCAACTGATTCCCGGTATGACAAGTTTTCCGGGGTTTCCATATTTTCGCCACGGTTTTGCACGTTTAAGATTTGTTAAGAAAGTGCCAAAACAACCGTGTACCGCAAGGCCTGCCCCGCTTCCGGCGTTTGTGGTATCGAAAAGCGTCCATCCAAAATCGAAATACCTACAACACATGATCCTTCAAAAAGGCATCGCTTTCCTACTGCTCTTCATTGCACCTTTTCTGCTGTTTTCCCAGCAATCCTCTGTTTTTACCGAAGCCAACCTTGCCTACAAGCGGGGAATGGACTTCTATAATCAACGGCTGTACGGCCTGGCTCAAAAGGAATTCCGTACTGCTATGGATATGCTCCGCCCGGTCAACGAGCCGGCATGGGAGGCTGTAAAAACAGATGCTGAACTACACCATGCCAAATGTGCCGTCCGGCTGGAACAGCCTGAGGCAGAAAAGCAGGTGTTTGATTTTTTACGCAACCATGCCCCTTCTCCGGAAGCCAGCCAGGCTGCGTTGGAGATCGGCGATTTTTATTTTGATAAACGCAAGTATGACCAGGCCCTGGAGTATTACGATATGGCGCCCCTGGATGCCGCTTCCGGCGCGTTGCGCGACGAGATCCGTTTCAAACAGGGCTATAGTTATTTTGTGACCAAGCGTTTTCCGCAGGCGAAAACGGCTTTCTCCGGGCTGAAAGAAAATACACGCAGTGAGTGGTATTATCCTGCCAATTACTACTATGGGTGCTGCGCCTTTTTTGAAGGCAAATACGATGATGCTGCCAAGGCGTTTCAACGTTGTGAGAAGTCGGATAAGTACGACCGTTATGTGCCGTACTACATTACACAGATCTATTTTGCCAAAAAACAATATGATCTCGTGATCTCGTATGGCGGGGTAAAGGCAAAAGATGAAAACCTTCGCAAGCGTCCGGAGTTGAACCAACTGGTTGGCCAGGCCTATTTTGAAAAAGGTGATTTCAAGCGGGCATTGCCATACCTCGAATACGCCGCTACGAACGGAGTGTCCTTGCGGGCTGCAGATTATTATCAACTGGGCTATGCACAATACCAGAATGGTTATTATAAGCCCGCTATTGAAAACTTCGAACAGCTCAGTAAGGAGGATACTCTTTTTGCCCAGAATGGCTTGTACCACCTGGGGGATTGTTACCTCCGCACCGACAATAAATTTGCTGCGCGGAATGCATTCGGTCAGGCTGCCAACCTGAACACCAATCCTTCGGTAAAGGAAGATGCGCTGTTCAACTACGCCAAACTTAGCTACGAACTAAAGTACGACCGGGATGCCTTGAACGCCCTGCAACGGATCCCGACCACCTCCCGGTATTACGAGGACGCCCAGGCATTAATGAGTGCCGTGTTTCTGAACACCCGTGATTATGACCGCGCCATTGCCACGTTGGAGGCCGTAAAGAACCGTACGCCGAGGCTCAATGAAACCTATCAGCAGGTATGCTATTTGCGCGGCCTGCAGTTATACCAGAACAACCAAAAAGATGAAGCCCGGCGGTTTTTCAATAAATCACTCGAGAACCCGCTTAACAAACGCACGGCTGCGCTCTGTTCCTTCTGGCTGGGTTCTATCTCCAATGAGGCCGAGGAATACAACTTCAGTAAAAACCACATGGCAGCCTTTCTTTCCCAGGCCCGGATCTATACTGACCTGCCCGAAGAAAGCAGCCTGAACATGGGCAACTACATCCAGGGATATAATTACCTGAAATTGAATGACTATTCCAACGCTCTCGCCAACTTCCGCGCAGCGGTGGATGGTATTAAGCGAAACCTGGTAACGATTCAATCTGAGCAGATCAAGACGGCCATTTTGGGCGATGCCATTTTGCGGGCAGGCGATTGCCATTTCAAACGTAATGAATACAGCAATGCCTTAACGTACTACAATGAAGCGATCACCCGTAAGAACGAAGGTTTCGAATATGCGATCTATCAAAAAGCGATCATTCAGGGGCTGCAAAAACGCCCTCTTGATAAAGTGATCACATTGGAGGATCTGGTCACCCGGTATCCCAACAGCCGGTATGCCGACGATGCCCTGTTCCAGATCGGTGATACGTATACTGAAATGGGCCGGCTGGCGGAAGCAATGGCTCCCTTGCGGCGTCTGGTGACTGATTTCCGGGGACGTTCCCCGCTGATCAATGATGCACTGCTAAAACTTGGTTTGATTTCCTATAACCAGGGAAATACCAGTGCGGCATTGAGTTATTACAAGCAGGTCTTCACCAATAACCCGGAAAACTCGGAAGCAAAGGATGCTTTGGCGGCTATAGAAGAAATCTATGTACGGGACCTGAACCGTCCGGACGAGTATTTTGCCTTCCTGGAAACCATCCCGGGCTACAATGTGTCTACCGCTGCCCGGGATAGTGTGACCTATTACTCTGCCGAGATCCAGTACCAGGACGGACGGTTAGTGCAGGCAATTGACGGGTTTACCAATTATCTGGCCCGGTATCCTAACGGGCGGTATACTTTGGAGGCCTACTATTACCGCGCAGAGTGTTATTCCAACCAGGTTATCTCGAAGTACGACATGGCGTTGAAAGACTATGCAACCGTGGTTGGGCGCGGGATCAGTAAGTTCTACCCTAAGTCCAGTGAAAAGGCTTCCTTGCTGGCCTACAACTACACCAAGGATTACCCGGCAGCACTTGAATATGCCCGGAAATGGGAAGAGTCGGCCAGTACAGAACCATCCCGGTTTGAGGCACAGGTGCTGATCATGCGCACTGCCT
This sequence comes from Bacteroidota bacterium, assembly GCA_006226345.1. Lineage (GTDB taxonomy): Bacteria > Bacteroidota > Bacteroidia > Chitinophagales > Saprospiraceae > M3007. The sequence goes on along the minus strand of SBHD01000135.1, from coordinate 12,078 downwards.
ATGAAACGAACAACTCTGCTGTTTTGACGGAGTATGCCCAAAAGGTCGCCACTTCCAGGCTCGCTTCACCTGAGCAGGTCGCTACAGCGAACTACTACCTGGGCAAAATGGCCTATGATCGGGGCAATTTCCCGTCAGCGATGCCATACCTCCAGCGGGTGACGCAGAGCTCCACAAGTGAGATTATGGCCGAATCCTACCACCTGCAGGCGCAGATCCTGTATCGCCAGCGTAATTATACGGCAGCGGAAGACCTGATCAGTACGGCTAACCAGGCCAGCGCAGGCTATGACGACTGGATTGCCCGAAACCTGATCCTGTTATCAGATGTATATGCCGATCAAAACGATAAGAACAGTGCGTCGGCTGCCTTGGAAGCAGTACTGGAAAATTACAAAGGGGATCCTGCCATTATTAACCTGGCACGGGAGAAGTATAACAAGTTGAATGGCATAACACCAAATAATCAACCGAACCAACCTTCCGGAGTACGCGGTATAGACATGCTTGATCTGGATGAAGGGAATTAAGGAGGTTTGTCAAATCAGTATAATTTCCGGAATGGAATGCCCGTCCCGGACCCGCCAACCGGACCATCAAAACTCGAATCAAAATAGAATGAAAAAAATAACGCTTTTTGCCTGCAGTCTTTGTCTATTTACTGTCACTGCACTGGCTCAGAACGACCTTCCTTCTGAAAATGTCAATATCGTAAAAGATTTTGATGCGCGGCTCCTGGAGTCCAACAAGATCGATGTGCCGCCGACGTTACCTCCCCTGGATACCACCACCAAACGACAGGATTACCTGGTACCTCCCAAACCGCTCACCATCAACTACGATGCTCCAACGCTTCGTCCTATCGGTATGCGGGCAGGAAAGCGGGAGAAGGAATATAATGGCTTTGTAAAGGCCGGGGGAGGTGTGCCGTCGTCCCTGTACGGCGAATTTGGATATGCCTTCAGCTCGGGAAAGGAGTTTGATGGCAAGATCTGGGTGCGGCATCACAGTGCCAATAAGAAATCGTACGAAAACCAACGTTTCGGCAATACGGATGCCTTGCTGAGTGGCAACCTGTATCTCGACAATAACCTGGCAGTGGAAGGACATGCGGGCTATACGTACGACCGGGTCCATTTTTACGGGTACGACCATGATTCCTTATCCTATGAGCCCGATCAGGTCCGGCAGGATATTAAGCTCCTGACCTTGGGGGGGCGGGTGTACAACAGTGAACGCACCGATCTGGATCTGAACTACTCTATTGCTCCGGATGTGTACCTGCTGTCAGATTATTATTCGAACAAGGAGAATGGATTCAAACTGGATCTGAGCGCGACGAAGTGGTTTAGCGAGAAACACCCGTTCAATGTGCAGATCCGGACGGATTTCACATCCTATAACGATACCCTGAAGCAGACCCTGAATAATATTTACCTGCACCCGACTTTTGTGTACCACACGGATTTCATGAGCCTGAAGATTGGTGGCCTTTTTGCCAGCAACCGCGATGAATTCCAGATCTTCCCGGATGCCGAACTCAATCTGCGTCTTTGGGGCGATGGCCTGCAGGTATTTGCCGGTGCGGACGGCGATTTGCGTAAAAACACGTACCGGAGTTTTCTGGAGTACAACCCGTTCATGCAGATGCGCGGGGTGGAACTCATGAATACAGCCTGGCGTCGTTATTTCGGCGGGGTGCGTGGAAACCTGGGCTGGCTGGAGTATGATGGCCGGGTGATATATGGCAAGGCTTCAGACATGGCGCTGTATCAAACGCTATTCGATTCGGTCGGTCGCCCGGGTGTGACACGATTTACTGTACTTTTTGACACCACAAATGTATTCGGCATCCAGGGTACGGTAAAACTCAAGCCATTTAAGGAATTGGTATTGACCGGTAATATCAGCCATAATGTATATGACGCATTCCAGCAGGACGAAGCCTGGGGATTACCCAATATGGAAATCAACGTAAATGCGGTTTATACGCTGCTGGACGGAAAGGCTTCCCTGAAAGGTGAGTTGTATCTTGCAGACGGTATCCCTTTTCGCGATTCCGAGCAGGTTACCTACTATACCGGCGGGCTGTTTGACCTGAGTTTTGGAGGGGCCTACCGGCTGACTGATAACATCGGGGTGTTTCTGGACTTCAATAATGTGTTGAACAACACCCGGGAGCGCTGGCTGGATTACCCCATGCTCGGTGTTAATATCCTTGGCGGTATTACCGCCCGGTTCTGACCAGACAGGATATTCGGCTGGCCCGTTTATTTGAATCGGGCCAGCCGAATTACTTACCCTCTGCTATTGCACGCTCACCAGGAACTTGTTTTTCTTGCCATTCTCTACCAGGATATAGCTCCCGTGTAGCAGGTGTTCTGCGTTGATGGCCACATCTTGGCTCTGGATTTTCACTTTATTGATCGAGATCGCGTTGTTCTGAATCGCTTTCTTCGCTTCGCCGCGGCTGCTCAGAATGCCGGTGTGTTCGCTTAAAAAGTCGATGATCGGGCAATGATCCTGTACGATTTGTTTTGATATCTCCGGTGCAGGGATCTCCTCCGCTACCTGGGCCAGTGTACGGCTGTCAAGCCGGTGCAGTGTATCAGGGCCTGCTTTAGGATTGAAGAGGAGTTGTGAAACAGCCTGAACCGCTTCAAACTCGGCAATTCCATGAACCCTCGTCGTTATTTCCTCTGCGAATACTCGTTTAATGTGCTGGATGTCGCCGGTGGCTTCCAGCGCTTCGATCTCTTCCCTGTTTTTAAATGAAAAGTAGCGCAGGAACTTCGGGATATCCCGGTCATCGGCATTTATCCAAAATTGGTAAAACCGGTAGGGGCTGGTCATGTTCGGGTCCAGCCAGATGTTACCGGAAGCACTCTTTCCAAATTTACTGCCATCCGCCTTTGTGAGCAGGGGAGTGGTCACGGCAAATAACTTGGTATCAGTTATTTTACGCGCCAGTTCAATGCCCGCTGTGATATTGCCGTACTGATCACTACCGCCCATCTGGAGGGTAATGCCGTGATCCTGGTTCAACATAACAAAATCATATCCCTGGATCAGTTGATAGCTGAACTCAGTAAAGGAAATCCCGGTTTCCAGTCGGCGCTGCACACTTTCCTTGGACAGCATATAGTTTACGGTGAGGTATTTGCCTACATCGCGCAAAAACTCCAGCACATTCATGCCGGCGTAGAAATCGTAGTTGTTCAAAATGATCACCGGGTGTTTTCCGGCGCCGGAAGTTTCGAACAGCTGTTCCACCTGTTTTTTCTGAAAATCCAGGTTTCGTTCCAACTCTTCGTAACTCTTCAGTTCACGTTCGGTATCTTTTCCGCTCGGATCACCGATCCGGCCGGTGGCGCCACCCATCAGGGCAACAGGCTGGTGTCCTGCCCGTTGCAGGAACTGAAGGAGCATGATCTGAACATAGTTGCCGATCGTCAGCGACGGAGCGGTCGGGTCAAAGCCAATGTAGCCGCGGACAGATCCGCTTTGCAGGTGCTCTTCCACACCCGGAGTCAAGTCGTGTATCAATCCGCGCCAGCGGAGTTCTTCAATAAAATCCATAGTGGGCGCAAAATTAGCCGTTGATTTGGAAGTTTAACCAAATGTGTGTGGAATTCGTTCCGGCAACTGCGTGTATTTCTCAGAGTACTGTAATCTTTTGACCGGATTGCCGAACTTCGCAGCAACTTATGAACCTTCCGTTTTTCATCGCACGTCGCATTGCCTTTTCCGGAAAGCGCAACTTTTCCCGGTTTATCATCCGTATTGCGATCGTTGCGGTTTCCCTAAGTGTGGCAGTCATGATCGCCTCTACGGCACTTATTGCTGGATTCAAAAGCGAGATCAGCCGGAAGATCTTTGAATTCTGGGGGCATGTCCACATCTCCGATACCGCGTATTCCCTGTCGTTTGAACCGACCCCTATAGAACGGGAACAGGACTTTTATCCGGCGCTCGATACGGTTCGCCAGATTGTTTACGCGGCGCCGGAAGTGGTCCTGGGAGTAGAGACTGGCCGCGAAGCGGAAGGCAGATCGTATGGCGGGATCCGGCATATCCAGGCGTTTGCGCACAAGCCGGGTATTATCCGTACCAAGACCGCCATGGAAGGCATTTTGCTGAAAGGGATTGGTCCGGACTTCGACTGGTCCAACCTGCAACCCTATCTGAAGAAGGGGCAGCCTCTTGCGCTAAACGATTCCGTTCCCAGCCGGGATATTATCATCAGCCGGCAGACTGCCGACCGGTTACAGGTAGATGTGGGCGACCGGTTTATTGTACACTTCGTAAAAGAGAACGAACAGCTGCGCCGTCGCTTTCAGGTATCTGGCATTTACAAAACCGGGCTGGAGGAATATGACCGCAAGTTTGCCCTGTGTGACATACGGGTAATCCAGGACCTGCTGGGATGGAATGAGCATCAGGTAGCGGGTTTTGAGATCTGGCTGGATGATATTCGCGATCTGGACCTGTACACAGCGTATATCTATGAAGAAGTTCTGCCACCAGACTTGCTCTGTGTCAGTATCCGGGAAAAGTTTCCGGCTATTTTTGAATGGCTGCAGCTGCAGGACTATAACGAGGTGGTCATTCTGAGCCTTATGCTGGCAGTGGCGATCGTAAATATGATCACAGCCCTCCTGGTGCTGGTGCTGGAGCGGACCACCATGATAGGGGTGTTAAAAGCATTGGGCGAGACGAACCGCCGGGTACGCCACATCTTCCTGTATTATGCTGCCGTGATCACCCTGACCGGTATGTTTTGGGGGAACCTCATCGGCATTGGTTTTTGTTTGTTGCAGGACCAGTTTCACCTGATCAGTCTGAATGAAGCGGATTATTACCTTTCCTACGCACCAGTTGAATTAAACTGGCTGCCGATCGTATTGATCAATTCCGGAACGCTGGTACTTACCCTTTTGTTTTTGGTGTTACCATCCCTGGCGGTCAGTAAGATATCTCCTGTCCGGGCGATCCGGTTTGAATGAGTAACTGGTGTTTTCAAACGGAATGATCCAAATCCAGTAACTGAAACAAACAACGCCGCCGGAAGAATACATCTTCCGGCGGCGTTGTTTGTTTCGGGCCAGTCTGACCCGGATGGCGTCCGGTCGTAGTTGGGAGGTTATAAGGCATCCAAGACCTCATCTTTGAGGGAGTTGGCTTTGGCCCGGCCTTTGATCGCCAGTTTTTTGGCTTCGTTCATCATGTCGTCGAACTTGGAGTTCATCTCTTCTACCATTTCATCCACTTTGTCTTTCATTTCGTCGACATAGGCTTCGCCTTTCTTCATGATTTTCTTGCGGGTTTTTATCCCTTTATCCGGAGCAAACAGGACACCGATGAGTGCGCCTGCAGCAAAACCTCCGATAATACCCAATAATGCTTTTCCAGTATTCATAATATTTCCTGTTTTATAGTGAGTGTAGATTGATTTCGAAATACTCAGACGGACAGGGTAAATGCATTTAACAACAACAACCCTCCCGTCTTTAGTCTTTGATTTTCAACGGAAATATAAGCTTTTTGATCACGAAAAGCAAGCATCTAACGCCTTCCGGGCATTATTTTCTCAATTTTTCTTGCGGATGGATATGTACCCAAAATTCGGTACCTTTTCCTTCTTCGCTTTTGAATCCGATCTCGCCGCCCATCAGTTCCACATAGCGCTTTACGATGTAGAGGCCCAGGCCCGTGCCCTGGATATTAGTGGCGTTGGTGGCGCGGAAAAAACGGGTAAACAAATGCTTCTGATCAGCCAGGGGGATCCCCATTCCCTGATCGATAATGCGGAGGGTGATCCGTTCAGGTGAAATACTGGTCCGGATTGTGATCGTGCTGTTCTCTGGTGAGTATTTGGTCGCATTGGAGAACAGGTTCAGCAGGGCGTGTTTGAGCAGACCTGGATCCAGCAGTGCGGTTTCCGTTCCTTCATGTTCATAGTCGAGTTCCTGGCCGGCCCGGAAGAGTCCTTTGATCTCGGAATGGACTTCTTCTATGATCTCCGGCAGGGATATTTCGCGCAGGTTGAGTTCTGTTCTGCCTTCTTCCAGTTTGCCGAGGGATAGGAACTCGCTGAGGATAGTGTTCAGGTTGTTTACTGCAGACTTGATGCGTTGACTGTGTTTTTTGATGTTTTCAAAGTCTTGCCGATCGGCATAGGCATTGATCAGGGAGGCAGAGGAAAGTACGGTGCTCAGTGGTGTTCGAAACTCATGAGAGGCCATAGATACGAACCTGCTTTTCAGCTCACCGAGCTCGCGTTCGGTGGCGAGTGCGCTGGACAGGTCGTTTTTAGCTTTTTCCAGTTCCCTTGTACGGATCATTACTTTTTCCTCCAGGCCTTCATTCAGGTTTTGCAGGGCGCCGGCAAGTTGTTCCAGTTTTTGGTTTTGGCGCATGATCCGTTGCTCATTTTCCTTCCGCAGGGTGTTGTCAACGACAAACGCCATAATAAAATCACCTTCTTCCGTCCGGAATGGACTAAGGCTTACTTCTACCGGAAATTCTACACCATCCTTGCGCACGGCATACAGGTCAAGTCCCGTTCCCATAGTGCGTGGCCGGGGATTGTTTTTAAAGTCCTTTCGGTGATTTTCATGCAGTTTGGAAAGCCGAGCCGGTATAAGGACCTCTACCAGGCGCCCTGACAATTCTTCGGCTGTGTAACCAAACAGTTGCTCTGCTGCCGGATTGATCCGAACGATCTGCCCCCGGTCATTTGCAATAAGGATGCCATTGGTCGCAAACCGGAAGAGGGCATGGAACTGCTCTTCCTGAAGCACCTCATCCTCCCGCATATTTATGATGGTAATGACCAGATAGGCACCAGTCCAGATCCCGGCTACGCTAATGGTCCGGGAAAACAGCATTTCATCCAGGGTGGACTCCACGCCCTCATAATATTGAAGGATAACGGCAATTACGGTCAGGGCAGTTGCCGATACGCTCAACAGCACCACATCGTTTTTCTCGCTGAAGAAAAGTCCCAGTATGACTACCAGCAAATAGGCAAAGGAAAGGTTGCTGTCATGTACAAACCACGCATCCAGAATGAAAATGCCTGCCATGAAGGCGAGGATCAGCGAAATGGAAGTCGGGTTAATACGTGATTTTACAGACATGAACGAAATGGTATTTATGCGCCAAAAGTAACAAGTTTGCGCTATCTGAATTCATGCTTTCCCTATGTCCATAAAAAACATAAGCCCCTCGTGTCCACGAGGGACTCCGTTTTCCTGCGGTACTTGCAGGAGGAGCTAATCTGGAAATAAAGTGGCGGGCGGGCGGTATTAATTTCGGGTGGGCAGGCCTTCTTCTTCCCATTCTGCCATTCCCCCTTCTACTACAGCTACATCATGAAAGCCGTGCTCCAGCAGAAAATGTGCTGCCGTACTCCCGCTATTTCCTAATCCGGATACCAAAACGATCGGGCGGTTGGGCGGCAGTTCTTCAAAGCGCTGGGTAAGTTCGCTCATCGGAAGCGTAACCAGGTGGTTGATATCCGCTACTTTTTTACGGGCCATCATGTCGGGCTCGCGTACATCTACGAGCACATGCCCACGAAAATAAGCTGCATACGCTTCGCGCGCAGAAATAAGTTGATGTTTAGTCATGATAATGTTGTTTTCTTGTAATAATTGTCTTTAGAACGCCTGTAAAGATAGGAAAAATTCTGTTAATTGTCAATACCTCCAACTATGCCATTTTATTCGCATTTTATTATAAAATTTAATACCGTTTCGGATCTTCATTAAGGAATGGAATGTAGGCCGAAACGGTGTTTGCAGAATTTGATTTTGAAATCAGAAAGTCAAAATGGCGTACCTTCGCGGCGCATTTTTAAACCTATCCAAATCAATATACATGAAAGAGGTCTTTATCGTTTCAGCAGTTCGAACGCCGATTGGAAGTTTTGGCGGAGCACTTTCCGGGATCAGCGCTACAAAACTCGGCGCAGCAGCCATTAAAGGCGCCTTGAAACAGGCGTCGGTCCAGGCCGACTGGGTTACGGAAGTACTGATGGGAAATGTTGTCAGCGCCAATCTCGGCCAGGCGCCGGCCCGCCAGGCTGCTGTGTTTGCCGGCCTGCCCGCCAACACCCCTTGTACTACCATCAACAAAGTCTGTGCATCCGGAATGAAAGCGATCACCCTGGGGGCACAGAGCATTATGCTTGGGCTGAATGAAATTGTTGTGGCGGGTGGTATGGAGAATATGTCCCAAATCCCTTATTACATCCCTAATGCCCGCTGGGGGTATAAATACGGTAATGCCGAACTGGTAGACGGATTGGCGAAAGACGGTCTGACCGACGTATATAACCAGAAGGCGATGGGCGTTTGCGCAGATGCAACAGCTGCCAAATACAATATTTCGCGGGAGGATCAGGATGCCTTTGCGATCGATTCCTATAAGCGTGCTGCCGCTGCAACGGAAGGTGGGTTTATGAAGGCAGAGATCGTTCCGGTGGATATCCCGCAACGCAAAGGCGACCCGGTGTTGATGACAGAAGATGAGGAGTTTAAAAAAGTGATGTTTGAAAAGGTTCCGGGCTTGCGGCCGGCATTTACACCTGATGGAACTGTTACTGCCGCTAATGCCAGTACCATCAACGACGGTGCTTCCGCCCTCATCCTGGCCAGTGCCGAAGCAGTACAGAAATACGGTCTGAAACCAGTTGCCCGGATCCGTGGATTTGCCGATGCGGAACAGGAGCCGGAATGGTTCACAACTACGCCGACCATCGCTGCGCCCAAAGCCATGAAAATGGCTGGTGTTCAACAATCAGATATCGACTTCTTTGAGGTGAACGAAGCTTTTGCCGTTGTGGCACTGGCTTTTGAACAGGTGCTGGATGTACCGCACGATAAAAACAATATTTTTGGCGGGGCTGTCTCGCTCGGGCACCCGCTGGGCGCTTCCGGCGCTCGTATTGTCACGACATTAAATAACGTGCTGCAACAAAAGAACGGTTCCCTGGGGCTTGCTGCCATTTGCAATGGCGGGGGCGGGGCTACTGCCATTGTGATCGAGCGTGTTTGATCCTTTGTGGACTCAAATCCCTGAACCAGGCTGTTTGCCGGATTGATGTTTGACCGGACCTTTTCAGCTCCTGTTATGTCGAATATACTACAACAACCTGATCCGAAAAGGCAAACGCTGCTCCTTGGAACGGCTGTCTATACCAGTTTGCTGGTGTTGGCAGCCGTTTTTTATCAGGAGCGCATGGCCGTGCTGGACATGGCCTTTCAGACCTTTCAGATCCTGCGTACCGGCGCTCTTCAGATCCAGAGCGGACGGTTCGGGGCAGCTGCTACCCAGGTTTTTCCCTGGCTGGCGCAGGAAGCCGGCCTGCCTCTTCAGGGGGTGTTGCAAACCTATTCGACCGGTCATATTCTGTATTACATCCTGTTGTTTTTGGGGATCACTGCCGGGTTGGGCCAATGGAAGTGGGGACTAGTACTCATTTTGTGCTCAACACTGCTGACCAGCCATACCTTTTACTGGCTATCTGAAATGCCGCAGGGGCTTGCTTTTTTGATCCTGGTTCTGGCATGGGTAGACCGGTTTGACAGTGTGCAGGACATGTCGTGGTGGCAAATGGGGATATTGGTGGGCGCACTGGTCACGGCTTTCTATTTTCATCCCCTTGTCATATACCCGCTGCTATTCAGCACGGCATATATTGTTGTCGGACGAGCCCCTCTTCGAAAAAAAAGGATCTATCTGCTCCTGGCAGGGGCCTTTCTGGTATTGACATTTTTGAAATACAAGGTATTCAAACTGGACTGGTACGATGCGATGTCCCTGGAGCGCGCCCGGGCCTTTGGAGAACTCTGGCCCAACTGGATAGCTATCCGGAGCAACCGGGATTTTTTACACTGGTGCTGGACTGATTATTACATGGTGCCGCTGTTACTGCTGCTCAATACCGGGTTTTATCTTTGGAACAGGGATTGGTTAAAAGCAATACTTGTTTCCGTGTCGCCTTTCGGGTTCCTGCTGCTGGTCAATGTTCCTTTCCACGCAGGTGACAATCAGTTCTACCTGGAAAACCTGTATGTTCCCCTCGCATTTTTTGTTGCATTGCCACTGGTAGTTGATGTGCTGCCTCGTCTGGGAGCAGGCCGGTTTATAGTGCCTGGTGTAGCCCTTATCGCTCTCATTGGGGTACTGCGGATCACTCACCGGCACCAGTCCTGGACAGACCGTATCAACTGGGAACGTACATTTCTGGAAAAGACCGCAGGCCTGCAAAGCCGGAAGTTGTTGCTAACAGAGGAGCAGGTGCCTATGGATACATTGATACTTTCCTGGGGATCGGCCTATGAGTTTTTACTGTTGTCTGCCCTGGAAAGCCCCGATAGTGCCCGGTGTATACTGATCGATGAATCTGCCTGGCGGTTCGACAGCCTTTTAGAGCATCCCCGGTTGTTCCTGGGTGAATTTCAAAACTACCGGTATGACCAGATGCCCGGACGGTATTTTCATTTGCGGGATACCACGCCTTATGTGCGATTGGAGCCGTTCCGGAATTGATGTTACTTTTTACCCAGCAGCCGGAACATATTCTTTTTATATGCTTCCACACCAGGCTGATCAAAAGGATTGACACCAAGAAGATAACCGCTGATCGCACAGGCTTTTTCAAAGAAATAGAACAATTGGCCAAGGTGGTATGGTGTCGCTTCCGGAATGGAGATCTTCAGGTTGGGTACTCCTCCGTCAATATGGGCCAGAATAGTTCCTTCTGCAGCCTTTTTATTCACAAAATCAAGGGACTTCCCTGCGAGGTAGTTGAGGCCATCCAGGTCCTCGGGTTCAGCTTCAATAATAAGATCAGACTCCGGCTTTTCGATCTCTAACAGCGTTTCAAATAAATGCCGCTTGCCGTCCTGGATATACTGGCCCAGCGAATGCAGGTCTGTAGTAAAACTGGCGCTGGCCGGGAAGATCCCTTTTCCGTCCTTCCCTTCACTCTCTCCATAAAGTTGTTTCCACCATTCCGTCAGATACAGCAAACGCGGCTCGTAGCTGATCAATAGTTCGATATCTTTCCCTTTCCGGTGCAGGATGTTACGTGCCGCAACGTACCGTAAAACCGCATTGTCCTCATATGCTTCGGACTGGTATTGCTGCCGGGCATTGGCTGCCCCCGCCATCAACTGACCGATATCAATGCCCGCAGCACTGACCGGCAGCAAACCAACCGGAGTGAGCACGGAAAACCGTCCGCCGACATCATCCGGTACTACAAAGGTTTCGTATCCTTCCTGGTCAGACAGCGTTTTTAATGCTCCGCGCGACCGGTCTGTAGTTGCATAAATACGCGACCGGGCACCATCCTTCCCATATCGCTCTTCGAGTTTTTTCTTCAGAATTCGAAAGGCTATGGCCGGCTCGGTAGTAGTGCCGGACTTCGAAATGACATTGACCGAAAAATCTTTTCCTTCCAGTGCCTGAAGAAGCTGGTTGAGATACGCTGCGCTCAGATTGGTGCCGGCAAAACACACCTGAAGTGCATTCTGGTCCGGTCCTCCCGTCAATGGGGATCCCGGATGGCAGAACTCCAGCGCCGCTTTGGAGCCGAGGTATGAACCACCAATGCCAACTACTACCAGCACAGAACTTTGCTCCTGAATACGGCGGGCTGCCTTCCGGACCTGATCCAGCTCTTGTTGGTCTTGTTGTCCGGGGAGGTCCAGCCATCCAAGAAAACTATTTCCGGGGCCGCTGCGGTCTTCCAGCGTTTGTGCTGCCGCCAGTATCTGTGGTTTTAGGGCGGATAATTCTTCTGGTTGAATAAAGGCACTGGCAGGGGAGAGGTCGAGCGTGAGATTGGACATTTGTAAAATCGTTTAGGTTGTTGGAAGTGGCGCGAACCGCATACATAGCGACGGTCAATACCGGGCCAGTTCTCCCTTGAGGTATTCAATGACTTTGATCTCCACCGGGTCAACAGACCTTGCCTCGGCGAGGTAGTAGGATAACCAGTCTCCGAAATGTACCAGATAGAACACCTTTTCTACCAGGGATTTTCCTTTGGAATACACCTCA
>SBHD01000146.1 GCA_006226345.1 Bacteroidota bacterium | reverse complement strand
TTCATTTTTGTCTGGTATGACAGATTTCCGGTTCATTGAATGCCCCCACCATCTTCACCCAACCCTCTCACATTCCATCTTTAATCATGTATTTATGTAATCTTCAATCATGTAATCCAACACGAAATAGATTGACGAACAATTGATTACATGATTGAAGATGGAAAATACCGGAAACGCAGGTTTTGCCTACTCCTCCTTTTTCCCCACCACCGACACCACCGGCCGGAAACCAATGAACGGCGAAGCATCCGTAAAGCCCGCAAACTCATCTTCGGCATCGATCCGGATATCATAACCGGTGCTGCGGAAACAACCGCCCTTCGTCCGGCCCGGCTCGGCCAGCATCTCCGCCACGTTGCCACTGGTGTTGTACAAGCCGTAATCATTGGGTGAATACGATCTGGCCGGTGCCGTGGCGAAAGTGCCGGCGTTAAGCGGTGCGGGCGACCGTTTATCCGTGTTTTTGCGGACTTCCATCTCCCCCGTCTGCGGATTGCGATGGATCGCTTCGTCGCCCAGCACCCGGAAGTTGTACTGGAACTGCCCCTTACTGTCCCGCAGGTAGTAGCCATGCGGATAGGGCATACCGGCCTTACCGCCCGCTGCAGCATAGATCCACTCGGCCTCGACCGGCAAACGCACCTGCACATACGCATCGGGATCGTCGGCCTTGAGTTTCTCCGTCAGCCATTCGCAGTACAGCCGGGCGCCTTCCTGAGTGATATTTACAACAGGGTAGTCGTTATAGGCCGGATGCTGGTGGTAGTGCTCAGCCATCGGCTCCATATAGGTACCGGGGAGTTTCCAGCCTTCCGGCCGGATACGGGCCTTTTTATAATCGGCCGTACGGCCCTGTGCCTGCAGGTCGTGGAGAAATTCGCGGTATTCCAGGTTGGTCACCTCGGTGGCCTGCATATAGAACCCCTGGATGGATTTGGATTCCCCGGCTATTGTGCAGGTACCGGAAGGGACGTACACATAGGCTTTGGGGAGTTTGAACTTTTTGGGTTTAGGCTGGAGGTTAGCGGCAGTGAAGAGCGCCAGACAACTAAAGAGCAGCAGTTGTTTCATTGTCGATCGTTTTCGTGAATGTTTGAACAGAACTTTTATTCAATTGGTTGCACGGCTTTTTTCGTTTGTTGCACGATGGTTTTAACATTGGTTTGCTGTTTGAGGGCATTTTAGAGAGGACCGGCAGTATTATATCCACTCATTTTCATCCCCCTGCCCCCTTCAAAGGGGGAAATTGCTTCGCTCCGCTCCGCATACCGGGGTGTTTTCGGCCGTTAAGGCCGGAAAATTCCCCCTTTGAAGGGGGCAGGGGGATGAAAAACCAACCTGGCAAATACAAGGAATTGTCCCTACCGCTCATTCAACCGCCAGTCATACTCCAGGAATCCGATCGCAGTACCTTCCGGCACCGGCACCTCGGAGAAGCGGTTGAGGTAATCCCGGAGCGTACCGGCATCGCGGACAAAGTCGCCGCGGAACCAGCTGAAGATCCGGCTGACCTGTACCTGATCCGGTATGATCCGGTTGCGCTGCGGATCATTGACAAATCGGCGCATGGCAGCCTCCAGTTGCGTATCGAGTTGTCCGGCAGTGTAGGCTTCGGGAGCCAGCCGCGGGCAGGAATACGACGCACAGTTGATCGCAGCATGGATGCGCGCATCCTTAAATACTGCCCTTAGAATGTTGTGTTCAATATTGTTCAGATCGTAGGTATAGCCCTGAATGTGGATGAACTTCAGGTCCCACACGGAGTTGACAAAGGCAAGCCCCGGTTGGATATCCTTAATGCTCGAAACCGGATAATGCCGCAGGATCAGGCGGACCGTGTAGGCGTTGTAGGCATTGATCCAATAGGCCATTTGTTCGGCACGCGACCAGGTCCGGTCGTCGGGATGTGCACGTTCCAGAACAGCCAGATACCGGTCGAGCGCGACAGTATCCTGTTGGAACGCCCGGTAATCGACCAGGCCGTCGGGGTCCACGTATTTTTTCAGCAGCGCATCCCAGCGTTCGTGGGTTACCGGTCTGGAGCCGGTATGCCGCCGGATAGCCCGGCAGTTGGCACAAGTAAACCACACGGTTGCCACGCCAACCAATGCCAGGATCAGCAAGAGCAATTTTCGCATAAACAAGGATCCGTTACAGGTCCGGAGTTAGGTAATCCTGGGCTTCGAACGCCGTTGCGGCCAGTTTCGTACAAAGGAACGCAGCTCGTCCTGGTGGATATCCGGCAGGTCCTGCGTATGTTCCATCGGCGGTGCGGTTACATCGCGCCGGGTAAACGCAGCGGGTAAATGCCGTTCGATCATGCGGGCAACCTTGGTAAGGGTCTCAAAATAAATAGGCGAGGTAGCATAACCGGCTTTAGCGATCTCCCGGAAAAAGGCAACCGGATCGGTTCCCACCTGCAAGGCTTCCATGTAGCGTTTGTTTTTCAGGAAAAACAACGCGTGATCATCAAAGGAGCCTTCCGGTGTTTCATACTTGCGGAACCAGTCCTTAACCCGGTATTTCCAGCGGCGGCGACCCACTTTTTTAACTGAAAGTACTTCCGGGAACAGGTTGTGCTTGTCCGGACTAGACAGATATTCTGTGGTCGTGACCAGCTGACGTTTTTCCGGCGGATCGGTCGCCTTGGCCTTGATGCCGAAAAACATGTTGCCGGGCGCCTTTTCTCCCCAGCCACTCTCCAGGGCAGCCTGGGCAAGAATGGCAATAGCGCTGACGCCAGTCTTTTCCTGTGTTTTTTGTGCAAAAGGGTAATACTTCTCGACAAAATCCTTCGGTAAGAGTTTCATTTTCAAATGGACTTGTTTGGACTAAAGTTAAGCCAAAATTTTCAGAACAGGGTGAGGATTTTGCAGACGTACACAACGTACAAAGATGAATCCATCCATCGAAAAGTGAAATAACCGCAGTTTTTCCCGGGGCTGACGGTCATCATGGCACCACAAACCGGAAAACAGTAGAATTGCTGTTAATTGGAATGCTCCCTTCTGGCACTCTGTCTCCCTTTTTAGTGCAACGAAAACCAAATTAACCGGTGGATGCTGCCACAGGCATACCGGTTTTTACCTACAAAAGCATTTCATCATGAAACATCTATGTACACTCTTAGTCGTATTGCTCTGGGCAGGTCTGATCACAGCCCAGGACCTGGAGTTTGGCGATGCGCCTGAGGGCGCCATTGCATACCCGGCACAGGGTACAGTCGGGCAGTTTCCGACCTGCATGACCGTAGGCCCGGCCATGTGGATCCAACATACCAACTTCGGGGCGTTCTTTGCTCCGGCCTTTGATTATGAAGGTGATGGCAACGCCGGCATCTGCCCGCAATTCCCGCCTTACGACGCCGACGAATGTTATGCGGACAACGATGCCGGCCTGATCTTTCCGCAACCCTATACCATCACCCCTCCCCCGCTCCAGGTGGTTCCCTGCCCCAATTCACAGGGGACTTCACTGGGCTTGCCCTGTACACCTGCAGTTTGGGGCCAGAACATCGATATCCAGGTCGTCAACAACATGCCTAACAACACCACCGGCTTTGTCAATGTGTTGTTCGACTGGGATCTCAACGGATTGTGGGCCGGCGCTTCGATCTGCCCGACCGGGGCTGCCCAGGAGCATGTCCTGATCAACTGGCCGATCCCGAACGGTTTTGCAGGCCCCTTGTCGGCCCTAGGGCCACCACCCTTCCTGACCGGGCCGCTCACCGGTTTTTTCTGGGCCCGGTTCTCGATCACCGAACGGCCGGTTGCCGTGCCCTGGATGGGTGACGGCGCCTTTGAGGACGGCGAAACCGAGGATTACCTGATCTATGTCGGAGAATACGATTTTGGCGATGCGCCGGAAGGTGCCGTGGCCTATCCGGGCTCCGGGGTGATCGGCATGTTCCCGACCTGTATGAATGTCGGCCCGCCAGGCAGCTTTGTCCGGCATACTTTCGGGGCGGCCTTCCTCGGTCCGATCCTCGACGGTGAAATGGAAGGCAATGCAGGCAACTGCCCGGCCTTCGCACCCAACCTGTACGATCAGGATGAGTGCTTCCTGGACGGTGATGCCGGGCTGATTGCCCCGGGTGCCTATACTATCGTGGGCAATCAGGTTCTTCCCTGCCCGGGCGGCGCCGGCCTGCCCCTGCAAAAATTCTGTGCCACTGCCCAGTGGGGCCGTGATGTGGATATCACGGTCACCGGTCCGGGATTTGTCAATGTATTGATGGACTGGGACCAGAATGGTTCCTGGGCCTATAATGCCAACACGCTTTGTCAGGGCACGCCGGTGCCAGAACACGTACTCGTGGATTTCCCGGTACCTGCCGGGTATTCCGGACCGCTTTCCGGGCTCAATCCGCCCAATTTCATGGTAGGCCCGAATACCCCATATGTGTGGTCGCGGTTTACGATCTCCGATGTGCCGGTTGGCACCAACAACTGGAATGGGAGCGGTGATTTCATGGATGGCGAAACAGAGGATTACCTGCTGGAGATCTCCCTGACCAGCAGCACGCAAGGCCTCCGCGAACAGGAGCTGCCCTTCCGGGTCGTACCAAACCCTGCAAAGGACAGGTTCCGTGTTGACCTGGAACTGATGCAAACAGAGCCGGTCCGGATCGAACTGATCGGTGCCGACGGGCGGCTTGTACGCGTCCTGCAGGACGCCACCCTTCCCAAAGGCCCGCATGCGCTGGAATTTAACGTGCCGGTCAATACCTTCCCGGACGGGTTGTACATAATCCGGGTCTGGACGGCTTCGGGCGGACAGGGACGAACCCGGCTGGTATTACAACGTTGACCCTGTAACCTCATGACCTAATATTTTCCAGGATTTTTTTCCCGCCGGGACCCGGCATTGAATTATCGGGGCCCGGCGGGAAAAAACTGTCCTGTTCCATAAAAGGCTCCTGCCTTGGAGACGTGTCGCATCAATTTTTTATCGTAAGTTCACGGCAAGAATCATTGCCTGTATGCTAAACCGAATTTCACGCCTTTTTCTGGCCTGCCTGTTATTTTTTTCCTGTACAGATTCCCCTTCCGACGATTTTCTCCGGGCAGAAATGCCCGAACAGGCATTCACGCCCCCGTCTACCCGGTTTGAACTGATACCACCGGAAAAAAGCGGTATTTCGTTTATTCCGGACCTGCAGGAAAGTTTTCAGTATAACTTCCTGCTCGACCCGTATGAGTATAACGGCGGTGGTGTGGCCATCCTGGACGTGGACAATGACGGGCTGCAGGACATCTTCTTTACCCACCGCTTCAACGGGTGCCGGTTATACCGCAACACAGGCAATTTTACGTTTGAGGATATCTCGGATGCTTCTGGCGTGGCGCAGTTCTCCGGGCTGAAAACCGGTGCGGTGGTGGTAGATATCAATGCCGATGGCTGGTCGGATATCTATGTCTGCCGCACCTGGCTGACGGATGTGCCCGAGCGCCGCAACCTGTTGTTTGTAAACAACAAGAATGGCACCTTCAGCGAGCAGGCTGCTGCCTATGGGATCGATGATCCGGCGCCGTCGCAGTGCGCCAATTTTCTGGATTACGACCTGGACGGTGATCTCGATCTGTATGTGGTCAACCATCCCGTTGATTTTCATTCCATGAACAACATCGACTACCAGCCTACAGCCGCCGCGCCCCTCGCCAGGAGCCAGGCGCCAAAGGACGGATTTGAATCGGACAAGTTCTTTGAGAACAACGGAAACGGCACCTTCACGGATGTTTCCCGGAAAGCCGGCATTCACAACCGGGCATACGGACTGAGCGCCACTGTGGCTGATTTCAACGATGACGGCTACCCGGACCTGCTGGTTGCCAACGATTTTGTCATGCCGGATTTTCTGTACATCAATACCGGGCGTGGCAGCTTCCGCGAAGAGGCAGACCTGTGGTTTGCCCATACGGCCAATCATTCAATGGGCTGCGACATCGCAGACCTGAACAACGATGCCTTTCCGGACATCTGCATCCCCGATATGCTGGGCTCCACTCCCGAACGGCAAAAAGCACTCATGAGCAGCATGATCCTGGAACGGACGCGGCTGCTGGAAGCAAAAGGATATGGCCGGCAGCAAATGCGCAATGTTTTACAACTCCATAACGGCCGCCAGGACACAGGCGTCGGCCCGGTCCGGTACCAGGAGATCGGCTGTCTGGCCGGTATAGAAGCGACCGAATGGAGTTGGTCACCCCTGATCGCCGATTTTAACAACGACGGTTGGAAGGACCTGTTTATCTCAGCTGGTGTGTACCGCGACCTGAACGACCTGGATTTTTTCTTTTATACGGCCGACAGCCTGAAAAAAACCGGCGGGATCACCGAAAGCCGGTTTGAGAATTTTGAGGCGTTTGCAAGCAAACTCTCCTCTTATCCGGTGCATAATTTTATGTACCAAAACAACGGCACGCTGCAATTCCGGGACGTATCGGAGGATTGGGGCCTGGGACAGCGCGGATTTTCCAACGGCGCAGCCTATGCCGATCTCGACAATGACGGCGATCTTGATCTGGTGCTAAATAAACTCGACGCACCGGCTGCCGTGTATCAAAACCAGGCAACAGACCAGAACGATCACCACTGGTTACAGATTAAATGCCGGGGTACCGCCACGAACCCTGCAGGGACAGGAGCCAAGATCTGGGTGCATGCCGGCGGGCAGGTGTATTACCAGGAAATGACAGCAGTCCGCGGGTTCTACTCCGCCTCCGAACCGGTGTTTCAGGTCGGACTGGGTATCACCACCCGTATCGACCGGTTGGAGATCGAATGGCTGGAAGGGAAGGCGCAGGTGCTGGAAAATGTACCGGTAGATCAACGACTTATCCTGGACATCCAACGGGCCCAACCGGGCCGGATTACCCGCAGCACGCTACTGCAGCCGTTGTTCTGGCCGTTTCCGGTACCGGATATCCGGCACCGGGAGAATGCGTTTGAAGATTTTGAGCGCGAACGGTTGTTGCTCCACCGGTTTTCCCGCAGCGGCCCCTGCCTGACCACCAGCGATGTGAACAATGATGGCCTGAGCGACCTGTTCATTGGCGGTGCGGCCGGGCAGGCCGGCACCATTCTGCTCCAAACTGCCTCTGGAAAGTTTGCCGTTAAACCACAGGAAGCCCTGCAGGCGGATGCCGGACATGAAGATACCGGCGCCGTGTTCTTCGATGCCGATGGCGACGGCGACCTCGACCTATACGTTGTTTCCGGCAGTAACGAGGAACCGGCCGGCGCAGCCTACTACCAGGACCGGCTTTACCACAATGATGGCACCGGCATTTTTACCCGGCAGCCGGATGCCCTACCGGAAGCGCACGGAAGTAATGCAGTCGTACGGGCACATGACTTCGACGGAGATGGCGATCTCGATCTGTTTGTGGGCGGCCGTGTATATCCCGGTCGTTTTCCGGAAAATCCACGGAGCTATATTTTTGAAAATGACGCAGGTGTGTTTCGCGACGTAACCACCCATCGTGCGCCGGACTTCGCGCATTGTGGCATGGTGGCCGACCTAGCCTTTGGCGATCTGGATAGTGACCGGAAGGATGAGCTGATCATTTGTGGCGAATGGATGCCCATACGCGTTTTCCGCTATGATGGGGAGCAGTTTCGGGACATCAGTGCCGAACTGGGCCTGGAAAAAACCGGCGGTTTCTGGAACTGCCTGGCGGTGGCCGATCTCGACGGCGACGGCGATCTCGACCTGGCTGCGGGCAATGAAGGGCTCAATACCCGCTACCATGCTTCTTCCGGCGCGCCAATGCGCCTGTTTGCCCTGGATTTTGACCTCAATCAAAGTATAGATCCGGTAGTCGCCATGGCGCATGAAGGCCGGTATTACCCCCTGGTGCAACGGAATGAACTCGCCGCCCAAATGCCCAACCTGATCAAATCCAGGTTTTTACGATACCGCCAGTACGCACAAGCTCCGCTGGAGGAAGTATTCGAACTGAAAAAGTTACGCGCTGCACAGCGATTTGCCGTTCACCTGTTGGAAAGCGCCTGGTTCGAGTACAATAACGGCCGCTTCATTGCCCATCCGCTACCGCTTGAAGCACAGGTTTCCTGTACCAAGAAAATACTGGTCCGGGACTTCAACAAAGATGGAAATGCCGACCTGTTATTGCTGGGCAACGACTCGAACAACACCCCGGAAACGGGGCCCTACGACGCTGCCTTTGGAACACTTCTGGCCGGAAACAGACATGGCGGCTGGCAGTTCATCCCCAACGCCAAACATGGCCTTTGGGCCGGCGGCGAAGTGCGGGATGCCTGCCTGGTGCCTCTTGATGGAGGGAAGCAGGTCCTGTGGATCGGTATCAATAACGGTCCGGTGCAGGCCTGGAGCCTGGAAAATGCCCTCGAGGTAAAATAAGTTTTAATAAATCTGGCAACATTTTGTTTGCCCATAGATATATTTGCCGAAACATCACCATGACAAAATATTAAACCAACTAACACATGAGAATTCCTTTTTGGTTAATTATGCTGTTGTTTGTGGGGTATACGATCTGGGCGGTTCGGTTCTGGCATTGTCAGCAATGCGAGTGCTGTGACGGCCAGCAGCCCCCCGAAGAGACAGTTCAAACAAGCGGTGTCCCATTGTTCAAATGGAATGCAGCAGCCCCCGAACTGGATGCCAACTTCGAAGCCTGGAAAAAAGACCTTCTTGCCAGGGGAGGTCAGGGTGACACCCTGCTGATCACCGGTCTGTACCGCGCAGGGGAGTCTGACTCTTCCCAGGCCGCCAACCTGGGCATGGCCCGGGCCGAGGCACTCAAGGCCCTGATGATGCCGCCGCTACCGGAAAGCCGGATCCATCTGGCTGGCCAGGCGGTAGAGGACAGCCTGATTGCGGACGGGCCGGCACGGGAATCCGCAACGTTTTCCTGGCTCAAAATGGTGCTGGCCCAGGAAGAAGGCGCCATCATCGAATCGGATAACGATGTTACCTTCCTGTTTCCGTTTAACTCGACGGAAAAAGACAAGAACCCGGAAGTGGATGCATACCTGAAAAAGCTGGTGGATAAACACCGGGACTCCAAAGCCACCTTTATTGTTGTCGGACACACCGACGATGTGGGCGAACCTGCCGATAATATCAAACTCGGAATGGGGCGTGCTAAATCCATTGCCAAAATCCTGACCGACAATGGTATTGATGCCAGCCGCATACAAGTGGACTCCAAAGGGGAGGCCGAACCGGTTGCCAGTAACGAAACGGATGATGGCCGGCACCAAAACCGGCGCGTTGTACTTACCACCGTCAACAATTAACAATCAAAACAAATCGACCATGCTTTTCTCTTATATCCTTCTTCATGTACCGACCCTGATGGATAACCTTCCGACAGGGCTGGCCCTTTGTATTATTCCTTTCATCCTCGGCTGGCTCGCCGCCTTTGCTTTTTATAAAGTTTCAGCGCTTCGTGCTGACAATGCCGAGTTGACGGAAAAAGTCAATCAACAAACAAATGAACTCACCGAGCTGCGCATGAAATTGTCCAAGACGGAGGCCGACCTGGAAAGCAAGGACAGCCAGTTGCGCAAACTGCGTGATGACCTGATCATGTGTGAAAGCGAGCGCAATGCCCTGCGCGAACAGGCAGATGGAAAGGGCGGCAAGTCGACCAAGGCTGCAGTCAAAAAGCCGGCGGCTAAAGAAGCCGCTGTACCGACTTTCAACTTTGCCGGAAAGAAATGGCAGCAGGACGACCTCAAGATCGTAGAGGGAATTGGTCCCAAGATCGCCGACCTGCTCCAGGCAGCCAACATCTCTTCCTGGTCACAACTGGCTATGACCTCGCCCTACCGACTCAAGGAGATACTCGAGGAAGGCGGCTCGCAGTTTAACATCCATGATCCGGAAAGTTGGCCCAAACAGGCCGACCTGGCCGCACGAGGAGAATGGGATGAACTGAAAAAACTGCAGGACGAACTGACCGGAGGCCGGGCGTAAGTTGAAGCAGACCGCGATAAAAAATGCCCGCTTCCTTCCGGAGGCGGGCATTTTCATTATGTGCGACTTGCCCGGACTTACTCCACAATCCTGGGCGCCAGTAGTTTATAAAGTACCGGGGTAACAATCCTCGACAAGAGGGTTGACGAGATCAAACCACCGATCAGCACATATGCCAACGGAGAGTACAACGGATTCTCCTCAATGGCCAGTGGGGTCAGGCCACCTATTGCCGTCAGCGAGGTGAGCAGGATCGGCACAAACCGGATCTCACCGGCTTCCTGGATCGCTTCATCCAGGGCTTTCCCCTCCTGCCGGAGCTGATTGGTAAAGTCTACCAGCAGGATGGAGTTTTTCACTTCTATACCCATCAATGCGATCAACCCTACCACTACCGTAAAAGAGAATGGATAACCGGTGGCCAGCAACGCCAGGATGGCGCCGATAATGCCAAGCGGGATCACCGATAGCACAATGATCGTGCTTCGGAACGTCTTGAACTCCAGGATCAGTACGGCCAAAAGACCGAAGATCGTGATGAGGATGATCGTACCCATCCCGCCAAACGAACGCTGGCTGCTTTCCACCTCTCCGGCAATGACATACCGCATCCCTTTAGGAATGTCCATGCTTTCCAGCTGTTCGGTGATCTGCCGGTTGATATCCTGCGCATAATAGCCACTACGTACAAAGGCTGTGACAATATTATACCGGTCTTTATCATAGTGCGTGATCGTATTTGGGGCCCGTTTAAATTCCACGGTAGCCACCTGACTGAGCGGTATGGCCGCCCCCGTCAAGCTGTTGATATAGAGGTCGTCCAGTGCGTCCAGACCGGCATAAACCTGCTTTTTGGGTATAGTTATGGTCAGGTTATGCGTATCACCGTCCGGGTCTGAATACGAACCGGCATTCAATCCGGCGATGGCCAGACGCACCATGCGGTCGATCTCAGCGATCGGAATACCCAGTGTCGTCGCTTTGTCCTTGTTAATCTTAATGTACAGATCTGTTTTAATGGAAGCGATCGGGTTGTCTACATAGATCGTTCCTTCGATCCCGTTGATCATTTCCTCCACCCGGCCGGAAACCTGCCGCAACGTATCGAGGTTTTCACCAAAAATCCGGATCGCAACCGGCGCTTCAATGGGAGGCCCCTGTTCAAAATTCTTAACGTTGATCACTGCCCCCGGTACTGCGCTGAGTTTTTCCCGCAGTTCATCGATCAGGGCCACTTTTACCGGTGGCGGTGTGCGTTCCTGCAACTGGACGAGGATCTGACCGTAATCCGGACTTTCGTTGCGGGGAATGACATTGTAATACATCCGTGGGTTACCACGCCCCACATTGGACGTATAGGAGATAATACGTGCCGGTGCCCCATGGCCCGGATACCGGGATGCCGGAAGCCGTAATGCGGCGTCATCCACCGTTTCCGGCACATTGGAGATCAGGCGACCGGGAAGTTGCTGCCGGGCAGCGCGAACCTCTTCCACCAGGTAGCCGTTCAGTACGGAGTCAACCATATGCACGACCCGGTTGGTTTCCTCGATGTTTGTGCCCGGTGCCGTTTCCACATCAATGTAGAACATCGGTCGCTCACTCGACGGGAAAACCGTAAAGCCGGCGCGCCCGGCCAGGCTCAATACGCCAAAAAAGATGACGGCCGCCCCTGCCATTGTCCATCGCGGATACCGCAGCCCAACCTGCAGGATCCGGGCATAGGATTTGGAGATTGCCCATTTCATACCACGCAGGAACAGATTACCCCGGGGGTCATGCTTCTCGGACAGCAACCGGCTCCCCAGGAAAGGTACGATAGTCAGGGAAACCAACAGCGAAGCCAGCACAGTGGTCACTACGGCCATTGGCATGCTCCGGATAAAATCGCCGGAAGCTTCCGGCAGGAAAACCAGGGGCAGAAACGCCAGGATCAGGGTGGCTGTACAGCCGATCACGGCCAGGCCAATCTGTTTGGTGGCCAGGATCGCCGCCTCACGCCTGCTGTGTCCTTCGCGCAACCAGCGCTCGATGTTTTCCACTACTACAATGGAGTCATCCACCAGGATACCCAGTGCGATGATCAGGCCCACAATGCTCAACTGGTTCAGCGAATAGCCCATTTGGTCCAGGGCAAACAGGCCAATCGAGATGGACAACGGGATCGAGATCATCACCACCAGGGAGGCCCGGGTACCCAGCGGCAACAGCGTGATCAGCACGAGCAGAATGGCGATCCCGAAATCTTTGGCGAACCGGGCAAGCCTTTTACGAACCGAATCGTCCTGATCAAATACCACCTTGAAGTCCATATTCACCGGCAGGTCAGCCCGGAACGCAGCCAGGGTTTTGTTCACCTCCTCACCGACATTGAAAATATTCTGGCCGTTTTTCATCCGGGCAGTAACAAATACAGACCGGGCGCCGTTGAACCGGCCCAGGTGACGGGGCTCTTCATAGGCGAAATTGACATCCGCCAGGTCGCGGAGGTAAACGATCTTCCCGTTGTTGGCAAACACGACCGTATTGCGGATCTCCTCCACACTTTCATAATCGCCACTGGTCTGTACAAAGAACTGGCGTTGACCAATATGCACGGCCCCTCCCGGAATGGAAACATTTTCACTTTGTAAAGCCCCCATCACCCGGCTCACCGGTATACCTTCGGCAGCCATACGGGGCAGATCCAGGCTGATCCGGACCTCGCGTTCCGGAAAACCATACGTATCGGCCCCCTTGAGCGCCGGGATCTTTTCCAGCAGGTCTTCCAGGCGCTCGGCTTCCGTCCGGAGCTGATCCCAGGAAGCATTTTCCGAAATGATCGCCGTTTGCATCATCGCCACATCCGAAGCAGAAAACCGCTGGATCGTGGTCCGGTAAATGTCCGCCGGCAGATCGGAGCGCAAGGCATTCACCTCCCGGATAACCTCTTCGTATTTCTTTTCCGGATCCTGGCCGTGCTTGAATTCCAGGGTCAGCACCATGAGGCCATTGGAAGAGACCGAACGCATCCGGTCAATATTTTCCAGCGCGCCCAGGCGGGCTTCGGCCTTGTCAGTGATCTTGTCTTCGATCTCATCCGGGCCCGCACCCGGGTAGAGCATGATGATGGTGAAGCCCGGAGCCTCAAATTTCGGGTCCTCGGCACGCGGCATATTCAACAGCGAGCTGATCCCGAGCGCCATGGCCGCCAGGAACATGATAAAGGTAAACTGGCTGTTCTTAACTGAAAACTCAGCGATTTTCATGACAGTATATTTTACAACCGGGTACAGTGCCACCGGAGCCCATATAGCGGTCTCCCGGACTCATCCCGGATGATTGGTGTAGCGTTGATTTCTATTCAGCCGTCGTCACGGACCGTTTGGAGGCTGTTTTTTTTACTTTCTTCTTCTCCGTCAGATACGGTGCACCAGAAGTTATCACTTCTACCGAGGTATCAAGTGTTTCGGCCAACATGGCCATATCCCCATCCAGGAAGGCCACCCGTACCGGTTGTTTGCGAACGGATTCGTCATCCGGCTCCAGTATAAAGACATATGCCTCCTGCCCGTCACCTTCAATGATCGACTCGATCGGTACAGCGGCATAATCCCGCGCCTTACCAGGCTGTATCTGCACTGTGGCGAAGAGTCCGGGAGCGAACCGCTGTCCCTGAGGTGTTACCTTGATCTCGACCTGATAAAGCCCGTTGGCCGGATCGGCAGCAGGGGCGAGATCGGTTACGCGCCCCCGGAAGCTGACACCGGGATAAGCATCCATCGCCACCTGAGCCGGCATGCCCGTGCGTAGCCGGGCCCAGTCGCGGTCACTGACGCTGACCTTTACAACCCAGTCGTCGACATTAGTCTCAAAAAGCACAAAAACGGGTGTGCCCGGACCGGTAATTTCACCTTCATTCATCAGTTTCCGGATGATCTTCCCACTGCGGGTAGCCCGGATCTCGGCGTACTGCTGATTGAATGTTGCGATCCGGGCCGTTTCCCTGGCTACATCACGTGCGGTTGTGGCGTTTTCCAGCAGTTCCAGCGTGGCACTGCTATCGCGGTACAAGCCTTCCACCCGGGCCAGGTCGCGCTCGGCCTTGAGCAAAGCCTGGGTTGCCTGGTTGACCTGGGCATCGATCTCGGTCTTATCCAGTTCGGCCAACAACTGACCGGCCCGGACCACATCGCCTTCATCGACATAAACCTTACGGATAATACCGCCGACCTTGAAGGAGAGTCGTTGTTCTGCAGTGCTGGTCAGGATCCCGCTGGCATGCACCGGCAGGTCGACCGTTTTGGTTTGTACCTGTGTCGTATACACCGGTATTCGTTCATCGGGTTGATTTTCGACGTTGGGTTTTGCCGGTTCGGCTGACGACGGGCCACAACCACCCAAGAGGTAAAACAATCCGGACAACGCCAGGGCTATAACAGAGACCGGGGCAAGCGTTTTAATATTTATCTTATTCATTTTCAGTAAATTGAAAAATTACGATCAGGGTAAATTGGATGTTTGGTAGCAGTCAGGTCAGATACCGGCCGCTTTTTTCAGCGCGGCTTCCCGGAGCAGCACGTCTGACCAGGCCAACAGCACCTGTAACTGTGCCGTAGTCACCCGGTTTTGCGCCTCCAGGTATTCCAGGAGCAGGATCTGACTGGCTTTGTATTTGTTGTTGAGAATACGGTAACTTTCTTCAGCAGCCACCTGGCCCTGCCGTGCCGTATGCCAGGCGTTGCGTGCCGATTCCAGGTCATTCCAGGCCTGGGTAATCTGCAAGGCAACCTGCTGCTCTACCTCCTGGTACTGGGTTCGGAGTTGTTCGGATTCAATGCGGGCAGCCTGTATTTTGCTCTTTTTCTGACCGCCGCTGAACAGATCATAGGTCATACCGACCTGGGCCAGTACATACGCCTGGTTTTCTGAAAACTGGTATCCGAACCCCTGGAATCCGATCTGTCCGCCAATATAGGCACTGGGCAAAACCCGGTTGGCTTCCTGCAGCTTCAGGGCAGTTTCTGCAGCAGACTGGCCTGCCCGGAGGGCATCCAGTTCATGACGGCTGCCAGCCGCCTCCCGGATCAGTGCTTCTCTGTCATAAGCAGTCACCGGCATTTGTAGCATTCCGGTATCCACAAGTATGGTTTCCTGCAGGTTGCGGTTCAGTAAAAAATTGAAGTAGGCCCTGGCGGTGTTTTGCTGGTTCTGCACTTGTATGATCGCATGCTCTACTTTGCTGAGCTCGTAATCGGCAGTGGCTACGACATCACGGGTAGCGACATTATTGCGCACCAGTGATTCATTGAAGCGGCGCAGCTCCTGTAATACGCTCCGGGAATGCATCCATATCTTTTCCGCCTCGAGAGCCTTGAGGTATTGCAGATAGGCCTCGGTGATCCGGTAGCGCAATTCGTGTTCGTAAGCGGCTTTTGTGGCTGTTTTACTTTCGACCAGCTGTTCCCGGATCTGACGGTTGTACTTCAGGTCGGAATTAAATAGCGGATATGAGACTTTGAGGTACGTTTCCTGGAAGTCATTGGGTAAGAACTGAATGGATTCATTCGAGATCGTCGGAAACTGGTTCGTCTGGGTGATCTGGTTCAGGCTGCTGTATACCGGATTGAGCAGGTCGCCAATGGGAAAGTCGATCGACCGGCCACCCGCAGCCAGGGTATAGGTGGCATTAAACTGGACTGACGGATAAAACAGGCTCCTGGCCTGCCGGACAGCCTCCAGGCTTTTTTTCACATCCAGGTCTTGCTGCTGCAAGGCCAGGTTACTGCTCATACCAATTCGAATGTAGTCTTCCAGCACCGGGGAGGATTGTGCCGTACCAGAAATCCCGCTGCACAGCAGGGCCAGGAAAAGCAGGACGGGGACAGGGCGTATTATTTTCATAGTTTACAGAATTTACTTACTGAACAGTGTTTAGTTCCGGCACAAAAAAAAGCACCATACGGGTGCGGGGAAATCAAAAACCGGTGAATCGTACAATACAGGGGATGAACCGACACGGGGCGATACTGACTGCCGCGGAGGATATTTGGAAGTTTACAGGCATTCAGCCATTTTCACGACCATCTCCACCGACTTCTGAGCCAGTTCCATCCGCTTATCTTCGGGATACATACGCATACGCTCCCGTATAAAAAGGGAAACAAGTCCATGGGCATGGCACCAAAGGGTATAGGCGATCGTTTCGGTATCCGTACTTTTAAAATACCGCTGATCCACACAGGCCTGGACGGTTTCCTGGAAGAACGAATGGGTGGCCATACCGAGTTGCCAACATTCCTGGTTTTCAATGTATTCCATTGGTGAACGTGTAATAAAAAGGAGGTCGTACAGGTCCGGATGTTTCATACCGAAGTCGACATACCGGCGCCCGAACTCCACCAGGCGTTCCCAAGGGTCTTCAATAGCAGCCACTGGGATCAGGTGATCCCGCTTCAGGGCGGCCGCCTCGTATTGCAGCGCGAAAAAGATCTCGCTCTTGTCTTTGTAATACAAATAGATCGTACCCGGACTGTATTCGATCGCCTCTGCAATGTTCCGGATACTGACGCCATCGTAACCGCGTTCGCGAAACAAATGCAGGGCAGCATCCAGTATACGCCGCCGCATTTCTTCCTTTTCGCGTTCTTTGCGCTCCGTTATACCCATAGGATGTGGTTTGTTTGTACTTATTACTAAACACTGCAAAATTACTGAACACTGTTTATTTGTCAAGATTTCGGACCATTTATTTTGCACTGGCGCCGTGACGAGCACTTTTAGATTTATTTGGCTAACTTTGGACATCCGGTATACGCTTGCCGGAAAACATACTCCAGCGCTTCATTTGTTATTTTCCCATCCCATGGAGACCTGCCATTGACCAAATTCAGCAGCCGCGACGGCCGTGTCCTATATGCCTGAAAAGCAATACTTTGAGGAATTTTATCAGAACCAGGTGGTGCAACGGTCTGCCACTTACAGAGCAGCCATAGGCCCGCCTGTCCACCTGGATCAACAGGCGTTTGAACGATTTTTACAACAGCTGAAAGACTTCCGGCTAACCTATCCCAACATGGCTTTTTGGCTGGTTGTAGACTATAAACACCTGGCTATCCCTTACCATGATGGCGATCGTCCTTTGCTTGGCAGCTCCATTCAAACACTCCGGGATTTTTTCCGACTCCTTCACCCTGACTATCTGGAGGCGATACTCCGATGGCGATCAGCAGCATACGAGCTGATCCATACAGAGCGGATCCTGCTAACTCCAATGGAAGCAGTGTACCGGCAAGTTATGCCCTTGAAGGTGAAAGACGGCAGCTATTACTGGTTCTCCATGAATTCCACTATTCTGCAGGTGGATCAGGCCGGATATATTGTCACGAATTTGCAGACCTTTTACCGGGAAGGTAAATGGTCGCCTAAAAATCTCCGTCCCATCGAAGGACTGGTGCAATGCAAAGACCTGGACGAGGAAGACCTCCACCGGCGCCTGATCAACCAGATGGCCCTCAGGTTCATTGACGAATTTACCGATACGGAGCTGGGGTTGTTAGTCAGTTACGCTACTCAAAAACCGGTAGATAAAATATTACAGGACAAAGGTTGGTCCCGCCATACCCTGCATGAATACAATGCCAACCTGCTGCGCAAGGCACGTGCCTTTTTTGTATATGACTTTAAGAACGCCCGGGAGTTTGCCGAATTCTGCCTGGAAAAAGGCTATATCCGGGTACCCTGATGCCGTTACCCCCATGTAGGGGTTTTTACATCCTCAGGTATGCTCTAGATTTGTGCTGTTATTAACATAACACGCTTTAATTTCGTTTTCAAATTTGGTAAAACTGCCCGTGTTGCATGCAGCCGGGCAGTTTTTATTTTGGGGACATCCAGAGGTCCCCGGTGGTATTAAGACAATCTGCCGCCGTTAGCCTGCCTTTCCGGGCGGCCAGTACGCCATAGCGTATATCGTGTATACCTTCCTTACTATGTGCATCCGGATTGATACTGATCTTGATGCCGCGCTTCACTGCTTCCGGGATAAGGGTCCAGTCTATATCCAGCCGGTAGGGATGGGCATTCAGTTCGACCGCCACGTTATGCCGGGCACAGGCATCCAGTACTGCCTCCCAGTCGAGTGGATAGCCCTCCCGGCTTAGCAACAGCCGGCCGGTCGGGTGCCCCAGGATACGGGTATGTGGGTTTTCGATGGCCCGTATGATCCGTTCCGTAGCCTTTTCCCGATCCATTTTGAGGTTGCTGTGTACGGATGCGATCACAAAATCAAATTGCTGCAGGATCTCATCCGGATAATCCAGGGCGCCGTCGTACAGGATATCGCTTTCAATGCCTTTCAGTATCCGGAACGGCGCCATTTCGGCATTTAAAGCATCAATCTCTTCCATTTGGGCCAGTACACGGTCCGGTTTCAGGCCATTGGCATAAAAAGCAGACTGGCTGTGATCCGTAACACCGATATAGGCATATCCCAGTTCGCGTGCGTAGGCACACATCTCTTGCAGGCTGTGCAGGCCGTCGCTCCAGGTAGTATGTACGTGCAGCACTCCCCGGATATCCTGCTCTTCCACCAGCACAGGCAGTTTACCGGAAGTTGCCAGATCCAATACGGAAACCCCACCGGTACTTTCCGCGGGCTCCCGCAATTCCGGAACGATATACGGCAGCCCGGCTTTTTCAAAAACTTCCTGTTCCGTCCGTAGGCCTTTAAAGCTCAGGCCGGGATTCGCCCGGACAAAGGCATCTACAAACGCCGGTGCGCCGGTGAGTTGAAAGAGTTTCGAGCCAAACTCCTCCGCCAGGCAACGGTGGATGCGTACCGGTGTATTGTTTTCCAGACGTGCTTCATATACACCTTCACGTTCTTGTTCCAGGATCAGCGCTTCTCCGTCAAATACCGGCGTCAGTTCTCCGTTAAAACCCACCAGGATCTCCAGATGATCCACGACCGGGCAACAGCGCCGGACAGCGCCTACCGGACTGACAAAGGCACCGGCCAGCTTGCCTGTCAGCCAGGCCCCGATAAAATCTGCATCTTCCGCTGCTGCATCGTAATGCAATTTGTCTTTACTGCGGAGGTAATATTCCAGTTTGCTTTTCAGGTCTTCCTGGGTTTTCAGCCCAAATCCTTTGTATTCCACCAGACGGTTCTCATTACAGGCATACCAGAGTTCCCCGATCGTCTCGATCTCCATTTCCTGCCAGACAACACGGACCTTCTTGGGTCCGAAACCATTGACCCGCAACATTTCCACCACTCCCAGCGGTGTTTTGGCGCGTGCTTCCTCCAGCGCCTTCATCTTGCCCCCGGTCAGCAGCTCCCGGATCTTGCCGCTGATCGCCGGCCCGATCCCCTTTATCCCTTTGATCTCTGCATCGCTTAGTTCTGCCAGCGGACGCTCGAGTTTGCGCAACGTCCGGTAAGCATTCCGGTACGACCGGATCTTGAATTCATTATCCTCATGAAGTTCGAGCAGGTCGGCCAGTTCGTCAAAGGCGCGGGCAATTTCTTTATTGGTCATGAACAGATCTTTCGAATGGTTGGAAAAGGACAAAGGTACATGGTGTGGCATTTAATCCATGTACGGGATCCGGCAAACCATAAGAGTACTTCCGCCAAAAGACCGGAAAAAAAATTCCCGTGTCGCGTTCAGATGCTCCGGCATGTGCACGTCTAACCGGACATGGGCTGTGCCGTGCTTTTTTTCGGTCTGGTCCGTTCTGCTGTTCGCCCCCGCAGCCGACCTGCTCGTCGAACCGGTGCAACTTCCCTCCTTTTTTAGCGACATTAGTAGTGTAATGTTGTAACCCGACACTTACTTCTACCTGTCTAATCAAGCAAGCAACGGCAGCTGCCCGCCGGCAGCCCGACCAAATTGGACCAAGTTAATTGCAGAACGCTAAAAGTTAACCCTTGCATGAAAGTTGCCACTTTCCACTTCCTGACCCTGGCCTCCACACTTTTATTATGGAACACACCGGCCCGTACACAAAGTTTTATTGCCCCTGCACCTGATCAGCCAACTTCCCTGTTTGAGTACCTGGTCACCCCCGCCAACCCCGAGATCAGCTTATCCACCGATGTTTCCGCGCTGATCACAAACCGCAACACGGAGGAATACCAGGAAGGAACCATCAGCCTTAATGGAGGACCCGCGCTGCAAATCCAGGTGCGTCCGAGAGGCAAATTCCGGCGCCGGATATCCGACATACCACCGATCAAGGTAAAAGTGAAAAAGAAATTGTTGCGTTCGTCCGGACTGGTGGATTCCCTGAACGAACTAAAACTGGTGTTGCCGGCCACACTAGACGAGGCCGGCAACGAACTGGTCGTGCGGGAATATCTGGTCTACCGGATGTTCGAGCGGGTAAGTCCGTATGCCGTACGCGCCCGCCTGATCGACCTGCGCCTCATCAACACCAGTATTAAACACGAACAGCAATACTACGTAAAAGCGATCCTGCTGGAAGACGAAGAAGAAACTGCGGCCCGGCTGGGCGGAAAGATCGATGATGTCTTCGGCCTTAACATGGATAGCCTCCAAACCGAACAAGCCGCCCTTCTTACCATGTTCCAATATATGATCGGGAACACGGACTGGAGTGTGGAAAGTTGCCGCAATCTCCGGTTCCTGCGCACCGGAGCGGGAAAACTTATCCCTATTCCGTTTGACTTCGACTTTTGTGGTTTTGTAGATGCGCCTTATGCCACGCCAAACAACGATACCCCCCTGCGAAATGTCCGCGACCGGTATCTGATGGCGGGCAACCTGCCCGCTGGCCAGTTAAGTCTGGCCGGACGTCTTCTGCTGGCGCAACGGCAGGCATTCGTATCGTTGTGTCAAACGGATGCCTTGTCTGAAAAAACATCCAGGACCGTCATCAAATACCTGGAGTCTTTCTTTTCCGAAATACAACAAAAGTCCCGCTGAATCAGGTAGCGCATTACATTTCCGGTCATTCCTTGGGTCAGAAATCAGCTTCTTCCTGGTTTTTAAACAAGATTCCGTCAGTCCGCCTATTTTTGCCGGATATTTATACAGATTGATTCAACTTTTACTATTCCATTGAACATGTATACGTTTCGGCAATTCTCCTTTCGTTTAATCGCCCCATTACTTCTGATGGTCATCTGCACCCTGTGCAGCGCCACGACCGGCTTCACCCAAGGCACATCTCCCGAAGCCGACACCCTGAAACCCGCTCCTTTTGCAGGCACCCTGGAATTTGACTACGTCCGGATCGTCCTGGACACTTCCGTACGCCGCTACATGGAGCAATCCTTTGTTGCAGTTGCCGAAGCGGCCAACTCCGAAGAAAACCAAAAAGCGCTCCAACAGATGGAGGCAAACCTGCGTGATCCGAATATGAAGGCCTACTACGAGGCCAACCCGGAGATCAAAGCGCGTATCCAGGATCAGGTCAGAACTATGCGGCGTTTGCAACAAGGAGCAGAGACAGCTATGGGTGCCGCCAATACATCCACACTGACCCTGAAGGTCAGGGACAGTAGCATGACAGCCCTTGCCACAGGTTCCTTCCTTTCGCCTCAAATGCAATACCGGTACAGTTTGTATGAGGGTGTGAAAAAAAAGGTCTACCTGCTCGATCATTCGGAAAAACAATACCAGGAGATCCGGCCGGAAGTGGACTCCAGCAAGCTGGCCGGAACGATCACCCCTTTGGAAGGCGATTCGGTATTTTTTGAGGCGTTTCCCTGTAAAAAGTATGCTTTCGAAGCCGACACCGGCAGCCAGCAGATAACCGGTGTCATGTGGGTGGCTTCCGATCTCAAGCCTCTGGCGCAGGTATGGAAAGAGTACCCGGACCTGGTCTTCCTTTCCCAGGTTGATGGATTTCCGGTATCTATGACGGTACAACCTGAATCTACCAAAGACATGTTCTCCTTTATTTTCACACTAAAAAAGGTGAAAAAAGAACAACTGGCTGTCGCTGATTTTAAAGTACCCGCCAACTTTACAAAAAAGGACAGCCCCAGGAAAAAGAAGGAGGACTAAAGGGCTTCCTGTGCTAAACATCCTGATCTTGCTATGCCCTTTGAAAGCATGGAAGTAATGATCCGGACAACAAATTGTCCGGATCATTACGCTCCGACATAAAACATATCGATCTCGCCCACATGTTTGGCCGGGAACCGGCCCCGGTAGGCACAGGCGAATTCCTCTTTTACCAGAGAATAAGTGGCTTCCGAAATATTGATCTGACCCGCCTCACACATTTGTTCCATACGTGCGGCGATATTTACTGTTTCCCCCCAGATATCGTATGCCATTTTGCTGCTGCCAACCACACCCGCTACTACCGGTCCGGTATGAATACCGATCCGGATATCAAAGGCATAGCCATATTGGTGCAGTTTGTCATCCCGGTGTTGCAGCACAAACGCCCGGATATCCAGGGCGGCCTGCACGAGTTTTGTTGCATGCTGTTCGTCAGACACCGGAATTCCTCCGGCACACATGTAGCTGTCTCCAATGATCTTGATCTTTTCCAGGCCATGCCGGTAGATAATGGCATCAAAGGCGCGAAAGTAAAAATCCACCTGTTCCACCAGGTCCTCCGCACTTAAGGTCCGGGCGAATGCTGAAAACCCGGCAAAATCCGTGAACATGACGGAAACCTGTGAAAAACGCTTGGCCTGTACCTGCCCGAATTCTTTTAACTCCAAAGCTGTTTCTTCCGGAAAAATATCGAGCAGCAGCTTATCAGCCTTCTGATGTTCATCCCGCACCATATCCAGTAGTGCATATTTATTACGCAGAAAGCTCTCCAACAGAAAATATGCGACCGCTGCCGTGAAGGAAAAGTTGAACAGAAAGAACAACAGATGTACGGCATCCGGCAGATTGTCTGGTTCCGGTTCTGCCCAATACTCCCACAAGCCGGCAAACAGCAAGGCCAGCAGGTAACTGAAAAAAAAGATCCGTGCGGTCCGCAACCCGCCAAACATCATGGTGCCCATCGGCGCCAGAAACGCAACCAGCACCACCCCACTCCCTCCGGTAAACCCACCATGACTGATCTGCGAGACCAAGGGCAACAAGACTGTCAAAACAGATTGTATGTTGCGAAATACCCGGAACTGGCCCCCTTGTTTGAAATAGTACAGGTTAAGACCGGTGAATACCACGTACCCCAAAGTGGTCCACCAGGCGAACCCATGGCCAACCAACCAGAATGCCAGGTTAAAGGAAAAGTCCAAAAACGCAATCAGCCCAATAATGGTAAGCGCCAAAGTACGGTATGCCTGCTCGTCGGCAGACAAGTGCGCGTAGCCAAAAAAACGGCCGAGGGCATAACGTAGAGGCCTTGGAAGCATCTGGCAAACATAAGTAGTCGGCAAGGATTATTCAAACGCAGCGGCCGGCACCCCATCCCGGATTGACAGACAGGTAGGTTCGAATCCCCGGCATATAAATATCAACAGCATCTATTCCCGGCCGAAGGGGGGTAAATTGTGTACCTTTGTCCCGCCCGGTGAACAGGGAATTCCCGTTCCGGAAAAACCCGAATATAACACCATATAAAAACCGGTTTCGCAGCATTGGCTGCATCTCCAATTGCCGACAAAGCATACATGACCGCACAATCGATCATTACATTTGTTTTTAGTGATATAGAGCATTCTACCCGGCTGGCCCAACAGCTGCGGGAAGCCTATCCCGAGATCCTGGAACGGCACCGCACTATCATACGACAAGCCATTACCCGGTATCATGGAAGGGAAATAGATACGGCTGGCGATGGTTTTTTCATGACATTTGAAACGCCTGAAGCAGCCATACAAGCAGCCGCGGCGATCCAGCTGGCTTTCCATACGGAAGACTGGGCTTCTCAGATCGGCCTGAAAGTACGGATGAGCATACATACCGGGGTCGCCCTGGCAACGCCGAATGGTTACACCGGCGTTGAAGTGCATCTCGCATCCCGGATCTGTAATGCGGCATTCGGCGGACAAACGCTCGTTTCCGATGCAACCGCCAAGGCGTTGACCGACCACCTGCCGGAAGGCATTTCCCTGTCCGCCATGGGTGATTTCAGGTTGAAAGACTTTTCCGGCCTGACTGCCTTGTATCAGCTCAACGTTCCGGGAATCAAACCCCGGTCCAAGCCCCGCATCCACCCGGATGTCAAACGTGTGGCGGTCCTGCCCTTTGCCAATCAAAGCCAGGACCCCGATCATTCGTATATCGGAGAAGGCGTGGCAGAAGAACTGATTGTCGCCCTGGGTAAAATACAAGGGTTGCGGGTCGTTTCCCGCTCCACCGCATTTGCCCTGGATACCACCGACCGGGACGCCCGCCAGATCGGAGAAAAACTTCGTGTAGATACGGTATTGGAAGGCCGGGTCAAAGTCAACAACGGGCATATCCGGATCTCTGCCGAACTCATCGATACGGATTCCGGCCTGAATATCTGGTCCGGCCGCTACGACAGCGCCCGGGAACAACTGGTACATATCCAGGACGACATCACCCGGCAGATCACCGAAGCACTTGGCTGCCAGCTGGCGCCTGCACAACTTGACTCCATCCAATACCGGCAGACGCATAATGCAGAAGCTTATGATTATTACCTCCGGGGCCGGCGGTTTTACCTGCAATTCAGCAACCGTGGCATTGCACTTGCCCTGCAGCTATTCCAAAAGGCTATCGAAGCAGATGAAAAATATGCGCTGGCATATGCCGGCATAGCGGATTGCTATTCTTTTCTGTATCAGCACAAGGCCCCACTGGAAGACACGATCAACAAGGCCGATGAGATCAGTAAAAAAGCCGTCAAACTCGCCCCGACCCTGGCAGAAATCCACGTTTCAAGGGGGATCGTAAAGGCACTCCGGAATCAGCTGGAAAAAGCGGAAGAATCATTTCAGTACGCCATCGAACGGGACCCGACGCTCTTCCTGGGCTGGTTCCACTATGGCAGGGCCTGTTTTGCCGCCGGCAAATTGGACAAGGCAGCACGGCTGTTCGAGCAGGCCAACCGGGTAGAACCGGATGATTACCAGTCGATCCTGCTTTCCGCCCAGGTATATGACGACATCGGTTGCCCGGAGCTCGCCCGCACCCTCCGTCAGCGGGGCGTGGATATCGCCGAAAAACACCTGTCGCTCAACCCCGGTGATACCCGGGCGCTTTACCTTGGCGCCAATGCCCTGGCTATACTGGGGCAGCGGGAAAAGAGCCTGACCTTGCTCCAACGCGCGCTGTTGCTGGAGCCTGATGACTCCATGTTACTGTACAATGCCGGCTGTGTGTATGCCTTGCTGGATATGAAACAAGAAGCGCTTTCCTGCCTGGAAAGTGCCTTCCAGGCAGGCCTGACCCTGCGAGGCTGGTATGAGAATGACAGCAACCTCGATACCCTCCGGGATGAACCACGGTTTATCCGCCTGCTTAAGCAACTGCAGGAAATTTCAGCGTAACATCTGCCGGGACAAGGAACACCGCCAGACAGGGCCTCAGTATCCCATCCATTTCCGGATATACAACAACCAGACAAACGCCCCGATCCAGCCCAGGAGCGTGAGTTGCAGGAAAGTGTCGCGTAATAATGCCCGCGTTGGGGATTCTGTACGGTTAAATACCAGCGCCAGTTGCAGGTACCGGAGTATGCCGACAATGACAAAAAATGCTGTATAGAAGATCTCGTTGCTCCCGATGCGGGTGGTTACCTCCGGGGAAAAACAATACATGAGGTACGCCACGATCGCAACGGTCGAACAAAGCGTGATCGCCATATCCAGGAACGGCAGGTTGTACCCCTCAAGCGCCTTCCGGAACGTATGCCCCCCTGTCGCCACGATATACTCCCCCCGGCGTTTGGCCAGCCCAAGGATCAGTGCCAGCAAAAATGTCATCACGATCAGCCAGTGTGACACCTCCACACCAGTCACGGCCCCGCCTGCCAGTACCCGGAGTAAAAATCCCAGTCCGATCAGACTGATATCGACGATCGCAATGTGTTTCAGGGAGAAGCTGTAAAAAACATTGATCACAAAATACAGCAGGGTGAACAGCAGCATGGCCGGGTTCAGCCAGGCAGCCATCGCCGTTCCGGAAAAGAGCAGCACGACCAATACCAATATGCCCTGCCGGACGCTTATCGCCGAACTGGCGATCGGCCGGCGCTGTTTATCCGGATGGTTGCGGTCCTGCGGGGCATCCACCAGGTCATTCAATACATAAACAGAGGAGGCAACCAGCGAAAAAGACAAAAAACCTAACAAGGCATGCTGCAATACCGCCCATTCGTTGAGCCGCGCGGCAAAGAAGGCCGGAATGAAGAGGAACAGGTTTTTTACCCAATGTTCCAGGCGTATGAGTCGGACAAGGCTGCGCAGGGACATGGGGCAAAGGTAATACGACGCAACCAGTTCCCGGGAAGTTGCAGCGGTCAATCACCGGAAAGCAGGCCGGCGATCACTTCCGGGAAATGCCGGTGCTCCAGTTCGTGTACTTTCCGGGCAATATCATCCGGGGTATCTGCAGGCTCTACCGGGCAGCGGGCCTGAAAAATCACTGCACCTTCGTCGTACTCCTCGTTGACATAGTGGATCGTAATCCCGGTTTCGGTTTCGCCTGCAGCTTTCACAGCTTCATGAACGTGGTGTCCGTACATTCCTTTCCCTCCGTATTTGGGCAGTAATGCCGGATGAATATTCACGATCCGGCGGCTGAATGCACGTACAAGGTACGCCGGCACCAGCCACAGGAACCCGGCCAGAACGATGAAATCAATATGATGGGCAGCCAGTTCATCCAGTATGGACTCCGTCCCGTAAAAGGTGTCCCGGCGAATATGCAAGGTAGGGACCCCGTGCTCCCGGGCGATCTCCAGGACTCCGGCATTCTGTTTGTTCGAAATCACCAGCGATACCGTCACTTCCGGGCGCTGCTTGAAATATTCAATGATCTTCCGGGCGTTACTACCTGTTCCGGAAGCAAAAATGGCAATATGATGCATAAGGCACGTTGTGTTTCAGAGAGCAACAGTACGCAACCCTTGGTCAGGTCAGCAGATCAAGGATCACCAGGACGCCAAACACCAGGCTGGCGATGCCGTTTGTAGTAAAAAAAGCGAGGTTGACGCGGCTCAGATCGTTCGGTTTGACCAGCCGGTGCTGGTAGATCAGTAAGGCCAGAAATATACCCGTGCCCAGCCAAAGCAGGTCCCGGGCTTCCGGGACGGCCGCATGCAACATCCGGCCGGCATACACCATAAAAGCCGCCGTACCCAGATGCATCCATTCGGACAACCGCAAGGCACGTGCCCTGCCAAAGGTGGCCGGTATGGAATACAACTGCTGGCTCTGGTCAAACTCCTCATCCTGCAGGGCATAGATCACATCAAACCCTCCGGTCCAAAGCAGCACTGCCACGCCATACAGGACCGGTACCCAGTCGAACCGCCCCATCACAGCCAGATATGCGCCTACCGGGGCCAGCGCCAGGCCAAGCCCCAACACCAGGTGGCAGAGCCAGGTAAACCGCTTGGTATAGCTGTAGCCCAGTACCACTGCCAGCGCTACCGGGGAAAGGTAAAAGCACAGCGGGTTAAGAAACCAGGTAGTCCCGATAAAAAGCAGGCAATTGATCACCACGAAGATCATTGCCGAACGCGGCCGGATAATGCCGGCAGGGATCTCCCGCATTTGGGTACGGGGATTAACCGCATCGACGTCGCGGTCCAGCCACCGATTGAATGCCATTGCAGCGCTGCGGGCAAACACCATACACAGCACAACCAGTAACAACGATCGTCCGCTGATGCCTTCGCCCTTTTCCACAGTGGCAATAAAAAAGCCTACCAGGGCAAATGGCATGGCAAAAAGCGTATGGCTGAATTTGACGAGGGACAGATAGTTCTTCATTGTGGCAAAGATGCGGCAACTTTCCTGAAAATCCCTTCCACTTCAGGTCCCCATTTGGAGCAGCAGACACGGATTATGTTTCGATCGAACAGATGATCAATCCGTGCAGGTGCAGTACCCGAAGCAGATCTCCCTGCATCAGATTTCAATTGGGTTCCCTACCTTTGCCGCCTCAACTCAAATCAAACAACGTATGTCGTATAAAACACGCGCGGCGATCACCGGTGTACATGGCTGGGTCCCGGAAGATAAACTGACCAATAAGGACCTGGAAAAAATGGTGGACACCAATGACGAGTGGATCACCAGCCGGACCGGCATCCGCGAACGCCGGATCCTGCGTACGCCCGGCTGGGCAACCAGCGATATGTGTACCGAAGCCGTAAAAGGTCTGCTGGAGAAAACCGATACCCGTCCGGGCGAGATTGATATGCTGATCGTGGGTACGATTACCGGCGACATGATCTTTCCGGACACCGCCAATACGGTCTGTGACAAGATCGGCGCTAAAAATGCATTTGGTTACGATATCAATGCGGCCTGCTCCGGTTTCCTGTTTGCCCTGGCCACCGGTGCGCAGTTCGTTGCCAACGGGACGTATGAAAAAGTGGTCGTGGTCGGTTCTGACATGATGTCATCGATCATCGACTACGAGGACCGCAATACCTGCGTTATTTTCGGCGATGGTGCAGCCGCTGTTTTGCTGGAAGCCCGCCGGGATGGCACCGGCATACAAGATTTTGTGCTGCGCGGCGACGGTGCCGGCCGCGAATTCCTCCATATGAAAGCCGGTGGTTCGTTGCGTCCCCCGAACGCAGAAACCGTTGCCAACCGGGAACACTACGTATACCAGGATGGCAAAAGGGTATTCAAATACGCTGTAGAGGGCATGGTGTCCACAAGCCAGGAATTGCTGCGCCGCAACCACCTGACTATCGACGACATCAACTGGATCATCCCGCACCAGGCTAATATGCGGATCATCAGCTCAGTGGCTGATCATCTGGGATTCCCGATGGATAAAGTGACCATCAACATCAGCAAATATGGCAATACCACCGCCGGCACTCTGGGGCTATGCATGTGGGATTTTGAAGACCGGTTCAAAAAGGACGACAACATAATCCTGACCGCTTTTGGTGGCGGCTTTACCTGGGGTTCACTGTATCTGAAATGGGCCTACTAATCCCTGTTTACACGCATGGTTTAACATTTGACTGATTTTTATTCAGAAAGCAGTACCTTTGCGCGCTTTTTTACGCGTAGTAGTTATTTGCTGGCTGCGCATTCCTTTTTCAAGTATCACTAAAACGTATAATTTAATACAATGGCAACTACCGCAGACATCCGCAACGGCCTGTGTATCGAGTTAAACAACGATATCCTGAAAGTTATCGATTTCAAACGCTTCCAGGTTGGCCGGGGCAGTGGCAAGGTTTGGGTCAAACTGAAAAGTACCACCTCCGGAAAGATCATTGAGCATACTTTCCAGAGCGGGCACAACATCTCTGATGTCCGGGTGGAGCGCCGGAAATTCCAGTACCTCTACCCTGAAGAGGGTGCCTATGTGCTGATGAACCAGGAGACCTACG
This sequence comes from Bacteroidota bacterium, assembly GCA_006226345.1. Classification (GTDB taxonomy): domain Bacteria; phylum Bacteroidota; class Bacteroidia; order Chitinophagales; family Saprospiraceae; genus M3007. The sequence goes on along the minus strand of SBHD01000146.1, from coordinate 10,838 downwards.
ACCAGATCTCCGTACCGGAAGACCAGATCGACAATGGTAAATTCCTGAAGGAGGGCGCAGATGTGGATGTATTGTACGATGCACAAAAAGATACTCTGCTGTCGGTGGAAATGCCACAGACCGTAGTGCTGGAGATCACCTACACCGAGCCGGGCGTTCGGGGTGACACGGCTACGAACACCCTCAAGCCCGCTACAGTGGAAACCGGTGCTGAAGTACGTATCCCCCTGTTCTGTGAAGTAGGCGACCTGGTTAAAATCGATACGACAACGGGGGCCTACATGGAACGGGTAAAGAAAGACTGATCCTGTCCGGTTTACCGGGTATCAGCGGGGCCGCACTTGTTCGGCAGGTATATATCCCTGCAGGTGCGGCCCTGTGCTTTTCCGGCCCCATACCGGCCTGGATCATCCGGAACAACGCAGTGACACCTTCCTGCAAGCCTACCAAACGCCCGCAGAATTTTGTAATAAAAGATTATTACATGCCGGGTATTCCATATTCCGCATTATTTTTGGCCCATCAGCAAAACGATCTTTGGAATGGATATTAACCAGATACAAGAACTTATTCGAATGGTCAGCAAAGCCAAACTGACCGAATTCACCTTAAAAGACGGCGACTTTGAACTGGTTATTCGGAATCAGAGCATCAGGGAGAGTGCCGAAAAGGCGCCGGTGATGATCCCGGCGGCCCAGCCAGTGGTTACCGTTGCGCCACCCGCACCTGCTCCGGTTGCAGCGCCACCTGCTCCGGCTACACCTGCCGCACCGGCTGCCGCCGCACCGGCAGAAGATGACACGGCCAATCTGCTTACGGTTAAATCGCCTATGGTAGGTACGTTTTACCGCTCGTCTGCACCGGAAAAACCACCGTTCGTGAAAGTCGGTGATGTAGTAGAAGTAGGTGACACCGTCTGTATCATTGAAGCCATGAAATTGTTCAACGAGATCGAATCCGATGTCAAGGGCAAAATCGTCAAGGTGCTCGTAGATGACGCTTCACCGGTGGAATATGACCAGCCGCTGTTCCTGGTTGATCCGGCATAATGCCTGCTCGACCGGCATTGTCCACAGCATCTCACCAGGCATTCCTGTCCCGGACAGGTGAAAATCACTTGTGCTGCAGGAACCCGGTGTCCGGGGGTTCAGCAACAGATTAGCCTATGGTACTCCCAACGAACACGTTGTACCCACTCTGTTCCAGGAAAAATACGTATGTATTCCTGGTTACATACCCCGGATCACATCTCAGAATCAAACTGAAGGTTAAATACCTATGTTCAAAAAAATATTAATTGCCAACCGTGGGGAAATTGCACTGCGTATTATCCGTACGTGCAAGGAAATGGACATTAAAACTGTTGCCATTTACTCCACAGCCGATCGCGACAGCCTGCATGTTCGGTTTGCCGACGAAGCCGTTTGTATCGGGCCGCCGCAATCCGCTGAAAGCTACCTGAATGTACCGCGGATCATGGCAGCTGTCGAGATCACCGATGCGGATGCCGTTCACCCGGGATATGGCTTTTTGGCGGAAAACGCTTCTTTCGCCGAGGTTTGCAAAGAATATGGGATCAAATTCATCGGTCCGGCACCGGAACATATCCGGGCTATGGGTGACAAGATCACGGCCAAGGAAACAATGATCAAGGCCGGCGTCCCCTGCATTCCGGGCTCGGAAGGGCTGTTGGAAGATTATAAGGAAGGCCAGCAACTGGCCAAAAAGATCGGCTACCCGGTCATCCTCAAGGCGACTGCCGGCGGTGGTGGCAAAGGCATGCGGATCGTCTGGGAAGAGAGTCAGTTTGAGAACCAGTGGGAAACCGCCCGCCGGGAAGCCAAAGCTGCGTTTGGCAACGACGGGATCTACATGGAAAAGTTCATCGAGGAACCCCGGCATATCGAAGTGCAGGTTGCCGGTGACCAGTTCGGCAAGGCCTGCCACCTGTCCGAACGCGACTGCTCTATCCAGCGTCGCCACCAGAAACTGGTGGAAGAGTCCCCCTCGCCCTTTATGACACCCGAACTGCGGGAAAAAATGGGCGAAGCAGCTGTAAAGGCTTGCCTGGCCATCGGATACGAAGGCGTTGGCACCGTTGAGTTCCTGGTAGACAAGTACCGGAATTTCTACTTCATGGAAATGAATACCCGTATACAGGTGGAGCACACGGTTACGGAAGAGGTGATCGATTTTGACCTGATCAAAGAGCAGATCAAGATCGCCGCGGGCATCCCGATATCCGGTAAAAACTACTTCCCGGAAATGCACGCGATCGAGTGCCGGATCAATGCGGAAGACGTGTACAACGATTTCCGCCCCAGCCCGGGCAAGATCAATTCGTTCCACTCACCCAAAGGGCATGGCGTACGGGTGGACACGCATGTGTATGCCGGTTATAACATTTCGCCGTATTATGATTCTATGATCGCCAAACTCATCGTCCGGGCCCGTACCCGCGATGAAGCCATTACCAAAATGGAGCGGGCTCTGGATGAATTCATTGTTGAAGGCATCAAGACGACCATCCCCTTCCACCAACGGCTGATGCGCAACGAACAGTTCCAAAAAGGCGATTTTCACACCGGGTTCCTGAACACCTGGGATTTTAAGAACGTAGAATTGTAGGCAGATCCGGGAAGCCGGTCGATATCCGGCTGGCACTGATCGCAAACAGATCCCCGGGCCCGTCAGGGCAGGTGCGACCTGTAGCAATTCGCGTACCTTCGCCCCATGCTGCGTTTATTTCAGTATTACCGCCCCTACAAGTCCTATTTGCTGCTGGCAGTAGTGAGCAACCTGTTGATGTCCCTGTTCATGGTTGTCAGCATACCCGTGCTCCAGCCGTTCCTTCAGATCCTGTTCAGTGCAGGTGGGGCCGAAAGTCCCGAACTGACCGGCACAGCAGGCAGCAGCAGCGGGTTTCAGGCAATCGAACAGAAAGTAAACGCATTTTTTGCCAACCTCATCGAAACACACGGCCGGGAGGAAGCCCTGTTGATCGTATGTGCCTTTCTGGTCTTTACCTTCTTTGGGAAAAACCTGTTCCGGTACCTGTCCCTGTTTTTTCTTGCACCAGTCCGGAACGGTATTGTGCGCGACCTGCGCCAAAAGCTGGTTGGTAAAATGGTGCACCTGCCCCTCTCCTATTTCTCTGAGGAGCGCAAAGGCGACCTGATGAGTCGTATCTCTGCCGATGTGCAGGAGGTAGAATGGAGTATCGTGGGAGTGGTGGAATCCGTGGCCCGTGAACCGATCATTATTCTGGGCAGCCTGGCCTTCATGATCTTTGTATCCCCGCAGCTGCTCATTTTTGTATTTGGCCTGATGCTGTTTTCCGGCCTGATCATCGGCGGTGTAGGCCGCTCCCTGCGCCGGCAGTCGGGCGAAGCGCAAACCCGGCTGGGCCTGATCGGCTCCCTGGTAGAAGAAACGCTGGGCGGCCTCCGCATCATCAAGGGCTTTAACAGCGAACAATGGCAACTGGAGCGGTTCGGCCGGGAAAACACCGGATATGCCCGCACCATGACCAAACTGTACCGGCGAAAAGACCTGGCCTCTCCCCTCTCCGAATTTCTGGGTATCGCAGCAGTTTCAGTATTGCTCTGGTTTGGCGCCAAACAGGTATTTTCCGGGGAGATCACCGCGGCCACCTTTATCACCTTCCTGTACGCCTTTTACAATATTATCGAGCCCGCCAAGCAACTCAGTGGCGCCTCTTACAGCATTCGAAAGGGTATGGGCGCTCTGGAGCGCATAGAGGCCGTGCTGGATGCAAACAGTTCGATCCAGGACAGCCCGAATCCGCAACCTTTTACCCAATTCCGGGAAAAAGTAGAGTTCCGGGATGTGTCGTTCCGCTATCAGAATGCCGACCGGCCGGCCCTGCAACACATTGACCTGGTGCTGCCCTATGGCAAGATGGTCGCCCTCGTAGGCGCTTCCGGTGCCGGAAAAAGCACGATTGCCGACCTCCTGCCCCGTTTTTATGATGTGACGGACGGGCAGGTCCTGATCGATGGATTCGATATCCGGCAATTAAGGCTGTACGACCTCCGGGAGCAATTGGGGATCGTCAGCCAGGAAGCCATCCTGTTTAACGATACCGTTCGGAACAACATCCTGTTTGGCAGCGAAGGGGTGGATGACGAAGCCGTATTCGCTGCGGCCAAAGCCGCGAATGCGCATGAATTCATCCGGGCATTGCCGGAAGGATACGACACCAATATCGGCGACCGGGGCTCCAAACTGAGCGGCGGCCAGCGCCAGCGCCTCACGATCGCACGCGCCCTGTTAAAAAATCCGCCTATTCTGATCCTGGATGAGGCAACCTCCGCGCTGGATAGTGAATCAGAGAAACTGGTACAGGCTGCACTCGACCGGTTGCTCCAAAACCGCACCGCACTTGTCATTGCACACCGGCTGAGCACCGTCCAGCATGCCGACGAGATCATTGTGCTGGATGCCGGACAAATTGTCGAACGCGGCACACACGAAAGTTTGTTGCTGCAAAAGGGCGTGTACCGGAAACTTGTGGAACTGCAGGCACTTTAATTCTGCTTTGTCACTTCAAATACAGGGTATGTCTGAAAAACATGCACCGGCCGTTACCGGTTCTGCATCCAGGCCTGCCGTTCCTGCAATTTACCTGTCACCGGGCAGGATAATTTGATCCTTTCCCCAAATTGACACGCGGCATCTGCCGGTAATTAAAAAAAAAGCGGCGTATCTTTGAAGCAAACATTCTATTTGAAACCGATTAATCTCACCAGTCTTTTTGTATCTACAATCCGATGAAACGAATGCTACTGGCTGCTCTCTCTCTTATGTGGTTTAATGCTACTGCTCAAATCACAGTTACTGCTGCTACCTTTCCTGCGGTCGGCGATACCTTCCGGTATGCGATCGACCTCGCCCCTGCCGGCACCAACTTTATCACACCACCCGGCGAAAATCAATCTTGGGATTTTTCCGATCTGCAATTCGAACAGACACTGGAGACCGTTTATCTGCCACCGGGTGAAGGCGCCAGCAATGCCAGTTTTCCCGGCGCCGAATTACTGGTAAAAGGGATAACCGGTGAATCCTATTTCAATGTTACCAACAATAAGGTTGAGTTGCTCGGTTATGCCGGTGGCGATCCGGCCAACTTTGGTGTCAATGTGCTGGCCAGGTTTGTTCCTTCGATAATCGAACGCCGGTCACCACTCAACTTCTTTGATGTCAACCAGCAAACCACCAACCTTTCGCTGCCCTTCTCCACCGATGCGCTGCCCGACAGCCTGGTGGCCAACATTCCCGGCATCGACCTGATCGACTCGATCCGGGTACGCATTAATTTTCAGCGCCTGGAAGTCGTGGATGGCTGGGGCGAACTTAAAATTCCGGGCATGCCCATGCCCACACCGGTATTGCGGGAAAAACGCACGCAATACACGACTACGAACCTGGATGTGCATTCTTTCATCGGCTGGATCCCGGTACCACTGGATCCAGGTACCGGCGGACTGGCCAACTTCCTGGGTACCGACACTACGGTCACCTACCGGTTTTACAGCAACATCCACAAGGAGGAACTGGCGATCCTGACACTTAACAACGAGCAAAACGCGGTCGACCAGGCGGTGTTCAAGAATATAGATATGCTCACGTCGATGCCGGACTTCGATGCGCCGGGTGCTGCCAGCATCCAGGCCTTCCCCAACCCGGCCATACAGTGGGTGCGCTTTGATTGCTCCAACCTGCCGGCGGATGATTATACCCTGAAGATCTTTAATATCGTCGGTAAAGTGGTCTGGAAAGAATCTCATTATATCGCCGGCAAACGCTCGATCAAAGTTGACCTGGAAGAGTTTAAAAAAGGCACCTATCTCTACAGTCTGGTTAATGGCGATGGCACCATCATCGGCACCAAAAGGCTGGTCATTGTGAAGCCTTGAACCAGGTATAAAGCGATTTTTTCAAAAAAGTCATCCGCAACCCGGATGACTTTTTTGATTTTTGCCCTGTGGGAAACAAGCGATCACGATCCGGATTAAAACTAATCGGCTCCGTCCTGGGCTACGGACTCGCCCTGGGTCTGATGCTGGTCGCCTTGCAAACGGCACGGTATCGGCTGCTGATCCTGGATCATGCCGAAGAACTGTATATCGGGCTGACCGCTCTCCTGTTTACAGTTGTCGGTATCTGGGCAGGCCGGCATTTCACTTCCGCGTCAAAAACAAAACCCGCCCCTTCGGCAGAACAGCCGCTATCAGAACCGGAGTTGGAGCAGGTACTCGCCCGACACAACATTACCCCGCGGGAATACGAAGTGCTGCAATTCATCGCCCAGGGGCTCAGCAACCAGGAGATCGCCGACCGGATGTTCGTTTCCCTCAACACGATCAAAACCCACACCTCCAACCTCTTTTCCAAACTGGACGTACAACGCCGTACCCAGGCAGTGCAGAAAGCGCGGGCACTCCGTTTGCTTGGCACTGCTCAACTGAAAGGATAATGCACCAATTGTGGCTGGCTGTATGCCGCAGCATTTCAGAATTGCCGGAAAGTAAAAAAGGATAACTTTAGCTCCGGCTACAGAAAGCCGACTGGTATCTCCGGCCCGGAAATGACGATCGCGTGCTTATTTTTACTTTGTAATTTCAAATACAATTAGTCGCAATCTCCAATATCCAACAAACATCCTGGTTTCCATCGAACAGGAGAACAAGTGCCGTTTCAGCACACGATAAAACACAACTGATGCTATACACAGGAACACAAAACCGGCAATCCATCCGGATCAACCGGGGTGGCGAGGACGATTACATGGATATCCCGCCTTTTGCTCCGGATCCCGGGCTCATACAAGCGGTCAACCAATCCATTTCCACTACCTGGCCCCTGTTGATCAGAGGGGACACCAGCATGGGACTTCGGGCGGTTTACGCCATTTGTTACGAGTTGTTCGGGCCGGAGTTTTCCCAACGGTATTTTGCCGCGGAAATGGGCAAATTCCAGTCGACGGTGGGCGACCTCCTCTACCACTTCGATCACGAACGGCGAAAAAGAGACCTGGAGTACCACCGGTTGGACCCTGAAAACAATCCGGTGAAACCCGTTGCCGATTATCTGACCAAAGAAGTGCTCATCGGCATGCTGGAATTTGAAAGTAAAGGCGACGAAAGGCCAGTACTGAACATCCGGAATATCCACAAAGCCGAAAAGACGTTTGTTACCGATCTGATGGACTTGCTTTTAGTCCATCGATTTGTAAAAATTCATGAAACGGGAGAGGAGTATATCAAGCGGTACGGCCTCCCCTTCCTGTTCCTGACAGCCGATCAGGATTATCAGTTACCCGACAAACGGGATTACCACGGGATCATCTACACCTATGACCTCACCCTTTCCCGGGAATTTCTGTTGGAGAATTGCAAACTGGAGTTTGCCGAAATCCTTCAGGCGGAGCCTGCGATGGAACCCATCATCGAAAACCTGATCGAACTGTTTGGGCTGGTGGAAGATTTTGCTTCGGTCAGCAAGGTGGAGGGTAGCGGGCAATCCACCTATCTGGAGCTCGCAAACGCCATCCAGGGAAAATGGGAGGCTATTCAATCCGGCAGCACTACTGCAGATGCCGTGCTGGAAGAACTGACCGCCGTGATAGCCGGGCAAAAAGCCATATTGAAAAACCTCGATGTCAGTGCAATCCTCCCGGAGATCATCACGGCCATCCGGGCTGCCGAATTCAAGACCGCTTTTGCGAAACTGGAGGTGATCCAACAGAGGCTTCCAGGACCAAAGCGAACAGCGTTGAACGCCTTTATCATCCGCTATCATGACCTGAAAAAGAAGGAAATGCTGGGCACAGAAAGCACCTTATTACTGGTGCCGCAAACGACCCAACTCATGCTGGATGTTTTGAATTTCCTGGAGGAACTTGGATAAGGAATAATAGCAAAATCAGCCGAATATCGCCGGGTAAAGAACAAATCACCCGAAAGTATGGGTGGTAAATCACCCGAAAGTATGGGCCCGGCTCCCCCCAGACTGCCGTCCTTTGTGCCATTCGCTCACCAAAACAAATCGTTGAAATGAACAAGACAATTTTGAATTACGGCCTGGTTTCAGGCGGCGTTGCGGCCCTGCTGATGCTTATCATGGCCCTGTATATGCAGCGTTCTCCGGACAACTTCGAGCATGGCGAGATATTCGGATACTCGGGCATTATGCTGAGCATGGTGTTTGTGTTCCTCGGCGTGCGCGCATACCGCGACCAGGTCAGTGACGGCGTGATCTCTTTTGGAAAAGCCTTTCAGGTCGGCCTGATTATTATGCTGATCTCCTGTGTGATCTACGTGATCGCCTGGATGATCATTTCCAACACGCTGATGACTGACTTTATGGAAAAGTACGTCGCCTTTGTCCTGAAACAACTGGAAGAGTCCGGCGCTTCAGCCGAAGCGATCAGTGCGAAAACAGCCGAGATGGAGCACTTCAGTGAACTGTACAAGAACCCGCTGATCGCCGCCGGCCTGACATTCCTGGAACCCCTCCCGATCGGATTGCCGGTTACACTGATCAGCGCCGCTGTGCTGCGCCGGAGCTGATTTTCGTTAAGATGCGTTAAACCCTGTTAGAAAAAGGTGAAGGACGGCCTGTCCTTCACCTTTTCTGTTGTCCGGATGCAACTGAACAGCTAATCTTGTTGTCCGTAAGGATGTTGTTTCCTGCGGATTTCAGGGTCTTCAGGCCCGTTGTAACAAAACCGCCGGTCGAACGTCTTTGGTATAACCCGCTTCAACCTGTCATTTTTTATCCACCGTATTAAAACTAAAACGCAAAGCTATGCGAACCAAATTTTGCTTTCTGGCGCTGAGCCTGTTCCTCTTTACGTTCTCTGCCCAGGCACAACGGGAAGAAACCGTGCTGGGCAGCCGCAGTCTCGGCTTTTCCGGGGTATGGGGCGGATCCAAACACCAGCTCACCCGCTTTGGCAATACCAATAACTATGTCAACGGATGGCACTTCGGACTGGAGTTCGGCAAGGCCCTCGAGATCGGTATGGCCGGCTACAATGTACACGATGTGATCAACTGGAATAACCAGCCCAATCAGCAGTTCGACATGAAATGGAAAGGCCTGCACCTCGGTTATGGCCTTCAGAACTACCGCGCCGTACACCCCCTGTTCAACGTAGACCTCGGAGGCGGTAAAGTTAAATATGAAGGCGAAGGGGAAGACCGCATTTTCGTTATCCAGCCCTCCGCCGGTATCGAGATCAATATCTTCCGCTGGTTCCACCTCGGGCTGGAAGGCGGCTACCGTTTCGTTACGGATAGCGATATCAGCCTGAGCGACCGGCAGCTTTCCGGCGCCTTCGGCCAGGCAACCCTGAAGTTTGGTTTCTCCTGGGGCCGCTACCGGAAGAGCACTTCCAACAACTGATCCGCAAACAAACACAGAAACTATCCATACAGAGGCTGCCGGTGTTCCGGCAGCCTTTTTTTTGTCTTACCTGCAAATCAGCATTTACCGGTAAAAACCGTACTTTTGTACTTCCTTGCTTACCAACCGCTCATTTAGCACACCTGGTTTATGGATATCCTGACAAACACCACACACTCCTCCTCCGAACTGATGGAACTGGAAGACCGCTTCAATGCGCACAACTATCATCCGTTGCCGGTAGTATTGACCCGTGGAGAGGGGGTGCATGTCTGGGATGTGGAAGGCAAGCAATACTACGATTTCCTCTCCGCCTACAGTGCGGTCAACCAGGGCCACTGCCATCCACGGATCATCCGGGCCCTGACGGAACAGGCTTCCCGGCTAACACTGACTTCCCGGGCGTTTTACAGCAGCGAGCTGGGCCCCTACGCTCAATTCGTCACCAGTTTTTTTGGCTACGACCGCATGCTGCCGATGAACACCGGCGTGGAAGCCGTAGAAACAGCGATCAAACTCTGCCGCAAATGGGCCTACCAGGTCAAGGGCGTCGAGCCCAACCAGGCCAAGATCATTTTCGCTGCCGGCAACTTCCATGGTCGTACCATTACAGCCGTCTCGGCTTCAACCGACCCCACCTGCCGGAAAAACTTCGGCCCGTTCGTCCCCGGTATCGAGACCGTACCGTATAATGATATTCCCGCCCTGGAAGCCGCCTTGCAGGACCCCCATGTGGCGGGTTTCGTGGTGGAGCCGATACAAGGGGAAGCCGGTGTGTTCGTACCGTCCGACGATTACCTGCCCCGGGCGCATGCTCTGTGCCAAAAACACAACGTGCTCTTCATTGCCGATGAAGTACAGACCGGTATTGCCCGGACCGGGAAATTGCTGTGTTGCGACCACTACGGGATCAAGCCCGATGTACTGATCCTGGGCAAAGCCCTCAGCGGCGGAGTGTTGCCGGTGAGCGCAGTACTCAGCAGCGACGTGGTCATGCTTACCCTTAAACCCGGCGAGCACGGGTCTACCTTCGGCGGCAATCCGCTGGCCTGTGCCGTAGCAACCGAGGCTCTGCGTGTAGTGGAAGAAGAGCACCTGGCCGAAAATGCCGAACGCCTGGGTGAAATCTTCCGCGCCCGAATGGAAGCGCTTGTGCAGAAGCGTCCCGACCTGCTGGTACTGGTGCGGGGTAAAGGCCTGCTCAATGCCTTGGTGATCAACGATTCGGAAGACAGCCACACGGCCTGGGATATCTGCGTGGAACTTGCCCGGCACGGCCTGCTGGCCAAACCGACACACGGCAATATCATCCGGTTTGCACCGCCCCTGGTCATGACGGAAGACCAGTTGGAGGACTGCTGCAGGATCATTGAACGGGTGCTGCTGTCGTTTTCACCCAATTAAGA
>SBHD01000102.1 GCA_006226345.1 Bacteroidota bacterium | reverse complement strand
GCTGTACCCGGTACGTACCACCTCCGGGTTTGGACGAACTATGGCAACGACCTCGACCTGACCAACAATGAGGTCGGGATCATCGTGGAAAGCATCGTTAATACCGAAGCCGACCTGCGTATGCAGAAAGTGGAAAATCCGGCCTCCAATTGTTTCCTCGGCCTGGAAGAGCCTACAGTGGAAATCGGGTTCTGGGGTTGCGACCTCCTGCCGGCAGGTACCCAGATCAGCCTGTCTTACCGGGTGAACGGCGGCGCGCCGGTCACAGAAGTGGTGGAAGTACCGGACACGCTGCGGACCGGCGATACCTTTACCTATACTTTTATCGATCCGGTTAACCTGATTGCCGACGGTAAATACAACTTTGACGTGTGGGTAAACTATGGTCCGGACGGCGTGATCACTAACGACAGCTTGTTTGACCTGCGTGTCCATAACCCGGCGTCCATGATCCGCAACGAAGTGCTGACCTTTGAATACGGGGACAATTCGCTGGACTCGATGTATACGCTCCGTACAGCCAGCACCAGTGGAGAGATCTCCACACAGGCTGCCCGCACCGGCGCCAACGGATACTATATCACGGGTGGCGACATCGACCTGGCCTTCCTGTTTGGGGAGGCGCAGATTCCGACAAACGACAATGTGTGGGATGTCAACGCTGCCTTCCGCTCCAAACAGTGTATCTGTGCCGATCTGGGTGGCATGCAGGCTGCTGAACTGTGGTTTGACTACCGGCAGAACTTCTCGTTTTATTACCTGCGGAAATTCGGATACAACGCCCCCTTTGGCAGTTCCCTCCGGGTACTGATCGACGGGGAGCAGATCAGCCCGACCTACAAGCCGATCACGCACAGTTTCGATACCTGGAAATCCCGGAAGTTCGACCTTGCCGATTACCTGGACCGGGTAGTGGAGATTTGCTTCGAAACGCATACGGGGATCAGTACCGCACTGGATACCTTTGGTACCAAGGGCGACCGGATCTTCCTCGACAACATTGCAATCGTCACGCCGAACGTCAGCAGCGCCGGCGAGCCTACGCTCGAGCCGGAATGGCATGTACAGCCAAACCCGGGCAGCGGCCTGTTCACGGTTACGCTGTTTGCCGATGAAGCACAGGACGTGACCGTCAATGTGGTGGACGCCCTGGGCCGTTCGGTCCGGACCCTGCACCAATCCGTCGGAGCCGGAAACAACCAACTGCCCCTGCACCTGGAAACCCAACCGGCCGGGATGTACTTCGTACGCCTGCAGGTAGGCGCGGAACAGTATGTGCGGCGATTGATCGTTCAGGATTAAGATTTTACTTTCACCGCGGAGACGCGGAGACGCGGAGTAGACCTCCTGGCGTCTCCGCGTTTCCGCGGTGATCTTTTTTGTACGACTACCCTCCCCTGACTTCAGTTTACAGAAATCGGTACTGTGTTAATTTACCTTTAAATCGGGGTACTGTACTAGCATAGCGCGTTCCGCCCACCTACCTTTGGCCTACCGGAGCCACTGATGTTTCCCCTCCTCCTGCCTTTGATCCGGCCACGTTGTTTACGGAACTATTTTACACACCGCCTGGTTATTGCATACTCTTGACCCGAATGCCGGAAATAATTTCCGCATTTTTTAACCGTCTTTATTGATCCATTACACGGAGTGCTCGTCTATTACAGATAACGACTCCTTTGCACCATTTGATGATGCGTCTTCGGGCGCCTACGTTACACACGCAACCAAATGACTATGAGAAACCGGAAAAACCTTTTTGTTGCCCTTATTTGTATTCTGACTGCCCATTTTGCTATCTCAGCCCCCCTTACCAGCCAGGTTAGTCTTCGAATAGACAAATGTGCCATTTCCAACAGTCTCGAGATCAAACTTACCAACCTGGACAATGCCCAGACTAATATCACCATCGAGTATCTGTCCGGTACAGCCTGGTTTTCAGATCAGGTATCCGGCTGTTCCGCTTACCTTAAAACGGTATGCCTGAACGCCATACCGCATGGTGATTACCTGCTCCGGGCCATCAACCAGGGTATCCAGTATACGCGCGTATTTCGCTTGGAAGGTAACGCTGTACGGCTGTTTGCCCAGTTTGAACAACCCGACCGGAATAAAGCGGTTATGCTGAATGCTGGTGACGGCGCCGGCAGCTGCATCACCCGCCTCTCTGTTGATACCGACGGCCAACTGCGCCTGCAGGTGACCAACCTGCCCGAATGCGGTGTTTCCATTACGTTGACCGGACCGGACGGCCAGACCCAGGTACAGGAGTTCGCGATCGCACAATCCGGCCTGGACCGGAGCTACCGGCTCAGCCACCTGACCCCGGGCCGGTATACTGCTGTCCTGTATGCCGGGAATGCCGCCGTGGTCCAGCACATCCGTATCGATGCCGGCAAGGCCAGCCTGGGCCAACAGGCTGTTCTCGACGGAATACTGGTTTCCGGAAACCAACTGTGATCCGGTGGCCGGTAGTGGGTCCCGCACCTGATTTGTGTTCTCCGTGATCCAATTCCCGCCAAGGCGTTACATTTGTTGACCGATCAAGGCAACAAAAACACGTTCGGATCATGGAAAAGTACAAGAGTTACCTGATCAATGCCGCCTGCCTGGGTGTAGGCATAGCCTTTGGCCTGCTGTATTCCATGCAGGCAGGCGGCGTTGTGGAACGGTTTAAATTCGGGATCGACTTCGGCGACAACAAAAAGGTGGATCTGGAACTGAATTCTGCCTCCATCGATCATGTCAAGATCCTGGAACGGATGTTTTCTCAACCATTCTCCGTGGCCGGCACCCAATCCTGGCTGAAACAAAACCGGGATATCTACGACCTGCACGATGTCGACCTCTACCGCAAACTGCGCGGCCTGAAGTATGAAGACGAGGTTTGCGAAAATATCCGCAAACTTTTCGACGATAAAGCCGGACCGTTCGCCTACCAGCTGGACAGCGTTGCCATCGGCTTTCCCGGCGGTATCCCGGAAGGAGTCGCCTACGTGCCCAACCACAGTAAATACCGAGGCAAACGGGTGGAGATCACCAGCCGGCAGTACAATACCCAGATCGTGGTGAACTGTATACCCAACTACCCCTGTACCGGCGCGCTGGGCCGCTGTCCGGACATGCAGATCAGCCACAAAGACGCATTCAAATTATTCCCGGTGCCGGCGCTGCCCAAAACACAGGACGCCCTGGCCGTGATCATCCCCTGACCTTTGCCATGCAGACCGACCTCGCACAGATCCAGACTACCCTGCAACAGATTCTCCGGGCGCATACACCGCCCCTGCAGGTCCGGCAGGACAATTCCGCCACCTTTGAAGTGGCCGGTACCAAACCGGCCATGCAGGGCAAACAACAGGTCGACGGATACTACTTTGCCTCTGTCGTACCGAAACCCAAAGACATCCGCCTGTACTTTTTCCCGATCTATACCCACGCCGATCAATTTGCCGCCATCCCCGAATCCCTGCGCAAATGCCTGAAAGGGAAAAGCTGTTTTCATATCAAAAAACTCAACCCGGAGCTGGAACGCGCCATTGCCGATATGGTGCAAAAAGGCGTGGAACTATACGTACAGGATGGGTTGATCTGAAATCATGACCGACCAACTCGCTACCGAATTCAAGGAACAGGCGCTTTTCCGCCTCGACGAAAGCACCCGCATGGTGTGCAAAGCCTTTGCCGAACTCACCGATACCGACGTCTGGAAGCGCCCCAATGCCGCCTCCAACAGTATGGGCAACCTGATCCTGCACCTCTGCGGCAACATCACCCAATACGCCATCGCATCCCTCAGCAACAGTCCGGACCAGCGTCAGCGCGACGCGGAGTTCGCCGCCCGCGACGGGCATTCCAAAACCGAGTTGCTGCAACTGCTGGAAACCACCGTTGCCAAAGCCAAAGCCACGATCGCTTCCCAGGATGCCAACAGCCTGCTGGCAGTACGGTCCGTACAGGGCTTTTCGCTTTCTGGCATCGGCATTATCCTGCACGTCGTGGAACATTACTCCTACCATACCGGCCAGATCGCCTTCTGGACCAAACAACTGAAAAACAAAGACCTGGGGTTCTACGACGGGATGGACCTGAATGTGAAAAATACCTGAGCCAGGGAAGGCAGTATTTCCCGGAAGTATAATACCGGCCGGTTCACCTTCGTTTCCTTTACCATCTTCATTTTTTGAGCCGATACTTTTTTCCTGCCTCAAAAAATGACGCCTCGCTTCATAAAGAACACGAAATGCGCCTGCTGCTCACCACCCTGCTCTGCACCCTCTCTCTTTTACTCTATGGCCAATCCGCCACCGACATTATCAAAACCCACTACCACAATGCCGACAAGCCCGAACCCGGCCGCAAGGAGGTGCTGGTAAAGATCGTCGTTACCGATCAGGTACAGAACAAACTCCCGGGCATGGAAGTCCGGCTGGTGGAAAAGGCCGGCAACCAAGTTTGGCACGGCTATACGGGCCAGTACGGCGAAGTGTATTTCCTGGTGCCTCGCGGACTGGACCTGCGCGTAGACGCCGGTACGCAGCAGGAACTGGCTTTCGTGGACACGAAGGATAAAAAAAAGGATAAAGTCTATGCCCGGGTGGTCTGCCGGGCAGTGGACTTCACGGAAACCGTCCGCGGCGACACCCTTTTCCAGACTGTATCTCCGGCCCAGGCCCTGCAACGAGAACGGATCCTGCTACACCTGAAAATACTCGACCTCGACAACCGGCCGCTGGAAGGTGAAGTGCTGTATTTTACGGCCCAAAAGTCCGGAAAGGTGTACGTCGCCGGCACCGACCAACTGGGCTTTGCCTACCTCATGCTGCCGGTGGGCGAGCGCTACTGTATCAGCACGCAGTTTGAAGCCAATATCCAGTGCTTCGATATTCCGCAGAGCGACCGGGCAGGCAGGCTTACCCTGACCTACAATACGATCGGCACCGATGCCCTGCTCAAACGGCAGGCCGAACGCGCGCGTCAACTGGCCATCCGCGATTCGATCTTTGAAGCCTGGCGGATCCGCGACTCCATCGCACAGGCCCAGCGGGATCAGTGGTACCGGGAGCGGGAAGAACGGGATTTCCTGTACCAGATGGAAGACGGCATGCCGATGGATTCGGTTGAAAAACGGATCGGCAGGCGTGCCGGTAAAGAGCGCGACTCTCTGGCCCGCGACGAAAAATATTTTGAAAAAAAAGGCGACGTCGTCAAAGCCACCCTGTACCGGATGCGCGCCGCCTGGCAGCGCAAGGTGATCGTGACGGATATGACCTGCAGCATGTCGCCGTATATCGACCAGGTATTGTTGTGGCATGCCCTGCAACTGGTTCGGGGTGAACAAAACCGCTATGTGTTCTTCAACGACGGCGACGGGAAAACACAGGCTGAAAAGATCGTCGGCAAAACCGGCGGACTCCATTTTGCCGACCAGGTTGACATGGAAAAACTGCTGGTGGCCATGAAAGAAACCGTGCAGTTCGGCTGCAGCGGTGACGGCCCCGAAAACGATCTGGAGGCCCTGCTGGGAGGCGCCGCCCGGAAATCAGGCCTGGACGAACTGGTCCTGATCGCCGACAACTACAGCGACGTGCGCGACATTGAACTGCTCACCCAACTACAGGTGCCGGTACGGATCATCCTCTGCGGAACCGAGCACGGCGTGAACGAGGAATACCTGGAAGTTGCTTACAAAACCGGCGGATCGGTACATACCATCGAACAGGACATCGTCGACCTGACCAAACTGGCCGATGGCGCTACGATCACTATCGGAGAATACCAGTACCGGGTGCTGCGAGGCAAGTTTATCCAGGTATCGCGTATTTAATTGGGGAAATCTGGCGTAGTTTGTTTTTTTCACCGCCGGGTTACGGCTCCCGCCAGATCACCCCACCAAACCGGTCGATATACTGCCATTTGCCCTCCTGGATGGTGAGTGCCAGGCCATCGCGGAAAGGCGTGGCGGCATCGTAAGCCGGCGGAATCGCGAATTTACCCTCGGTGTCGATATAGCCCCACTGCCGGTCGCTGCGCACCTGTGCCAGGCCGTCGGAGAACACCCCGGCATCTTCAAACTTGGGCATAATGATCAGTTTGCCCTCCCGGTCAATGTAGCCATACGCACCGTTGATCTCCACCAGTGCCAGCCCTTCACCGTAATCGCCGGCCAGGTCAAACATGGGTTCCACAGCGATAGCGCCTTCCTGGTTGACGAAGCCGTACTTGCCGTCCCGGAAAGCCAGGGCCATACCGTCAAAAAATTCGCCGTGGGCATGGCCTTTCACAAACTCGAACTGCGGCGGCACCACTTCCTGGCCGCGGCGGTCCACCAGTCCCCAGCGGTTATCGCGCAGTACGATCGCCACCTGGCCTTCAAAAGGCCGACAGGCATCCCAGGCCGGAGGAATGACAAAAGCACCTGTGGTATCGATAAAACCGCATTTTCCGTTTTGCCCGGCCGGCGCCAGGCCACCGCGAAAGGCATCGCCGAACGTGTATTCCGGCTGGAGGATAAACTTGCCGTCCCGGTCCAGGAAGCCGGTCTTTCCCCTGAACTGCGCAGCGGCCAGTCCTTCGGAGAAATCGCTGACCATTTCAAACTGCGCCGGGATCACTTCATTACCCCGCTCGTCGATAAAACCCCAGTTTCGCACCACCTGCACCCGGGCCAGCCCTTCCTCGAACGGCCCGACATGCCGGTAGATCCGCTTGAGCAGCAGCCGGCCCAGGTGGTCCATCGGCACCCACTGGTCGTTGAGGCGCACCCGGGCAAACCCATTGTGGAAATCGCTGACCTCCAGGTACTGGGGCTCGATCACCACTTCTCCGGTTGCGTTCATAAAACCGAAAAAGCCGTTTTGGCGGATTTTAAACAATGGTTGGTGCATGGTCGCGTAAAGTAGGACAAAGTTAGAAAAGCGGGGAAAATGTAGGATGTAAAATGTAAAAATGGAAAGGGTCTCTAGCTCGTGCCGGACCGGTGTAGCGTTCAGGTAACGTAGATACAGATCACAGTTCGAGAGCGGAGTGGTGGATAAATGAATAATAAATTACATGATTAATTGATGAAGGAGGCGGTAAGTTTTACCTGGAAGCGCCTGATGAAGTACGCGTTGGGTAAACAGATCAACCATTTCCAATCGAACAATCAAATCTTCAATCATGTAATCATGTCATCTATTATTCTTCAATCCCCCCTCCCGTATTGAATCCCGTTATTTTGTAGAAAGGCGCTCCAGCCCCAACCCGAGCATCCCAGCTGCGTCAGTTGCGGGTCCAAGCTGCGGGGGGAGTTTTGCCACAAAGGCGGCGAAAAACAGAAACGGCGCAAAGACCTTGCCTTGTTGGTCTTTTTCAGAATGGCTATTGATGTTTGGGCTGCTTTTTATGGGGTATTGGAGGAATGTGTTTTTATTGTATTCAGAAGTACCCTATCCCGATATATACCATAACCCACCAACCGCTCGTGAGCGGTTGGTGGGTTATGGTGCGTTTTCGAATACCGTTAACAGCAGGGCAGGTTTTTATTTCTTATTCAAACTATTCATTTGTTGATCCCAAACCAGACTCCCGTTATTGTCAAAGAATTTAACTCCTGCGAATTTTTCACTGTTTTGAAACCATTGCCCATCCTTGTCGGACATACCAATCATGAGTCGGCCGTTCGCGCCACCGATAATAAGCGCTTTGGTTCCATCTTCCAGTACAACCAAATGCAACGCTTCGCCCCGTGCATCATCCAGCCCTATAACGCCTCTTGCTTTGCCATCTTCGCCTGTGTTCACACCCGCTCCGCCCATTTCAAATCCCAACCGGTCATTCCAGGTAATACCGGCTGCCTCAAAATTTCTATCCCCCGTATTGGAGTCTGCCAGCTGATCGCCAAACAGCACCCGGTCAAATCCAGCTTCGTTCATGACCACCATACCGTTTGTCGAGTGATCGTAGGTTTTGTAAAACTCCATAAACCTATCGGGATTTTTGGGAAATATCTTTGATGCCCAGTATTTCCTGACAAGGGAAGAGTCCGTACGCACCCTGTCTTTTGAGAATGGTATCGGCGCCCCGATCAAGATCCTGTCTTTTCCGCTTTCGTCTTCGATAATGATTCCTTTTGCCCGGATAATATCGAACGTATGCATTTTCGTAAAGCCAAAACCGACCATTCCGAATATCAATAGAGTAACTACGCCGCCAAACATCCTTTTCAGCGCTATGTATCGTTTTTCCAGGTTGGTTAAGCGTTGCAGCATTTCCTTTTCCATAGTTTACATTTTTTCAGGAAGACGCCTGAAAGCAAACTATGTTACAACTGCAACTTGCCACTGGCAGTTGGATTATAGATAGTGGGGCTTTTAAAGCGTGATTAGGCGATGGATAGTACGGCGTAAGAGGGGGCTGTTTTTATTGCACACAGATGTTACACAGGAAAAATGTACAGATGCTACCTATCCCCGAAATTTCCAATAATCCGCCAACTGCTCGTGCGCGTCTGCGACGCGATACGCAGTGGCAACAAGTCTCCGACTTGCGAATAAAAACAAATGCCTGGCCTGACCACAATTCCGAAAACAGGTTCAGTATTAACGCTCTAATAGCCTAAGGCTTCCTCTATACGGTATTTCACTCAAGTCGGAGACTTGCGGAGTCGCAGCCGCGCATGAGTGGTTGGTGGGTTTTTGTGCGTTTTGAAAACTTTGGACCAGCAGGGGTTATTTTGTCAGTATTATTTCAATTGCTTTTTCAAGTAATTCATCTTTACCTTTTCTGACACCGTCGATAGTGGGTTTCAGTTCTATGTCAGGCACTATCCCGAATCTTTGGGTTTCTACTCCGTTGGGGTAGTAGACGCCAATGCCAGAAATCATGGTCCTGAGCCCCCCTGGGAGAAAAATAGTAG
>SBHD01000374.1 GCA_006226345.1 Bacteroidota bacterium | reverse complement strand
TGGATGGTTGGATGGTTGGATGGTTGGATGGTTGGATGGTTGGATGGTTGGATGGTTGGATGGTTGGATGGTTGGATGGTTGGATGGTTGGATGGAATTTTTGCGTGGCAAAGATACAAGGAATGCCGCCACTACATTTGGAATCATAATTTAACTTACTAAAATGAAAAACCCTCTAACCCTCTAACCCTCTAACCCTCTAACCCTCCAACCCTCCAACCCTCCAACCATCTAACAATCTCCTGCCCGGAAATGCTGATTACCGGTAAAATTGACGGATTTTTGCGGCGAATATTCAATCGATAGCCATGAAGCGTACTTATATCTGGATTTTTGCAACGATTTGCGTGTTGTTGATCACCTGGAAGTTATACGTCAATAAACAGGAGTCGGATGCTCAGGCAGCCCTTGCCCAGGTAACCCGGTCTTTTGTGCCGGTAGAGGTGGTGTCGGTGCACTCGGAAACCTTGTCCAACCAACTGGAGGCCAACGGCATTTTTATGCCGGTTAAGGAAATGTTCGTGATCTCGGAAACCCAGGGGCGGGTGATTCAGGTGTTTAAAGATAAAGGGGAGTGGGTTAACGAAAGCGATCTTATTGCCAAGGTAGACGACGAACTCCTGCAAACAGAGTTGGAGGCCACGCAAGCCAATATTGCCAAACTGAAAAAAGACCGCGACCGGCTGGGTAACCTGATTGAAGGTGAGGCCGTTGCCAAAAACAAGATCGAAGATATCGAACTGGGATTGCTGGCGGCCGAGGCCAAGGAAAAGGCACTCAAGAAACAAATCGCCAATACCAATATCAAAGCCCCGATGAGTGGTACCCTGGGCCTGCGCTTTATTGAACGGGGCAGCGTAATTGGCCCGGGTATTCAGGTCGCCCAGATCACGAACCTGGAAAAACTGTTCCTTATCGTAAACGTGACCGAGCACGATGTGCTCCATTTGAAGAAGGGGCAATCGGTCAGCGTAGTAGCGGATGTCTATCCCAACAGGTCCATTCCGGGTAAAGTCACCAATGTCGGCCTGCGCGCTGACAAGGCGTTCAATTACATGGTGGAGATTGAGATCCACAATCCAAAGGACGCACCGCTGCGGGCAGGAATGCATGCACAGGCCCGGTTTACTTTCGACACTGACCGGCAGGGGCTTACTGTGCCGCGCAAAGCGATTGCCGGTAGCCTTCAGGATGCCAAGGTATACATTGTGAAGGGCGATACAGCCCACTTGCGCGCCGTCACACTCGGCAGCATTTACGGCGACAAGGTGGAAGTGGTATCCGGCCTGAAACAAGGCGAACAGGTGGTGGTCGCCGGGCAGTTCAATATTTCGGATGGTACGGTAGTGGAAGTGGTGAAGTGATCGGGGGGTAGGAACTTTTCCAATTTTTCTTTTCCAATTTCCAATTTCAAATCAAAAGAATGTTCACGCGCGGTTCATTTGAAATTTGAAAAGAAAAATTGGAAATTGGAAAAGTTGAACGTCCCTGAAATAGGTTGACCGTTTTACCTACTCCTCCCCCATCACCGGTATCTCTACTGCCCGCAACCGCCGGCGTTCCCGCATTCGGATGGTTTTATGTTTAAAGATCCGGTGCAAAAGATAACCTGTGGCGATACTGGTTCCGGACACAATAGCCGTACTGGCGGTCAGCGGGTCGTCGTAGAATACGGCCCCGACTACTGAGTACCCTACCCAGGAAGCACCGAAGAGCATAAGCATCGGCCCCAGGCTGCGCACAAAACCGGAGTGTTGGAGCCGGATCGCTTCAATGTTCGAAACCGGCATTGTTTTCCAGTTTAGGGCTATCAGTTGGGAATCCATCTGTACATCGGTGATTAAGGCCGTAGCCCATTCCGTCTGGCCTTTCAGCCGATAGGTGAGATCCTGGCCTACATAGAATTTGATCGTTTTGGCCCGGTTGGCTTTCTCCAGCTGGATAAACTTCTGGGCGGGAAGCTGGGAAGCCAGGCAGAGGCCCAGTACCAGCAGCAGCAGCGTACGCATAGTTTTGTTTTTTGCAGGAACGGATAACGTTGATCAATTGCGGCGTAAAGGTAACAAAGTACACGTGCGGTGTGCAGGTTGAGACTTGATGGATAACCGGATCGGTCAACTAAAAAACACCTGTTATTTTTGAGCCAGAAACTTTGCCAAACACAAGCGTTTATGAAACAACTATCCACCGGAAACCGGCTTATTTTTGTATTACTGCTGAGTATTTTCTCCTTTCCCCACCTCCTGCAGGCACAAAAGACCAGTGTGCAAAATATTGACAGGCGCGTGGAGGAACTGCTGGTTAAAATGACAGTCGAAGAAAAGATCGGCCAACTCAATCAGATTGCCAGCGATATTAATACCGGCACCGACCTGAAAAAGGATGATCTGTTAGGCCAGATCCGTGCCGGTCAGGTAGGCAGTGTGCTCAGCCATATCAACTTCGAGAACAAGATACTGATCCAGAAAACTGCCGTAAAGGAATCCAGGCTGGGCATTCCCGTTCTATTTGGTTTTGATGTGATCCACGGATATAAAACGATCTTTCCGATACCGCTGGCCCAGGCCGCCAGCTGGAATCTCGGAGCTATTGAGGCCGCCGAACACATAGCCGCTATGGAAGCGGCTGCCGACGGCCAGAACTGGACGTTCTCTCCAATGGTCGATGTCACCCATGATCCCCGCTGGGGCCGGATCATGGAAGGCGCCGGTGAGGACCCCTGGCTGGGCAGCCGGATCGCTGAAGCCCGGGTTCGGGGGTTCCAGGGTGCCGACCTGAGCGCGGACAATACGCTGGCTGCCTGCGCTAAACACTTTGCAGGCTACGGCTTTATTGAGGGTGGCCGGGAGTACAATTCAGTCGATATAAGTGATCAACGCCTGCATGAATCGGTCCTGCCGCCCTTTAAAGCCGCCGCCGATGCCGGTGTCGCCACGTTTATGTGTGCCTTCAATACCCTGAACGGCGTGCCGACAACCATGAGTAAATACCTTTTGACCGATATCCTGCGCGATGGATGGGGCTGGCCGGGTATGGTAGTGAGCGACTGGAATTCCATTGGCGAAACCCTGATCCACGGAACTGCTATCGATGATGCGGATGCTTCTGCCAAATGCCTGTCGGCCGGCTGTGATATGGATATGGCTGGCAGAACCTATCAGAGGGGACTCAAAACAGCGCTCCAACAGGGACGTGTGACCGATCAACAACTCGACGCGGCCGTACGCCGGGTACTGCGCCTCAAGTTTATGCTCGGGCTGATGGACGATCCTTTCCGGTACCTTAACCCACAACGCCGGGAGCAAATGCTCGAACGACCCGAATACCGGCAGGCTGCCCGGGCGTTGGCAGCAGAATCGATGGTGTTATTGAAAAACGGCGGTGGCCTGCTCCCGCTGGATAAGGACAGCCCCTTCAAGAAAATTGCCCTGATCGGCCCGTATGCCAATAGCATCGGCCATAAGGACTATATGAGCTTCTGGACCCTGGGGCTGGGTAATCCAGCCTACGACTCTACCAAAGTCGTGACACCGGCTCAGGCATTGGTGCCGGCGCTGGAAGAAATGGGCTTTGAAGTGACGTATACCGAGGTGTGTCTGGATGCCACCTGCACAGAAAAAGACCTGAGCGTGGCCCTGCAGGCTGCCCGTGCGGCCGATCTCGTGATCGCCCTGGTCGGAGAGCAGGGGCTGAACTGCGGAGAGAGCCGTTCCGTCAGTACGCTCGAACTACCCCGCAGCCAGGAAAAATTGCTGCAGGTGGTGGCCCGGAACAACAAACCGTCAGTAGTGGTCCTGTTCAACAGCCGTCCGCTGGTCTTTCCATGGGCGCTGGAGAATGTGCCGGCCATCCTGGTTGCCTGGCAGCCCGGGTACGAAACCGGGAATGCCCTGGCCGATATACTCACCGGCGCGGTCAACCCATCCGGTAAATTGCCGGTTACGTTTCCGCGTCGGACCGGGCAGATACCCATGTACTACAACCATCTGAATACCGGCCGGCCGCAGGAGTTTCTGGGGCAGATGTGGACCAGCGGCTACCTCGATCTGGAAAACAGCCCGGCCTTCCCCTTCGGATTCGGCCTGAGTTACACAACATTTGCCTATTCCGGACTGCAACTGAGCAAACCGGCGGTCGATATGGATGAAACCCTGGAAGTGTCGGTCCGGGTGACCAATACCGGTAAGCTTGCAGGTCAGGAGGTCGTGCAACTATATGTCCGGGACCTGGCTGCTGATATTTCCCGACCGGTCCGGGAACTAAAGGGATTTGAGAAGATTACCCTGGCGCCGGGCGCCAGTCGGACGGTTGTTTTCAAACTGACCCAGGCAGATCTGGCTTACCGGAATCCAGAAGGCCGCTTCAAGGCCGATCCCGGAATGTTTCAGGTGTTCGTCGGCGGGAGCTCGGCAGACGGCCTGACCACCCGGTTTGAACTTCGGTAAGCGGCTGTTTAACTCAAGCAGTTTTTAAAGCGCGTACCCAAGGAATCAAGTTGCCTACTGACTGGAATCATTTGAGCAGAAGTACGATTTTTCAAAACTTGTACACCAATCCACTTTATCTAAAAGAAACGAGATCATGACCATTACCGAATATAAACCAATGCCAGGCGATTATGCGCCGTTTTACAGGGGATATATTGAAGCGGTGGAAACGGATGATATCACGAGCTATCTGGCTATTCAAAAAGAACAGGTGCTGGATTTTTTGCGCGGGATCAAATGGGAAAACTGGGAAGTTGGTTATGCACCGGACAAATGGACGCTTGCTGAGGTCGTACTTCATATGATTGATGCCGAGCGAGTGTTTGCCTACCGGGCGCTGTGCATCGCACGCGGTGATCAGACACCGCTGCCGGGCATGGAACAGGATGATTACGTACCCAATTCCGGGGCTGCTTCGCGTACACCGGCCTCTATTGTGGATGAATTTGCTGCAGTCCGGGAAGCGACCTTACACCTGTTTAAAAACTTTACCGATGACATGTGGGAGCGCCGTGGTATTGCCTCCGACGCCGAAGTTACTGTGCCCGCCCTGGCGTATATCATTGGCGGGCATACAGCACACCACCTCCAGGTGATCGGGGAGCGATACCTGTGATCTTGCGCGGGCGAGAGTTTTTCACTGCAATGGCGCTGATACACGGAGGTCTGTTCCCTGTGTATTAGCGCCATTGCAGTGAAAAAACATAAAAACCGGCGTTACCAGCGCATCAACGCACTGGCCCAGGTAAATCCCGAACCGAAAGCGGCCAGACACACGATATCACCGTCTTTGATTTTTCCGGCCTCCCAGGCTTCGCACAGGGCGATGGGTACCGAAGCGGCCGTGGTGTTGCCGAAGCGCTGGATATTATTCCACACCTGATCGTCGTTCAGGCCCAGACGTTTTTGTACAAACTGACTGATGCGCAGATTGGCCTGGTGCGGAATGAGCATATTCAGGTCGGCGGTCGTCAGACCTGCATCAGACAGTGCTTCCTTGATCACTTCCGGAAACTTCTGCACCGCGTATTTAAACACAAACTGCCCCTCCATATTGGGATAGTACTGACCCTCTTCCATCATTTTTGGGGTCAGAAAGATCTCGCCATAGGTGTCGCTGGGCGGGTACCCGTAATCAAACTCCTCACCCATTTTGTTCAAATGGTAGCCGCCGTGGCTGCCGGGATTGATGAAAGCCAGTTTTTCAGCATAGGTGCCATCTGCGTGCAATTTGGTATTGAGGATACCGCGGTCCGGATCGCCGCTCGGCTGTATAATAGCAGCGCCGGCCCCGTCGCCGAAGATCACAGTGACATTCCGGCCCCGGGTAGTGAAGTCCAGCCCCATGGAGTGCATCTCCGAGCCGATGACCAATACATTTTTGTAGGTGCCGGACCGGACAAACTGATCGGCGATCGATAGGGCATACACGAATCCGCTGCATTGGTTGCGCACATCCAGGGCGCCGGCCTCCCGGTTGGCAATGCCCAATTCGCGCTGGACCAGAACTCCGCAACCCGGAAAATAATAATCCGGACTCAGGGTGGCAAAAATGATGAAGTCAATCTCTTCGGGTTGAATGCCGGCCCGTTCGCAGGCGATGCGGGCGGCAGCGGCTCCCATGGAGGACGGGGTTTCTTCATGCTTGCGTCCGTAGCGGCGTTCCCGGATCCCAGTGCGTTCCTGGATCCACTCGTCTGAGGTGTCTATGATTTTTGACAGTTCGTCATTCGTGACAACTCTTTCCGGGACGTAGTAGCCCATTCCGGCTATTTTACTGCGTATCATAAGTTGATTGGCTTATAGTTCCCGTGCCCCTCCGGGCTGGCAGGCACCGGAAATAGTACGGGTAGATGAATAATGGAATTCGTCCGGACAAACCAGGTGGAGTTTGCCCTATCTGGACTCGAATGTTTGCCATAAACTGACCTGCAGATCATCTACATACAGTTTCTGGTGATGGGGGTTCCAAATATATGCCTTAATCTTTCCATCTGCCGGAAAATGTCGCGGTATCCGGACAAAAAACCGGGCTTCGCCCCACCGGTCCGTATCCCCGGTGCTCCAGATCGAATGATCGGGGTTCCATATCTTACTGCTGATCCGGATCCTGCGGGACTTTATATGGTTGTCTTCCCGGTCAGTAAATTCCAGGGTGAGCATGGCCATCTGATAGTAGTCCCAGATCTTATCGTTCTTGCGGACAAAAGCCTGGCAGCCGATACTGATCCAGTTGCCTGGTTTCAGCTCGCGAGAATCGCCCGTGAACAACGCATTTGCCGAAAACTCATCGGTAGCGAGCAGGCACGAACGACCGGAAAAGGCCAGTTCGGCGGTATGTGATTCCACCGTAGTGTCTTCAAAGTTCAACATGGCCAGGTCCCTGACTTTGAACAGGGGCTCGTCCGGCTGCCGCTCTCCGGAGTCGTACGCGATCAGGGCGTTCCGGTCGGGGTGTAAAGTGCCGAAAATAGCCTGATAATAGGCTTTGTTGCCGTTTTCCGACCACAGGATACCCTCCCGGAGTTGCCAGGTCTGGAAGATGTTTAGCCAGACAACGAACAGGAATACCGCCCAGTTGAACACCTTTTTCCAGGCATGCTGCCGGCCCCAGGTCCAGAAGGCGCCCAGGGGAAGTGCCAGCAGGGCATAGGTTTCCACCATAGGCCGGGAGCCCAGTCCGTTTATGTAGTACCAGCACCACCAGCTGTATGTAACATAAAGATGCAGTGGGAAAAATACCCAGAAGGGCCACCAGGCATCCGGGGTGACCTTTCGAAGCCGGAACAGGCCGGCAAGTGCCAGCAGCATCACGGGAGTGTATACCAGCCATCCGTTCCGGAAGCTGGTCAGGCCCTGCCAGATATGTGGATGCCGGAAATCAAAGGTTTCACCCTGATAGGAGAAATAGACCCAACTACCGCTCACCGCTTTCCAGTACCACAGCTGGGGGAGCGCCGTCAGGAAAAAGGCCAGGGCCGCTATGGCCGGCCATTTCCAGTTTTGCCGGAAAAACAGAAGCCGTTCCCGCACCGAGGACCAGCCTGTAAGGCCCCAGAGTACCGGCACAGCAGCGATAATGAGCTCCTGGGTACGGGTGATCGCCACAAAACCCACGGCAGCCCCGACCATTACAGCGTTTATCAGGGTTTGCCGTTCCCAGAACCGGATACTGGCCCATATTACTGCCGCATGTAAAAAGAACAAAAAGGAATGCGACATCAGGTTGTTGTACACGCTGAAGTAGAACAGGTTGGTACCAAAGGCCAACAAGAGGATCAATGTACGCGAAACCGCTGCGGGGAAATACCTGTTCAGGATCTTCCAAAGCAGGAAAAAGCCCAACAGTACGTAGAATATACCGCTCAGCCCGGTCCAGAGCATATATGGCCGGCTGAAACCATCGGGTGCATACGTGCCGTCATCCAGTTTGGTCAGTATATGGGCAATGCCGAAAAAGGGCGCCTCCAGGATCGCCACGCCGACCGGGTATTTAATAATGTACTTGCCGGTGGGGGTGGTCCGGATACCATATTTGTCGATCCGGGGATCTACATATCCCGGACTGTTCGCCGCAGTCGCCGCAATCGTTTTATCATAATTCCCTACGTCCGAATAGAGCAGCACCGATGGCAAATGGGCGTAATACCCCCATGCATCGCCGGTATGGGCCAGGGTTGGCCACCTGTTGCCGATAAAAAAGGCGGCAACATATAGTATACCGATCAGGGCAATAAGCCATTTGGGTGCTTGAAAAAACCGCATAGGTCAATGCTGATTCAGGGTGGGCAAGTATACGGCTAACCAAAGAACAAGCGTCGGGCAGACTGGTATTAAATTCCGGTTTTGCCAGCGGGGGCTTTTGTGTTGCGGGGGCTACATGAATCACCGCTGTTTCCGGATCATCTGGAAGTCATCCATCACAAAACCCTGCCCGATAGAGGTGTTGACGCATTTTTCAATGCAAAAGCCCAGTTTGAAGTAAAAATTTATGCTTTTAAAGTTTTGGCGATTGACCGCCAGCCGGACGACCTGCAGGTCCGGATAGTTGTCCAGCAACTGGCGGAATACGGTTGTCCCGTACCCCTTGCCTTGTTCTGCATTTTCGAGATAAAACTTCTGAATGAAATACGTTCCTGCTGCCTGCTTGCTTATCGCCAGGAAGCCGATTGCCGTTCCTCCTTCATCTTCCACCAGCCAGAATTGATGCCCTTCTTCCCGGATCTGCCGCTGGAGTGTTTCCACACTGTACATCAGCCCCAACATATACTCGATCTGTTCCGCAGAAATGATCCCCGGATAATGAGCCCACCAGATGCAATGTGCCAGATCGCGGATTGTGGGAATATCTTCCGTAGTAGCCGGTCGGATGGTTGGTGGCATGGATGGCATGGATGGTTGGAGGGTTGGAGGGTTGGATGGTTGGATGGTTGGAGGGTTGGAGGG
>SBHD01000052.1 GCA_006226345.1 Bacteroidota bacterium | reverse complement strand
CAGGACCGGTCCTGACGGGCATTTTAAAGGAAACAGGTCTGCAACTCTACGACCGCAGGCCTTCTACTTCCTCGACAGTCTTGGGTATCGGCTTACCCAGTATGCGGTGCCCGTTGTCCGTGATCAGGACGTTGTCCTCGATCCGGACTCCACCGAAATGCCGGTACTGGGCTACCTTTTTGTAGTTGATAAACTCAGGGAACATCTTTTTCCGCCGCCACTGGTCGATCAGTTGCGGGATGAAATAAAGACCCGGCTCCACGGTCAGCACGAAACCCGGCTCCAGGGCACGGCCCAGGCGGAGATAGGCAGTGCCAAACTGCGAGCTGCGTTGTACACTATCGGAATAACCGACATACTGTTCGCCCAGGTCTTCCATATCATGCACATCCAGACCGATCATGTGGCCCAGGCCGTGCGGGAAGAACAGTGCGTGCGCCCCCTGTGCTACTGCGTCGTCAAGATTACCCTGCATCAGCCCCAATGCTTTAAGGCCCTCCGCCATCTGGCGGGCAGCGTTGAGGTGTACTTCCTTGTAGGTCACTCCGGGTCGTAGGGATTTGATCGCATTGACCTCGGCATCGAGTACGATCTGGTAAATATCTTTTTGTTTTGGCGTGAACTTGCGACCCACCGGGAAGGTCCGGGTAATATCGCCGGCGTAGTGCATGGCCGTTTCGGCACCGAAGTCGCCCAATACCATTTGTCCGCGCTTGAGAATATTGCCGTGGTAGTGGTTGTGCAGGATCTGTCCGTTTACGCTCAGGATCACCGGGTATGACAGGTTGCCGCCGGTACTGACAGCCATGCCTTCCACCATGCCGGCCAGTTCGGCCTCTACCTGACCTTCGCGGGCGCGCTGCATGGCGGCGATGTGCATGGCTCCGCTAATATCTACGGCCCGCTCCATTTCAGCGATCTCCTCGGCCGACTTGTGGGCGCGCTGGGCCACCACTGCGCGGATAAAAGCTGCGGAAGCGGAAGCCTTTTGCTTTTTCGGAACGATGTTCATCATATCCTTCAACAGCAGCATATTATCGTGCCGGTAGGGTGGCAGGAAATGAATCGTCTGGCCTGCGCGGCGGGCTTTTTTTACAAAATTGATCAGTCGTTTGAACGGCAGTTTTTCCGAAACGCCAACCTCGGCAGCCAGCGATTTGAGCGCGGGCATGGCGCCCATCCAAACCACATCCTCTACGGTCAGGTCGTCGCCAAAGATGATTTCCCGGTCGTTGTCGATATCGACGACAGCTGCCAGGCCGGGTTTGTCTATGCCAAAAAAGTAAAGGAAGTTACTGTCCTGACGGAAATGGTAGGTATTGCCGGCGTAGTTCATACCGACGTCATTATTGCCCAGAAACAGGGCCAGTCCGGATTTGAGGTCTTTTTTTAGCCGGTTGCGGCGGGATTGATAGGTATTTGCTGAAAACATGGTGTATTGCGTTTGGTGGATTCGCGAATGTCGGAAAAAAAGAGCTGAATGATGAACGGCTTTCTCCTTAAAACGGAAAACTCTTCCTTGTTAATTGTTTTTTCCCAGTAGAACCAGGTCGAAGCCGGAATCTAGCGTAACGGCGCCGTCTGCGACCTGTACAGTTTGGCCGGAATAATACTCCTGCAAGCGGGTGCCGTTGGGGAAGACCCCTTCTACCCGGATTGTTTTTTTGCCTTTGGGCAGGTCCAGGCCAACCACAACCTGATCGTTAAACCTGTCGGAAGTATACGTCCGTTTGAAGGTATAGGGTTGTGCCGATAACATCGTGTGTACGCCCGCTCCGACAGCAGGGTGTGCCTGGCGGAAACGTCCAAGCTTCTGCCAGTGTTCGAGTACCTGCCGAACGGCAAACCCGTTGCGGGTATGGTTAGTGGACAGTTCGTCCCAGTTCATGAAGGAGCGCAGGCTGGCATCGCCATTTGTGCCGTCAATGAGGAGCGGCCGGCTGGTTTCATCGCCGTAATAGATCTGGGTGGCGCCGGGGCAGAGCAGGAGTTTGGTGCCTGCTCCAACCGGGTTGGCACGATTCAGGTCGAAGGGGCCGCTGTCGTCGTGTGAGCTGATGTAGTTGACGATACTTTTTCCGGATAGTTCACCATGTAGCAGGCGTGAATATTTGGAAAAAATAGCTTCGTACTCCAATGCAGCGTCCGACTTGAATTCAAAGTTGATCAGGCTGTGAAAACCATTGTCAAAAAAATCGACTTCCTTATCCCCGTAGTTGAACAGAAGGCCCCCACTGATTCCATAGTTGTAGACTTCCCCGACCAGGTAAAAGGCGTTGTCGTCCAGGACTTTTCCGGGGTTCCGGCGTTTCCAGTCCTGAAAAGCCTCTTCCGATTCTTTTTGCAATTCGGCCCATACGGAGGCTTCGGTATGTTTGGCCGTATCACACCGGTAGCCGTCAATGCCGTATTTCCGGATGTAGTCGGTCAACCATTTTATAATAAAAAACCGCGGCGACCGCGGGTAGCCGGTCTGGTCAAAAAACGCGTCGAGCTCGGCAATCTCCTGCTGCAAACGGCCTTCACGTTGCCATTTCTCAATCAGGAATTGCGGCAGGCCGACATTCATATTGCTCTCTGTCTTTACATCCGGCAGGTTTTTGACCAGGGTGCAGGTGACGGTGGAGGTGTAGTCGGTATACCTGCAGGGTGGTCCGGTGCGTACCCACGCGTCCGGCCAGACCGGGTCCTGGCCTGTAACCGGGCCGGTGTGGTTGATCACAGCATCCATAATGACCCGGATGCCATGTTCATGGGCTTTTTTCACCAGCCTGGCGAGATCTTTTTCGGTGCCGAAGTTGGGGTCGAGCCGGGTCCAGTCCTTAGCCCAGTAGCCATGGAAGCCATACGTGGGACCGGTGCCTTCATCCACAATGCCGTGGATCTGTTCGACGACCGGTGTAAACCAGATGGCAGTGACACCGAGGTTATCAAAATACCCTTCCTCGATCTTTTTGGTGATCCCTTTGAGGTCGCCTCCCAAAAACCCGCGTAGTTTCCCGGTAGGTGCGCTGCGGCCGAAATTCACGTCATTGGCGGGGTCACCGTTCAGGAAGCGGTCGGTCAGCATGAAATAAATATTGGCGTTCTCCCAAAGGAACGGGGTTTGGTTACCGTAGCGGTAGGGGTGCTTGAGACTGGAACAGTCCAATAAAAACGCGGCGAAAAAGAGTAGCAGGAGATATGATTTTTTCATAAATGTTGGGCTGATTATTTGATTAAAAGAAACATGTCCGATGTGGGAAACCGGCTGCCTAAAAAAAGGTGAATTTAATTGAATTCTGCATCCGGACGCAACCAGGCTGGCGGTTTTACCGTAAAGAGCTAGATGGGGACTGTGCGGGTACCTGTCTTGGAAAAAAGCTGTTGATGGGTTTAGAATGTGATCAGAAGATCCAGGAAGGGTTGGTTGAGGGTAAAGGCTTGTTTGAGTGTGCATGGCAGATGTAGTCTTTTTAGAATTTTATTTTAATAAGTTTCGCCTAGGTAAAATATTAGTCTGCAACCGGGTGTTAAAATGCTAATATTTTCCATTAACACACTTTTTTCGTGTTGTTTATTTGGTAGTAATACATTTGCCGGGTTTTTATCTTCAGATAATTAAAATAAATTCTTGCTGCTCAAACATGAAAAACGGCTACTACTGGCTGGCCTGTGTTTATTTCACAGGCCTTACGATTTCCCTGAATGCCCAGTGCCCCCCTCCGGGATTCCCGTCTCCGGGAAACTCATGTCCTACCGCCCCGATTTTATGTGAAAACCTGGATGGTTACTGTACTACCATCAATAATACCAATCAGGTGCAAACCTTCCCGGGTTGTCCGGGTTGGCAGTTGAATAACGACGAATGGTTTGGCTTTTTTGCCGGTTCCACTTCGATCACAATCGAGATCACACCGAGCAACTGTACACCAGGCAATCAGATGGGGTTGCAAGGCGGTATTTATGCCGGTTGCGGCCCCCCGTGGACAGTCATGGATGTGCAGTGTGCCTGTACGGAGGATCCTTTCACATTGTCGTCCAATAACTTTGTGATCGGGCAGGTTTACTGGATAGTGATGGATGGTTGCGCCGGCAACGTCTGCGACCTGTCGGTTGCCGTACTGGACGGTTCCACCGTCGGCGTACCACCGGATGATCCGGGGCCGATCACAGGTCCCTCTCCAGCCTGTCAGGGTGGTTCTTCCACGTATCAGATCGATCCCGTATTTGCGGCTACGATATACAATTGGACCCTCACGCCTTCCAGTGCCGGTACTGTTAGCGCCAACGATAATGTGGTGACCATCAACTGGTCCAACAATGCACCTGCAACAGCGGAACTCTGCGTAGATGTGGAGAACCTGTGTTATATGGCGGCAAATAACTCCTGTTTCACTGTGGAGATCACCCCCACACCTACGGCAACCTTGTCGGGTATGGGTATTCTCTGCGCGAATGCGCCTGTTCCGGTGGACCTCTCCGTGTCCTTTACCGGAGCTGCACCATGGGAATTTGTTTATACTGTAAACGGAACACCCCAGCCGCCGATCCAGACCAGCGATAACCCATACATTTTCCAGGTGAACCAGCCCGGAACCTACGGCCTCGAGAGTGTAACTGCCGTAAACGGTGATTGTCCGGGTACCGTATCCGGTTCGGTGGTGATCGAGGAGAAAAACGTGCAGGGTGTAGCTGACATAACGAATGCAGAATGTGGCGAAAGCAACGGCGATATCGACCTGATGGCCGGTGGCGGCGATCCGCCCTATATGTATGAGTGGTCGAACGGGCCCACGACTCAGGACCTGAATGATGTCCCTCCGGGTACATACACGGTAACTATCACCGATTCAAACGGCTGTACCGGCACGGTAGAAGCTACGGTAGGCGACGATCCGATTACTATCACGCTTAATGGTACAGTAGTGGCTAATACGACCTGTAACGGTGGTAATGGTAGCATTAATACAACGGTTTCGCCTTCCGGGAGTTACACCTACAACTGGTCCAATGGTGAAACAACCCCCAACCTGAGCAACCTGGAGCCCGGCTCCTATACGCTTACCGTTACCCTGGGTGTGAACTGTACCCAGGAGAGCACGTTTACCGTTGATGATAACCCGGATGAGCCGATGGTGACGTTCACGGTTGTGGAAACGACCTGTGATCTGTCCAATGGAAGCATTGATGTATCCGTATCCGGAGGCGTAACACCCTATACCTACAACTGGGGTACGGGTGAGACCACGCAGGACCTGAGCAATATCCCTGCCGGCACGTACGACCTGACGGTTACGGGCGCCAACGGCTGTACCGGTACGGCAAACATTACCGTCGGTAACAACAATCCCCCTATCAACATCACCGGTACGGTGGTGGCGAACACTACCTGTACCGGTGGTAATGGCAGTATTACCATTACGGTCACCCCGCCCAATAACAACTATACCTACAACTGGTCGAACGGGGAAACTTCCCAGAATCTGAGCAACCTGGAGCCAGGCACCTACGAGGTGACGGTTAACGGTGGCGGTTCCTGTACCCAAACGGCCTCCTTCACCATTGACGATAACCCGAATGAGCCGATGGTGACCTTCACTGTGGTGGAAACGACCTGCGACCTGTCTAACGGCAGCATCGATGTGTCGGTTTCCGGTGGTGTTACGCCATACACCTATAGCTGGGGAGGAGGAGAAACGACGCAAGACCTGAGTAATATCCCTGCTGGCACGTACGACCTGACGGTTACGGGCGCCAATGGCTGTACCGGTACTGCCAATATCACGGTTGGTAACAACAATCCACCAATCAATATTTCCGGTACGGTGGTGGCCAATACCACCTGTACCGGCGGTAATGGCAGCATTACGATATCGGTGGCGCCGGCCAATGGCAACTATACATTCCTGTGGTCGAACGGTCAAACGACGCAAAACCTGAGTAACCTGGAACCGGGCACGTATGATGTGACGGTGAATGGCGGTGGCAGCTGTACGCAAACAGCCTCTTTTACCATTCCGGATGAGCCCAACGAGCCTCAGATCACCTACACCACCATTGAAACGACCTGCGACCTGTCGAATGGCAGTATTAACGTGTCTGTTTCCGGCGGTGTGGCGCCGTATACCTATATCTGGAGCGGCGGACAGACGACGCAGGACCTGAGCAATATCCCGGCCGGTACCTATGACCTGACGGTCACCGGCGCCAACGGCTGCTCTTCTACTGCCAGTATAAACGTAGCAAATAACAATCCGCCCATTAATATCGGTGGTACTGTCAATTCCAATACCGCCTGCGTAGGCTCCAACGGTAGTATTACCCTGAATGTGACGCCATCAGGTAACTATACCTATATCTGGTCGACGGGTCAAACTACACCGAATATTAATAACCTGGCACCCGGGGTATACACGGTCACGGTGAACGGGGCAGGTTCCTGCTCGAACAATGCTGCCTTTTCGGTGCCGGACAACCCCAACGTGCCGGACCCTGTCCTCAACGGAACCGACCCGACCTGCGGCCTGAGCAACGGGAGTGTCAACCTATCTGTTTTTGGCGGCCAACCGCCTTATACCTACAGCTGGGATGGTGGCCAGACGACCCAGAACCTGACCAATGTCCCGGCCGGTTTTTATGGTGTGACGGTCACCGGCGCCAACGGCTGTACCGGGGTGAACAGCATTGTTCTCAATGATATCATTATTCCAATTGTCCTGAGTGGTGAAGTCACCCAACAAACCTCCTGTATTATCAACAACGGCTCCATTGCACTGGACCTGGATCCGCCCAACCTGACGATCAGCTGGTCGAACGGCAGTAACCAGCCCAACCTGAATAACATCGGGCCGGGGACCTATACTGTGACGGTTAGTGCCGGTGGGACCTGTACCCAGGAAGCGACATTTGTCGTGGAAGATCAATCCGAACTGCCCAACCTCTTCACTTTTGTTACACCTGCTACCTGCGGTTTTGCAAACGGCGAGATTGACCTGGAGGTGTTTGACGGGGTAGAGCCGTATACGTATCAATGGTCCAATGTGTCCAACTCCCAGGACCTGTTCAACCTGTTGGGCGGTAGTTATGCCGTCACGGTCACTACGGCTGTGGGTTGTACTGCCACCACCTTTGTGGATGTGCCGAATGAAGCGATCAACATCGAGATCTTCGGGGTTGCATCGGACAACTTCTCCTGCACCTCTCCAAATGGCTTTATTGACATCGATGTATCACCTCCGGATAACTACACGTATCAGTGGTCCAACTTTGCTACTACCGAAGACCTGGATAACCTGCCTGCCGGTGTCTATTCCGTCACTGTATCGATTGGCATAGGGTGCTCTGCAGCGGCCTCATTTGAGGTGTATAACAGTACCACACCTCCAAACCTGTCCACTTCAACTACCCAGGCGATCTGTGGCCAAAATAACGGAACGGCAAGTGTGAGCGCCAGCGGAGGCTCATCGCCCTACACCTATGCCTGGTCGAACAGCGGCAATACACCTACGATCTCCAATCTTACACCCGGGACCTATACCATTACGGTGACCGGCTTTTTCGGCTGTTCTTCCACCGCTTCGGTGACGGTGACGAATACGAATATTGCTGTGAATATTGATGGTACGGTGGTGCCCAATACGTCCTGTCAGGCACCCAATGGTGCAATTGACCTGACTGCTACGCCCCCTGCGCCATATACCTACACCTGGTCGAACAGTGCCAATACAGAAGATATTTCAGGTGTCGCAGCAGGTACCTACACTGTGACGGTCAGCGCCGGCGCCGGCTGTTCGGCAACGGCTTCCTATACCATAGCGAACAACACATCCGATCCGGTGATCCAGCCGGCAGTGACAGCCTCGATCTGCGGTCTGAGCAACGGTGGGATCGACCTGACGATCAGTGGAAACGGCGCGCCATATACCTTCATCTGGTCGAACAACGCCACGACGGAGGACCTGAACAACATCCTCTCCGGAAACTACTCGGTAACAGTAACAGATACCAATGGCTGTACGGCCGATACTACCCTGAACGTGCCGAATAACGCTTCCACCTTCAGTCTTTCCGGTACGGCAACGCCACTGACCAGTTGCTTAGCACCAAACGGCGCGATCGACCTGACCGTAACACCCGCCGGCACCTACACGTACCTGTGGTCAAACAATGCGACAACGGAGGACATTGCCAACCTGCCGAACGGCACCTATACGGTTTCGGTTACTGAAACCGGCAGTTGTACGGCATCTGCATCCTTTGTTGTTAATAACGGCCTGACCTATCCGGCGCTGAACCAGGTGATCACACCTGAGCTCTGTGACCTTTCCGACGGTGCGGTCAACCTCAGTGTCAGTGGCGGGGCGCCACCTTTCACCTTTGCCTGGTCCAATCAGGCCATGACAGAAGATCTGACCGGTATTACTGCCGGTGATTACACAGTAACCGTGACCGGTACCAACGGCTGTACGGCTACAACAAGTCTGGTGGTACCTGCCAATTCCATTAACTTCGCTATAGCCGGAGCCCCGACCCCTGATAATTCATGTGTCGTAGAGAATGGAGCGGTGGATATCACCCTGACACCGGCCGCACCGGGCGCCGGACCGGGATATACGTTCAACTGGTCTAACCAGGCTACAACAGAAGACCTGACGGCTATCGGGCCGGGTACCTATACCGTCACTGTTAGCGCAGGTGGTAGTTGCACGAGCATTGCCAGCTATACTGTGGCGAACAATGCCCTGCCGCCTTCCATATCGGAAAGTGTGGGCTTGGCGCTGTGTGGTCAGAGCAGCGGCAGCATTAACCTGACGATCAGTGGCGGCATGTCGCCATTTACGTTCAATTGGTCCAACAACGCCACGACAGAAGACCTGACCGGCCTGCCGCAGGGCACCTACACCGTAACGGTTACCGGCGCTAATGGTTGTACGGCAGTAAAAACCTTCACCATCGCGGAAGATATAGTGGTGCCTACCATTTCCGGTGTGCCCACGGCCAACAACTC
>SBHD01000154.1 GCA_006226345.1 Bacteroidota bacterium | reverse complement strand
TATTTATTAAAACTCCACTTATATTTGCTAAAAAATTAAGCTATGTGGAAAAATGCATACCGTTCTGCTTTGTTCGCCTTAGTCTTGGCAGGTTGTGAAAAGACCCTGCCGCCGGCTCCAGAAGATGCTGATCTGCTGGACGGACCGGTAGCAGGATTAAGCCCGGAGCAATCCGGCCGGTTCCTGGCGGGTGACCGGGCGTTCAATGATGAAAAGTTTACGGCGGCTACTGGCCTCGGGCCCTTATTTGTGTCTACCAGTTGTGGTAGTTGCCATCCGGGCGACGGGAAAGGACATCCAATCCAGGCGCTTACCCGTTTTGGTCAGTCAGATCATACCGGTAACCAGTATCTGCACCTGGGGGGGCCACAATTGCAGCACCGGGCACTTCCGGGTTATTCACCAGAACAATTGCCGCCCGGTGTACCATACACACGACTGGTGGCACCCGCCAATACGGGACTTGGCTTTCTCGAACTTGTACCGGATGCCGAACTGTTGGCACTAGCCGACCCGGACGATGCGAACGGCGACGGGATAAGTGGACGCCTCAACTGGATCAATCTGCCGGATTACGTCAGTCCGCAGCCAGGTGCGTTGGCCCAAAACGGCAGGTATATCGGACGCTTTGGCAAAAAAGCAGCGGTGTACAACCTGCTGCAGCAGACCGCTACCGCATACAACCAGGATATGGGTATTACCTCTTTCTATGAGCCGGTCGACACTTATACCGGCCAGCCAATTGACCCGGAGGTGAATAATCAGACCATTCTGGATGTGGTATTTTATCTGCGTACGCTGAAAGTCCCTGTCCAAAGAGATACTGATGTCCCCGCTGTGATTAGCGGGCGCCAGGTTTTTGACCGGATCGGCTGCGCCGCCTGCCACACCCCCACCCTTCATACGGGCATTTCCCCAATTACGGCTCTGGCGTACCGGGAGATACATCCGTACACCGACCTGTTGTTGCACGATATGGGTCCGGATTTGGATGACGGCTATACGGAAGGATCGGCATTAACGCAGGAATGGCGCACTCCACCGCTTTGGGGATTAGGCCTGTCAGCCAATGCCCAGGGCGGACGGTATTTCCTGTTACACGACGGGCGTGCAGAAAGTATTCATGCCGCCATCCTGCTGCATGGCGGAGAAGCCAGGTACAGTCGCGACCAGTATAACGGATTGGATCCCGCCGAAAAAGCACAATTGTTACAGTTTTTGGAATCCCTCTAAACATCCTGGATATGAAACGGAGCAACTTTATAAAATCCACCTGTATACTGGGCGCATACGGATGTCTGGGCAGTACGGGTTTTCTGATCGGCGCCTGCAGCAGTCCGGCCTATTTTGCCCGGTACACCCTGGAGTCAAAGCGGCTGATAGTACCCAAAAGCGAATTTGAATACACCACCAGGGATGGTAAACAGGAACAGCGCCAACTTGTACTGGTCAAACCCGGGCAGGCTCCTTTTCCCATTGCATTATTCAGGCACACCAACGGATTTTCAGCCTGTTTGATGCGCTGTACGCATCAGGGATGCGAGGTGGAAGTCCAGGGCGACCGGTATGCCTGCCCGTGTCACGGATCGGAGTTTTCCTTTTCCGGAGAAGTGCTTAACGGTCCTGCCGATCAGCCTTTACAAACCTATAAAACAATTGAAAATGAACAGCAAATCGTTATTCACCTGGTATAAGACTACCGTTTTATTTGCCATATTGCTAAACCCGTTCGTACTCCCTGCACAGGACGGCCCGCCGGGGGTATTTTCCCGTCAGGTTCCGACAGACTCTGCCGGAACGCCTCAGCTCAATATGGATGCTACCTACAACCGTCCGTTCCTTCAGATGGGCAGGATGCCGGTGGCATTGGGAGGCTATGTAGAGGCGCATTCAGCTTATTTTGCCACTGATGGCATCACAGAGGGCCTCTCCTTTCAGTTTCCCCGGCTTACGCTGTTTGCGTCTTCCACGATATCCCGGGGTATACGATTTCTGACCGAACTGGAGTTTGAGGAAGGCGGACGAGAGATCAATATTGAGTTTGCATCTGTCGATGTGCAATTTCACCCCGCACTCAACCTGCGGGGAGGCGTGGTCATGAACCCGATCGGGGCGTTTAACCAGAACCACGACGGACCCAAATGGGAATTTGCCGAACGCCCTGTTTCCGCCACCCAAATGCTGCCCGCAACCTGGTCCAATGTCGGGCTCGGGCTTCACGGCAAGTTTTTCCGGGGGGCTTGGACCATTGGATATGAAGGTTACCTGACCAACGGCTTTGATGAGTCGATCATCGCCAATCCGGAAGGCCGGACCTTCTTACCGGCAGCCAAGGCGAATAGCAACCGCTTTGAGGAAAGCCTGAATGGGCGTCCCCTGGTATCGGTAAAAACGGCGATCCGCCATTCCCGTGCAGGCGAGTTGGGCTTTTCCTATATGGGTGGGGCCTATAACCGGTTTGAGGAAGACGGACTAGTGCTCGATGCCATCCGCCGAGTGCATGTGCTGGCAGTAGATCTCAATACCAAACTCGCGGTATCCGGAACAGCTTTTA
The DNA here is from genome assembly GCA_006226345.1 of Bacteroidota bacterium. GTDB lineage: Bacteria > Bacteroidota > Bacteroidia > Chitinophagales > Saprospiraceae > M3007. The sequence continues at coordinate 6,475 of SBHD01000154.1, read as the reverse complement.
CCGGTGAATGGGCCTGGGTACAAGTAGATATCCCGGAGCATTACGCGCCGGAATATGGCAAATACCAGCAAGGCGGGTTCCTGGATATCATACAGCCGGTATTTAAGGGCCGGCTCCTGCATTGGAACACCGCTACCGTGCATATAGCCCTTCGCCTGGATTACACCGACTGGCAGACCGGCACCCTTGCAGAAACAGGACAACGAGCCGGAGACGATATGTTCCGGATCACTGGAGGCCTGAGCCTGAGGCCCTCAGCACAAACGGTTTTGCGGTTGAATTATCTGTATCAGTGGCAACGCGACCTGTTGCAAAATCCGGCAACCCGGACAGCCGGTTGGTTGCTCGGGATCAGCTCCTACTTTTGATCTGGCAGTAAATACCCGAAAGTTACCTGAACCTGAAGGGGGGCTTAAAATTCCATACCGCCACCATTCTCACCGCCACCTTCCATATCCCGGTCTTTTCGCTGTTCTTTACTACGGTTGATCCGGTAGCTGAAGGTCAGGTTCACCTGCCGGGCCCGCCATTGAAAGTCCCCTTCCGTGTAAAAGTCGACACCCTCGGTGATATAGCGCCAGCGACGGGTGTTAAAGACGTCCTGCACACTCAGGGTGAGCGTGCCCTTACTTTTCAGGATATCCATGCTGGCTGCCAGATCCAGGTGGTACATGGCTTTGGAACGCCCCTGTGTGGTATTACGGGGCGCGCGGTAATTGAATGTTTTTTGTATATCCACCTTTTTCCAGAGCGAGATCCGGGAAGATACCCGTCCGGACCAGGTATATGTATCCGCATTAAATTCCTGGCCCTCATAGGTGCCCTTGGTGATCGACCGGAAGAAATTCAGGTTACCATTGATCTTCCAGAATTCCAACGGTTCATAAGATCCGGTGAATTCCAGTCCAAAGTCATTTTGGGTGGACAGGTTAACCGGAAAGGTCAGTGATGACGTATCAGATAACTGAATACGAATACGCTCGAACACATCATCGGTATGCCGGTGGTAAATGGCGGAACTGAGCGTGCCTTTCTCCCAGCGTACCAGGTGGCTGATCTCATAGGCATCGGTAAACTCGGGGTTCAGGTTAGGGTTACCGCTGCGAAAGTTGCGCGCATCACTGTAGGTAAAGAACGGGTTCAGGTCCCAGAACCGCGGGCGGCGGATGCGGCGGCTGTAACTGATTTGAACGGCGTGACCACCCGGTAACTCATACCCCACATGTGCACTGGGGAACAAATTTGAGTAAATCGGCCGGTCATTGACCTCATTGGTTTGCAAGAGTTCGGTCTTGACATCCGATACTTCCAGGCGCAGCCCACCCTGCCAGGAGAACTTCTGGATCTTATTACCCAGAATAGCATATCCGGCGTGGATGTTTTCGTCGTAAATGAAGTTGTTGGTCAGCCCGGGAAGCGTACTCCAGACGGTGCCATTCAGCTCTTCCACCTGGAAATCATTGCGAATATCCCGAAGTCCACCGCGGTACCCCAGTTCAAACCGGCCCTCCTCACCAAAGGGATGGACATAGTCCACCTGCATGATCAGGTTTCGTTGACCTTCCTTGTTCTCCGACCGCTGAATAAAGTCCGGTGCACCGGATGCCGCGCCATCGGGCGCAAAAGAACGCTCCCGGAAATCAGAATTTTCCTGTTCGGTATTGTCCTGGAAGCGGACATCAGCAACGAGTTCGTGTCCGTCCCGCTCAAACGTGCGTTTATAGTTGAGGTTATATTCCAGATTGGGCTCTATCTCTTTTTCATCATCTGTACGGCGCACCGTACCGGTGGGGTTGTTAATGCTGTTAAAAAAATCGCGGTATACGATCTCGCTGAAATTATCTTCATTGCTGTAACGCCAGGAAAAGGCTGTTGTGAGGCTGTTCTGGGGATTGATAAAATAGTCTGCGCCCAGCCGGAGGCTGTTGGACCATCCGCCGCGTTCGCGGTTGCGCGTCAGTTCGGTAATGAACGTCGTGTCGCCGGTATAAAACTCCTGGTACTGACTGCCGGTGCCGGGGCTTTTACGGTAGCGGAGGCCGTAATTGGAGAACAGGTTCAATTTGTTTTTCCGGTAATTCAGGTTGATCGATGCACCATACTGGTCCGGATTGCCGACGGTGAGGTCCACGGCGCCGTTCAGCCCGTTTGCCTGTTCTTTTTTCAAAACGATATTGATGATCCCCGCCATACCTTCCGCTTCATAGCGGGCGGAAGGGTTGGTGATCACCTCCACCCGGTCGATCAAATTGGCCGGCAACTGCCGCAATCCGTTGGTATTGCTGATCCCCACCAGTCCCGACGGGCGCCCGTCAATGAGGATCCGTACTCCGCCACTCCCCCGCAGGCTGACATTTCCCTCCACATCCACATTCACGGAAGGTACGTTATCCAGTATTTCCGCCGCTGTACCGCCGCGGTTAGCCAGGTCTTTTCCGACATTGAACACCCGTTTGTCAAGCGACATCTGCACGGCACTTTTTTCGGCGCGTACGACCACTTCATCCAGCCGATTGGCAGCCGGTTCCAGCGCGACAAAGCCCAGATCGGCAACCGGCTCATCCTTTGTCAATCGTATATCCCCCACAGTTAGGCTCGTATACGCCAGAAAATCAATCTTTAAGAAGAAAACACCCTCCCTTGCTTTTATTTGAAAAGCCCCGTCAGATTCGGTTAACCCGCCTCCAATCACGCTACTATCAGTTGAACTGTACAGGGCAACTGTTGCAAACTCCAGCGGTACGCGTGTTTGGGCATCGACCACCCTGCCTTTAACCAGCAATTGGGAGGTAACTGGTACGGGGGCCTGGGCAGCCAGAAAGACAGGTAAAAACGGCAGGAACAAGCAGGCAGTTAGCTGCTTCAATAAGGGAGAATTTGTCATTGATAGTCAGGAGGATTAGGTATGAAAGGCAAACGTACCACAAATGCAGTAGTCGAAGGCCATAAAGTACAGGTTTTAGGACCTGTTAACGCTAATAATAATGAAATGTTCAATGCCGCTGACCGGAATAACATTTGCCCGATCAGATTACAACAACTTCATCATTCCATCTTTCGTCCTCCCCGCCACTTAAATTACAGCCGGATCGTCCGTTGAAATACCTGACCACTGGCCAGAAGGCGATACTGGTAAGCACCTGGTATCACATACCAATCAGACGGCCGGAAGAGAAAGGTATGACTGCCCCGTTCCTGGTATCCATCATATAGGGTGCGCAACAGGTGCCCGGCCCGGTCAAGCAACTGGATCCGGACAGCACTACCCTGGGTAATGGAGTATTTGATCTCTACAACCCCGGAAAGCGTAGGATGCGGATTGTGTCCCAGCAAAGCGCTTTCACCATTATCACCCAATAGTGGCATGGCAGCCGGTACGATCCCGCTGAGTGGAGTAACCGGTTTCCCAATAACAAACTGTGCCAGCTCAGGCGGATTACCAAGCCAGTCCTGCAACACCGTAGCATACACATCCCGGAAATCGACACTGAACGGCGGGTCTCCAACCGGGTCAGGATTACTCATGTCCTGGTACTGTCCGGCAAAGCCATTGCCGATCTCACCACCAAACAGGAGTGTATGAGTACCGGCGCCATGGTCGGTTCCGCGGGAGCCATTTTCATATATCGAGCGGCCAAACTCGGAGAAAGTCATCGTCAGGACTTTCTTCTCCAGTCCTGTACCACCTTCGGTCAGGTCATCGTAGAATGCCCGGACCGCGGTAGCCACCTGGTTCAGCAGGTTCAGGTGATTGGCCCGTTGGTTCACATGGGTATCGAAATCGGCAATATCGACCATAAAGATCCGGGTACCCAGATTTCCCTTCAGCACCCTGGCGATAATGGCCATGGGGGAGGAAAGGTCATTACCGGAAGGATAGGTGACCTGATTTTTCCCGCTCAGGTAAGCCCCCTGGATGGTTTCGGCATACCGGAAGGCGGCGTTGGCTGTTTGCCGGACATAGGCCAGTTCCACATCCCGGTTGCTGGTCCCCAGCGAGGCTGTTTCGTACAGTTGGCCGGTCTGTGCAATTTGATAAAATTCCTGCGGACTGCTCACGGAAAGGGCCATATTAGCCTCTTCTGCACGAAACAGCAGGTTAGCCTGCACCCCGATCTGAATCGCGGGAGGAATGGAGGGCGGCGCTTCCAGGAATGCCGCATATTCATTTGCAAGAAAACGCCCTACCCAGCCGGTTTCCACTACCTTGTCCGAATCGCTGGAAGACGCGATAATATCCGAAGAACGGAAATGGCTGTAGTTGGGTTGAGGGTATCCGACATTGAAGATCACTTTCATCATCCCCTCGGCCCACATCGGCTGCAACGCGTTGGTCTCCACCGGCATGCCGTATTCCGGGCTCAATGCCCAGAGATCGTTGTCCTGGATACCAAGGGTCGGACGCAGGTTGTAGTATTCGCTGCTGCCCCGTTTAATGACGGTATTCAGGCCGTCGTTCCCGCCATCCAGGCGGATCAGGACCAGCACACGGTCATTATCCCCGTTGGCCGCCAGAGAGGCCATTAACGGTGTCGGCTGGAAAGCACGTACAATATTATTCCCCAGCAGAAACCCTCCGGCTCCAAGCAGGCCGGTAGCCGAAAGGAAATCCCGGCGGGACCACTGGTGTTCACGGGTATGGGCGGCTCCGTGTTCCAATGCTGCGCCCAGTCTTTTTTTATGTTTTTCACACATGATATTTGTGTTGTCGATTCAAGGAATAGAAGGATCAGGCTGCGCTCAGGCCAGCTGGAATTCCGGCAGCCGGGCGATATATTTTAGCAGGTTGATCACCTGGTCCGGCACTTCGTCCCAATTCAGGTTCCAGGAACCATCGGTAAAATAGCCCTCGGGAATACCGGCTTTGAAATACCCCACTGCAGCATCGGCATAAATAGTATCCAGGTCCTGCCCGATAAAGAAATCCACCAATGCCTGGGTGACCACCGTGGCATCATTGCTGTTATCAGACACCGTTTTGGCCAGGGTCCTAAGGTTGTCCCGGAGCTGATCGTTTTGCTGGACGTAGGTCGCCACCAGTGCCACATAATTCCACCGAAGTGCCAGGGTATTTTCATTCACCCAGCTCCGGTAACCGGGCCAGCCGGCCACGTTTGGCGGACCGAAAATGATCTGCCCCAACCGGTCCAGGTAAAAGGCAATATCACTCCACCAGCCCGGATCAATATGGGTGACCGAGTTGGCATTTGCCATTTTAAAGACCGGTATCAACGCTTCCACAGGGCTCTTGAACAGGGTATTCATAAACCGTTCTTCAAAAAAATGCTCGCTCTTGAACAGTTGTTTGAGGACCGGAAGCAGTTCCCAGTTATTATCCTTGAAAGTGGTGGCCAGCCCGTCGACAATGGAATCGTCTATCGTTTCATAGACAAAATTCCGGTAGATCTTTCCGGTAATAAAATGGGCAACCTGATCCGGCCGCTCGCTAAAGATCAGGTCATGCGCCTCATCAAAGGAAAAGTTGGCCGTTACGCCGAAGATGGTCTTGGGATTGTTGTCAAATTTTGCCGGATCGAAATAAGGCGGATAACAGCCGTTGAAAAAGGCTTTCCAGCCCGTCACAGCACGCGACATTTCAACGACATCCAACTGGGTATAACCGTTTCCTTCGCCCATGGTAAACAGTTCCATCAATTCGCGGGCGTAGTTTTCATTGGGCTCACCCACCTCGTTCACAGCGCCGTTCAGGTAGACGAGCATGGCAGGGTTTTTGCCCATTTCCTTCACGAATTCACGAAAATTTCCCAGTGCATACGCGTTCAGAAGAGCGTAATAGCTCCACAGGTATGCATTACAGCCATACACCTCCAGCTCGGTAACGAAGTGATTACTCCAGAAGAATGCCATTTTGGCCCGTACCCCCTCGTCGAGCATTTCGGTAAACCAACGGTCGCGCAGATCGCGCCGGTGCTGGGTAATTAGGGCATTGTTACCGGTGTAATCATCCGAGGTCCAATCAGCCCAGGACGGTGGTGTTGGTGGGGGGAGGCTGGCCGCCGCATCGAGCAGTTGATCGACCAGATCGGACGGGTCCATCTGGAGCCCCTGCTCGATCTGATCAATGGATGCACCAAAGCCCAGCCGGCGGTACAGGTGTGCCACCCGGCGTGCATTCCAGGGCTTGGTCGGTATGGGTACATAGGGATCCAGCGAATCGTTCACGATCGGCTTATCGGATGGGAGAGCAACAGTTTGGGAACCGGAGGTTGTAGTGAAACCAGCCATAGTGTTTTGTGCTTGTACTGAACAAGATTAAGTAATATTGTATAAAGCGATGGGGGCTATCGCCGAACATGTCAGATATTATCAAATGCCAAAATTACTAAATTCGGGGCGTTCCCCTTTGTTCCTCAAAGGGCTACCTTTATTCCTCGATCTGCCTGCCCGCCTTTCCTGAAACCCTCCGGGATGCATACTTATCTTGTAAACTCCGACACGCCAGAATTGTTACGGA
>SBHD01000133.1 GCA_006226345.1 Bacteroidota bacterium | reverse complement strand
TCTAACCATCTAACCATCCAACCATCCAACCATCCAACCATCTAACCCTCTATTTACTTCTTCTCGTCTTTTTTATTCAGGAGGTCCAGTACCTGGTAAGTGATATCGAGGCTGTCATTAGCCAGCAGTACCTGACCGCCGCCTTTGGAGTACGACAGGATGTAATCGTAGCCGATCTGACTTTGCAGGCTTTTAAGTTTTTCTTCGACATTGGCCATGAGTTTGTTCATAGCATCGCGTTGTTCGTCGGCGAGTTGTTTGCCAAGTCTTGCCTCTTCCTCGGCCAGTTTTTGCTGGCGCTCCATGAGGGCGGTATATTCTTTTTCCAGGTCAGCACGGGGCACGGTGCCGCTTTGGGCTTTTTGTTCAAAAGCAGCCATGTCGCTAAGCAGTTTGTCCTTTTTGGCGCCCATACTGCGTTCGGCGCTTTCAACCCGCTTTTCGAGTGCTTTTTTCTGTTCTTTCAGCCATTCGTATTTGGCGTCGAGGGTATCGGCATCCACATAGGCGATCTTAACGCCCCCGTTTTCGGAGGGAGGAGGAACGATAGCAGCTGGCTTTTCTGCTTCGGTACTGGCAGAAGAAAAATGCAGGTAATACAGGTGCGCTACGGCCAGTAACAGTACGGCGTTGAGCACAAGGGAAATATTTTTAGTCATAGGTCAGTGATGATAAATGGAAGGCAAAGGTCGAAATAAATCCGGAAACCCACATACCGATTCGGGTTTGCAGGTAGCGGTGGATGCAGGTGGTGGGTATTGTGCTGAAACCGCCGCAAATAACCGGTTTCGTAGAAAAAGTTCGGGTGGCTCGTCACAAAGTTCACATTCTTGCGTTGTTAACCTTGGTACATAAGCGGCTTTGGTTCCCCGTTCAACTGTTGAGCCGTATTTTTGTTAATGATCAAACTACTTTCCCGCTCATGATGTATGCCACGCGGCCTTCCGACCCACTTAAAACCGTACAAAAATCTATCGACATGAAATGGAAACCATCCCTGCTGTTTTTCTCTTTTCTGGGAATAGCCGGTTTGGTCTTCTTCTTCAACCGGCTGGCGCCGTTTCAGGGGGATGACCCTAATCCGAAGAAAGAAGCCAAGCTGATCCAGTCCATCCTGTATGGCCTGGAGCGTTTTCACTATGCACCCAAAGAGGTGAACGATCAGTTTTCCCGGGAAGCCTACAACCTGTACCTGGAAAATGTCGATGGCGGTAAGCGCTTCTTTACCCAGTCCGATATTGACCAACTCCAGCCTTTTGCTACCGAACTGGATGATGAGGCGCGCGCCGGCACCTATGCCTTTTTTAATTTGTCGATTGACCTGCTTGGTAATTCCGTCGATAAAGTACAGGGCTGGTACAGGGAAATCCTGTCCAAGCCAATGGACTTCAATGTAAATGAATACCTGGAAACGGACGGCAAGAAACTGAGCTGGGCCCAAGATGACGCCGAATTACAGCACCGCTGGGAACACTGGATGAAATATGAAGTGCTGAGCCGTATAACGGACGAACTGGAAAACCAGGAGAAGCCGGAATTTAAAGGGGAAAAGAAAGATTTTGCTACCCTTGAGACGGAAATCCGCGAGAAAGTCCTGGAAATATATGACCGCCGGTTCAAACCGCTGCAGAAACGAGATCGCAGCCGTCAACTGGAAGTTTATCTGAATTCGTTGATCAATATCTTCGACCCCCACTCCGGTTATTTCTCTCCGAAGAATAAAGCAGAGTTTGATTTCCGGATGTCCGGCAAACTGGAAGGTATCGGTGCCCGCCTGCAAAGCGACGGCGAAAAAACCACCGTTACCGAGATCGTACCCGGCGGCCCGGCCTGGAAACAGGGCGATCTGAAGTCTAAAGACGTGATCGTCAAGGTCGCCCAGGGCGATGACGAACCCGTAGATGTCATGGGTTGGGAAATTGACGATGTGGTATCCAAGATCCGGGGCCCGAAAGGCACGATTGTCAAACTGACCGTACAAAAACCGGAAGGCTCGACAAAAGTGATCAGCATCGTCCGGGATATCGTCATCACCGAAGAAGCCATGGCCAAATCCCTTATCCTGAGCACAGAGGGTGCGCCGGATAAAGTAGGCTATATCTACCTGCCCAAGTTTTATGCAGATTTCACGCCGGAAGGCATCACTTCCTGTGCGGAAGATGTGGAAAAGGAGATCGCCAAACTCCGCCGGGAAAATGTAAACGGGATCATTCTCGACCTGCGGAACAACGGCGGCGGCTCGCTTCGCGATGTCGTGCGCATGTCCGGTCTGTTTATCGAACAGGGGCCGATCGTGCAGGTGAAGAGCCGGGGCCGCCAGCCGGATATCAACGCCGATTCCGATCCGCGGGTGCAATACAACGGCCCCCTGATCGTCATGGTAAATGCCGGCAGTGCATCTGCCTCGGAAATCATGGCCGCCGCCATGCAGGACTACGGTCGGGCTGTGATCGTCGGCGCTTCCACTCAGACGTATGGCAAAGGAACCGTACAGCGGTTCTGGGACCTGGACCTGACCACTAACGACGAATCGATCAAGCCGATGGGTGAAATGAAAGTGACCATCCAGAAGTTCTACCGCATTACCGGTAAGACCAACCAACTGGAAGGGGTTATTCCGGATATTGTGTTGCCCGATTCTTACATGTACATTGATTACGGCGAGCGCGAGGACGAGTATCCCATGCCGGCCACTACCATCGAACCGGTAGCGTTCAACCAGAACGCTTATCATATTGCCAATCTGGACAAACTGGCTGAAAACAGCGCCACCCGCGTCAAGCAGAATGCGACATTCAAACTGATCGAAGAGAATGCCCAGCGTCTGAAACGGCAGCGTGATGTCAGTCAATTTCCGTTGGAAAAAGAAGCCTTCCAGGCCTGGGATAAAAGTTTGGTCGAAGAGGCCAAGCCGTTTGAAAATATGCTGCAGCCGATCGGGGATTTCAAGATAGAAAACCCGATGGCCGATCGGTCTTATATTCAGAGCGACACTTCCCGTGTTGCCCGCAACGATGACTGGCTGAAAGACCGCAAAAAGGATATCCAGTTGTACGAAACACTCCGGATCATGCAGGATATGATCCGCATGGATGCTGTGGCTGCGACGAGGGAGAGAAATGAATGATGAATGATGAATGATGAATGATAAATGGGTTCACCTTCCGCGGAGGGTGAACCCATTTATCATTCATCATTCATCATTAATTTAAAGCTCCGCTTCTACCCGGTACCCAGCTTGCCGGAGCAGGGCGATCACGCCGGCGGCACCACCAAGGTGTCCGGCGCCGACAGCAAACAGGGTAGGTTTTTCCCGCATCATATCCTGCATCACTGGTATCCAGTTGCGGTTGCGGTTATGGAGCAGAATATTCTGGTAGGCGCCGATACCAAATGCTTCCTCGTGCATCATGGATTCCATGGCGTTGATATTTTGCTGTAGATACAGCTCGATCATTTTGTCGAAGTCGCTATTGGAGCCTTCGGCGTTGCGCAGCGTTTCGACCAGCATGTTTGCCTGTACCTGGTAGGGAATACTGTCGAAAATTCCCATCTGATAGGCCGCTGTTTCCAGGCCTGCCGATTCCAGTTTCCGCCGTTTTACCTGGCGGTAGAGTTCCATTTCTACGGAAGTCATGCTGGAGTTGCCGCCAAGAGATGATTCTTCTCCGGTGCCAAACAATGTACTGAGAAACAATGGTTTCATGCGTTCAAGCATGCCGCCTGGCAGTCCCTGATCGGCCAGTTTTTGTTTTACAAACTGGTAATCTTCATCGGGTAAAAGGTCGCGCAGGGTGGTGCCACCCCGCATAAAGGCTTTGGTCAGCAGGCTGAACTGGGCGGTCAGATTGGTCATTTCCTTCATATCGATCTCGAACGTGACCCGGCGGGCTACAGCCAGGGCGTCATAGGTCGCTTCCGAAAACTGGAATTTGTCTTTTGGGATCAGGTGGATCGTGCCCAGTAGGTAGGAAGGCTTTTTCAGACCATTTCCGTCAATTTTCCATAACAAGGCATTTTCAGCGGGCAAGAGTTGATCCGCTGTGTAAATTGCTTTAGGGGATTGGCAGCCGGCGATGGTGACGCCGATCAATAACCAGAACCAGAGTTTTTGCATAGTGTTGTATGAGTAGGTATGTATTTGGGCAAACAGATCGGAGTCGATCCGCCTGCAAATAAACTGCGAAGTGGCTCAAAATGTTGGATGCCAGTCAAAAATTGACGGTGTCAACCTTGCGGAACCGCTCCGGACGGGCGCCTTTTCGGCACAAGCCGGATGTGGCGCCTGCCGTTTTGTCTGACAAAAGTTGAATTTACTGCCAATTTCAACCCGGGTTCAGAATGGCAAGTAATTTGACCGGTAGGCAAAGATGCGGATTTTGAAAATTTTGCTGCCAGAATGACACATAAGCGCTTTTCAGCGTTGTTAATTCAGGAAAAAGCACAAAGTTTGCAGTTTATTGGTTTTATTTAAGTTTTCCGTACCCAACCGGGATGGGGCACTTGAATGCGAAAGTGTAATCCTTTGAATCCTCCAAACCCTCCCGTAATATTTGAATATGTTTGAAAATTGGTTAATGCCAGTACAATCCGACGATGAGCCGGATTTTGTTCCGCTTTTCTCCCTGGAAGAGGAAGAGGAAGCGAAGCAGGGGGAAGTGTTTCCAGACACTTTACCTATCCTGCCGCTGAAGAATACCGTGTTGTTTCCGGGTATCGTGACGCCAATTACCATCGGGCGCGATAAAAGTATTCGTGCCGTTCAGAAAGCCTACGAAGATGACCGTTTTATAGGAGTACTGTCCCAGCGCGATGTGAAAATTGAAGCACCGGAAGCCCTGGACCTGTATGAAATCGGTACGATTGCCCGCGTTTTGAAACTCCTGAAAATGCCGGATGGCTCTACTACGGCCATCCTGCAGGGCCGCAAGCGTTTCCGGCTGGAAGAAATGCTGAGTGAGGATCCGTACATGCTCGGACAGATCAGCACCATTGAATACACACAGCCCAAACACAAACTCGAATTCCGGGCCCTGCTCAGCAGTATCCGCGATGCTGCCAAGCAGATCATCGAACTTTCGCCGCAAATACCGTCCGAAGCCGTAGTGATGCTCAAAAACATCACGAACGATAACTTCCTGCTCAATTTTATCGCTTCCAACCTCAATATAAAGGTGGAGGAAAAACAGGCGATCCTGGAGATCAACCACCTCAAGGATAAAGCCAACCGTATTCTCCAGCACATGGACTCAGAACTTCAGCTCCTGGAGTTGAAAGATCAGATTGAGGCCAAGGTGCGCAATGATATCGAAAAACAGCAGCGCGATTATTTCCTGAGTCAGCAACTGAAAACAATCCAGGAAGAATTGGGGCAAAATCCGCAGGAAGATGAGATCAATGCCCTGCTGGAACGTGCGGCAAAAAAGAAATGGCCGCCCAATGTGCTGGAAACGTTCCACCGGGAGGTAAATAAACTGCGACGTGTCAACCCGCAGATCGCTGAATATGCTATCGGGCTGACCTACCTCGAAACACTGCTCGACCTGCCCTGGCAGGAGTTCACAAAAGATAATTTCGACCTCAAGCGGGTAAAAGCCGTCCTGGATAAAGACCATTACGGCCTTACCAAGGTCAAGGAGCGTATACTGGAGCACCTGGCTGTGCTCAAACTCAAAGGCGATATGAAGGCGCCGATCCTGTGCCTCATAGGCCCTCCCGGGGTTGGTAAGACTTCTCTTGGGCAGAGTATAGCCCGGGCTCTCAACCGCAAGTATATTCGGATGAGCCTCGGTGGTCTGCACGACGAAGCGGAGATCCGCGGACACCGCAAAACATACATCGGTGCTATGCCGGGCCGGATCGTTCAATCGCTGAAAAAGGCTAAAGCCGGAAATCCGGTGTTTATTCTCGATGAGATCGATAAGGTTGGTAAGGATTTCCGGGGCGACCCTTCGTCCGCCCTGCTTGAGGTGCTGGACCCGGAGCAGAATACCACCTTTTACGATAATTACCTGGAATTGGAATACGACCTGTCCAAGGTCTTGTTCATTGCCACGGCCAACTCCTTGTCGACCATCCAGCCGGCATTGCTCGACCGGATGGAAATGATCAATATTTCCGGTTATTCGCGGGAGGAAAAAGTGGAGATTGCTAAGCGCCACCTCATCCCGGAACAGCGCAAAGAACATGGACTGAAACCCAATCAGATCAAGATTAGTACCAGGGCATTGGTGGACATAATCCGGTTCTACACAGCCGAAAGCGGGGTGCGAAACCTGAACCGGGAGATCGGCTCAGTGATGCGGAACGTAGCCAAAAAAGTGGCGATGGAAGAACCTTATGAGGTAACTGTCAAGCCCGAACACCTCCACAGTATCCTGGGTCCGACCAAGTTCGATGCCGAAAGCTACAGCGAGCAACAGGCTCCGGGCGTGGCCATCGGGCTGGCCTGGACTTCCGTAGGCGGCGAGATACTCTTCATTGAGTCGAGTGTCAATAAGGGCAGCGGCAGGCTGCAACTGACCGGCAACCTGGGTGATGTAATGAAGGAAAGTGCCAGTACAGCGCTCAGTTATATCAAGGCGCATGCCAGCGACCTGAACATTGATCTGGAGAAATTTGACAAATCCGATATTCATATTCACGTACCGGAAGGCGCCATTCCGAAGGACGGCCCTTCCGCCGGAGTGACCATGCTGACAGCCCTGACTTCCGTGTTCACCGGCAAACCGGTTAAGCCCTTCTTGGCTATGACCGGAGAGATCACCCTGCGGGGCAAGGTGCTGCCGGTAGGCGGGATCAAGGAAAAGATACTGGCTGCCAAACGCGCCGGGTTGAAGGAAGTGCTGCTGTGCAGGGAAAACGAAAAGCACGTAGCCGAAATTGAAGAGGAATATATCAAAGGGCTGACGTTCCGGTACGTTGACAATATGAGCGAGGTGCTGGCCTTGGCGCTGGGGATTGTATCCCCTATGTCCAATGGCACCGGTGCAAAGGTTAAAAAGAAAAAGAAGGTCGAAACGGTGTAATACCATTACGATGTTCTGAAAACAGGGGCACATAGCGCAAACGGCATTCTTAAGGTTTGTACTATGTGCCTTTGTATTTTTACCCGACCAGTCATGTAGAGCTGATCCGGACTGTTACACCTGCATAAACAATCCAGGTGCAAAAGTTCGGACCGCTCCTTTAATCACCGCTCATGCCACAAATACCTGCAGCCTATTTCCTGCCGGCCGCACTTTTTGCCGGCGTTTTTGTCTGGTATACCTATCGCAAGCGCGCCCTTACGCTGGATGGCGGATTTGTAGCCGCTGCTGTCGGATTGTGGGTACTGTCCTTTGCCGGCCCGTTGTGGCTGCTCCCGCTTTTCTTTTTCTTTATTAGCAGCACGGCGTTGGGGCGCCTGAACAAAGAGCGGCTGACCGCTGCCGATGTCCGGCATGGGCAACCCCGCGATTTTCGCCAGGTATTATGTAATGGCGGTATATATGCCATACTGGCCACCGGAGTGGTTTGGGTAAATTCGGATATTATTTTTTTACTGATGTCTGTTTCGCTGGCGGTTAGTACGGCTGATACCTGGTCGTCGGAGATCGGGCAGTATTTTCGCCAGCCGACATACGATATGCTGCGTTGGAAAAATGTACCGGTGGGTTTGTCGGGTGGTGTAAGTTTAGCGGGCACGATCGGAGGACTCGTGGGGGCTTTCAGTATAGCGCTGTTGTGCAGCCTGCTCCTGCAACAGGATATACGAACACCTGAATTGTCTGGAATTGCGGTAGCCGGTTTTTGTGGAATGGTTCTGGACAGCCTGTTGGGGGCAGCCATGCAGGCCCGTTACTTGGATCCGGACTCCGGAATGCTGAGTGACAGGAACGGCTTACATATGCAGCGCTACAGCGGTTTCGAATGGATGTCAAACGATGGCGTGAATTTTTGGAGTAATCTGCTGGTAACCGCTGTCAGCGTATGGCTTGTCTGATAACCGGACTGAAACTGCTACATTTGTCACCTGTTTCAATGGTAAGTACCCGAATCACCTGAGACGCCACCTGCTCCTGCGTCGCAGCAGACACCGCATTTACAATCTTGAAAAATGTACGCATACCTTAAAGGCGAGATCACCTACCGCACAGCGGCCTTTGTCACCCTGGAGGTGCATGGCGTCGGCTATCACCTGAATATTCCACTAAGCACCTATACGGCGTTGGAAGGCCAGGAACGCACGACACTGTATACCCATTTCCACATTACGGATGATGCTCATACCCTGTACGGCTTTGCCACACAGACCGAGCGAAACCTGTTCCTGCAGCTGATCAGTGTGACCGGAGTAGGGCCTACCTCCGCCCTGTTGCTGCTGTCGGCGATGTCTGTGGATGAGATCCGCTCGGCGATCATCAGCGAGCAGGCACATGTACTGCAACGTGCCAAGGGTATCGGCCCGAAGGCTTCCAAACAGATCATCCTTGACCTGAAAGACAAGATCGCAAAGGAAGCGCCCGACAGCCCGGTGTTGCTCCCGATGGCGGACAATGCGGTGCGCGACGAGGCGCTTTCTGCACTAATGTCGCTGGGTATCAATCGGATAGCCGGGCAAAAAGCCTTGAACCAGGTGCTCAAGGAACGTTCGGATATTACCCGCGTAGAAGACCTGATCAAGGCTGCGCTGCAACTCCTGCACTAGATTTGAGCAGGCTTGGGACCTGCCCTTTTACCTGTAAATAATACCGTCCGGATAGCAGTCCGGCACGGTGTTCGCTATGTCGTGTATCTGTCAATTGGCGAGGTCCAGACTGTCTGGCCGGCGGGTGGCCGTATTCTTTTTGGCCGAACGCTAAAAACCCGCTTTTTCGGGCAACCAATTTGGCGCCACAGGCGTCATTGACCAGTTTGCCGTTTGTTTGTTCTTCCGGATATTCCCTGCCTCGGGCACATTTCGGGTATCGAACGAGCGACCAGCTGACAACCTACGAACTTTATAGATCTGCTTTTTGAAAATGACGAGGAAGAATATCCTTCTGGCGACTAC